>JBLHWZ010000173.1:0-11834 GCA_047629415.1 Bradymonadia bacterium | reverse complement strand
GGCGCTTGGCACTCAAAGGGCAGCGCGAGCCGCTCCAGCAACGCGCGACGGTAGCGCGAAGTCGATGCGAGGATGACTCTCCTACTCACTCACTCACCAGCAGCGGCATCCGCTCCCACACGGTCCAGACGCCCTCGCCCTGAAGCGCGTAGAGTTCATCGGGACCTGCAAAAACCAGGGTGATGTCGACTTCATCAAAGACGCTATATCGGACTCGAACATCACCCTCGAGCGCCTCGTCGATGATCAACCGAATCGAATGAGCGTTCTGAGTGGACTCTCGGTGTTGCCAGTCGCCGCGCAGCGTCACGTCTTCCCAGGTGGTCTCGACACGACCTCCCGTGAACTCGATATTGCCATCCGTTTGACCAGTGTGGTCCGTGACGGTCCATTCCCCCTCCAACCAGTCAAGCGCGAGCGCCTGTGTCATCGGGATCGCGCACGAGGGCGCCTTCGGTCCACACGCGGCGAGCGCGAATAGAGGCAAGAGCAGAAGGAAGGGTTTCATGGTTCTTGGGGCCAGTCGCCGCCCACAAATCCGTTGTGGGAAATCGAACGTCCGTCCTCGAGGGTGAGGTTGGCGTCTGCGAACTTCCGCTTGATATACACGAGTCCGACAGTCCCGGCCGCGCTCTCGGTGCAGGAGGTCACTTCGCCGGCCACTTTCTCGCCGGCTCGAATGACCGTTCCCGGCGCAACCACTGCCCCTTCGATGCCAAACATCACGAGTCTGCGAGACGCACTGCCGAGCGAAAAGAGCCGCTCCAAGATCTCTTGGCCGAGGTAGCACCCCTTGCTCAGGCTGACGCCGTTCCAGAGTCCAGCCTCAACAGGAACCGTCTTGTTCACGAAGAAGTCACGGTCGATCCGTGGGACGCCAAGAACAACTTCTTCGCGAATTCGGTCTTCGAGATCTCTCTCAACGGCGTTGACGTGGTTCGCCAGCGCTTCAACTGCATCCGCGGACACCAGTACCAGGACGCGATCACCTGCAGTAGTCGAACCGGTTGCCTGAAACCCACGGCCAGTGTGACCGCCGAATTCAAACTTGAGCACGTGACCCGGCTCTTCGCTATCGATGCGAAGCCCCAGTTCTGAAGCCGCTTCGAGCGGAAACTCGACCACGACGTCTTCCGAAAGCGTCGCCTCGACGTCCTCCATAATGACGTAGCGATCGATATGAGCGAGCGCGAACTCCGTGTGAGTTGCCGGTAGAACCGCGAGGACGCCGCCGCCGTTCATTCCAAACGTGCCATCAAAGAGCACTTTACCGTTGATGTCGGTGGATACACCGTAACCTCCACCCGTCATCCGCCAACGGCGGGTATCCGCGGTAAGTTTGGTTTGTAGGAACGAGAGTGTATCGCTCCCGGAAATGTCGACGGCACGTTCGTCAGTGCGAACGCAGTACCAAATACTCATGTGTAGTCATCCATTCGCGTGCCAACGACGGTAGGCCCCGCCTCAGCGTCCAAGGCGTCGGTGGCCGTCGCCAGAGTCATGTAAGGGGCGTGTCTCGCCGAGGCCTCGATATACGCGGCGAACGCGGCACGCTTGTCGTTCCAATCGCGCCTAACGTCGGGTTGTTTGGCGGCAAGATCCGCCGAGATGCAGTCATCATTCGCGTCGAGCAAGTCGATCCCGTGCATCTCAAACTGGAGGCTCGACTGTCCGACCTTGAACCATTTGACGAGGCGAGCCGCCGCAGAGGGGCTCAGCGCGCCAACTGTTGTCCCGATTACGGGGACTCGAGCGCCAGGCAAGACTCCGATCGGGATTTCCCAAAGAGGCAGACTGTGTTTCCGGTCGCCGCGTTTGGAGAAGTCCCAGCGTGAGGGTCGGTAAGGTTGAAGCGGGGCGCGCAACGCCGCCGGATGCGTCATCGCAGAGCCGCTAGGACGGCGCGCCAGTGCCATCGCTCCCATGATCGCGCCCTTGGCCGCGTAGTAAGGGGGGCTCGGGAAGACGCTTGAGTCATACCGGTACCCATCCTCGGCCAGGATTCTTAGGATCGTCGTGTCGACGTTGTACCCGGGCGTTCGGAACCCCACGGGCCGCTGCCCGAGAGCGTCCCCGATTGCTTCCGTGGCCTTCCCAATCTCCGCTCGAATGCTGCGCTCGTTCCAGGTCCGCAGATTGTACGGATGGTGGAACGTATGAGACGCGCACTCGTGCCCAAGTGTCACCGCCTCAGAGAGAGCTGCGACGGTGTCGGGATATTGCAAGTCGGAGGCAATCACGAAGAACGTGGCGCGGACCCCGAGTTCGTCGAAGAGTTCGAGGAATCGAGGAATCGCCACGCGGTAGATCGCGGTCGGATCCGCCGCGGACTTCAGCCCGTGAATCTGGTGATAACAACCAAGTCCGTCGAGGTCGATCGAGACGTTTGAGAACCTCACCATACGGTTGGATGTTTGCAGGGGAAAGTCGTGCGCTTGCTACCGCTTGAAGCGGATTACGTACGCGAGGATGCCGAGCTGGCGAAAGACTGCCGGGACGCGCTTGGTCAAGCGAATGGACGGCGGGCGCTTCTCGATGACTTCCAGCGGAATCTCGGTGGCGCGGAAGCCCGACCGATGCACTCGGATGACAAACTCGCTCGCGAACATGTCCTTGTCTACCACACACTCGTCGACCATCTCGAGGAGACGCTCGCGGTTGAAGGCTTTGAGGCCGTGGGTGTCGGTTCCTTCGAACCCAGTCGAGACCCAGAGAAGCCAGTTGATGACAGTCGAAGCGAATCGGCGGAACGGCGGTCGCTTGTCGAACGATCGCTCGAGGCGCTTGGACCCGACGACAAGATCGTAGCCCTCTTCTCGAAGGCGGTAGAGCGCTCGCTCGTAGAAATCGACGTCGCACAGGTCGATCTCATCGCAGATTACATACTGCCCGCGAGCCGCCCGGATTCCTTGCTTCATCGCCGCGCCGTAGTTCGGCTCGTCGCTCTGAAGGACCACAATCCCTGGGTACTTGTCGCGAAGCCCGCGCGCGATATCAACCGTGCGGTCAACACACCCGTTGGCGGAGAGAATGATCTCGCACGTATCGTTTTTGAGCTTCTCGCTGTCGCCTAGCTTGTCGACAAGGTCGGCAATGGACGCAGATAGGATGCCCTCCTCGTTATAGACGGGGATGACGATCGAGAAGTCGGGCGGGACGGCGTCGGACTCGGTGGTTAGAGCCATTTGGATTGGGCCTCGAGAAGTCAGGTGGGCGGACCGGGTCGCTATTCACTTCCCGGATTGAGTACAAGCTCTGAGTCGTGCTTATCCGCGGACGGTGAGCACGGGAACGGTGGACACGCGAACAACGCGCTCAGCTGTACTGCCGATGAGGAAGTGGGACAGCCCCGTCAAACCGGCGGTGCCCATCACAATCAAATCCGCTTTGAGACGCTCCGCGGCCTCCAGAATCGCCGCGTGAGGAGCGCCGGACTGGTGCTCGATTTGAAGCGCCGCTCCTGGATGCTTCTTGGCGAGTTCGTCCACGAGCTCGTCCATTTGGGCGCGCGCGAACCGTGACTGCTCCTCTCGGACTCTCCGATAGATGTCCGCAGCCGCACCAGCGGACGGGTGGTGCTCCGTCGGGTCGACCCCGACGTGCAGCAGTACCAGCCGGGCGTCGAACGCCTCAGCCATCTGCAGTGCGTACTCGGTCGCCTTGGAGGAGCCTTCGGAGAAATCGGTCGGAGCAAGAATTACGGAGATCATGATCTCAGTCCTGTGGAATGCGGAGCTCCATGCCCATCCGAAGCGCACCCGGGTCAGCCCCGATGACGCTCCGATTGAACTCGTAAAGTCGAGGCCAAGCCAAACCGTCTCCCATCGTTCGCTGCGCGATGATGGAGAGACTGTCTCCGGGACCCACAACGTAAGTCCGGGGGCGGTCGCCCGACGCGGCCTCCGCGATACCGGCTCCCTCACCCGATCCCTCGGTATCCGGAATAACGAGATCGAGCGGCTCGTCGGGCGGTGTCCCAAAGCGACTGGCAACGTCAAACGTTGCGGGCAGCTGGTGAAGCTCGGTCGGGAGAGTGCCGGGATCGCCCGCGGGCGCCGGAGTACTCATCGTCACCTGATCAACCCCTACAACGAGACCGGCGAGCGTTTCCGCGCGGGCCCAGGCCACTGCAGACTCGGTCCGACTCGTCATCGTGAGCGTGCCGCCTCCGAACCCAACATCGAATTCGGTCGCGTCGACCTGCGAGTCTGCAGCGAACTGCGCGAGCACGGCGGCTTCGATGCGGGCTTGAGTTCGGTCAACGCCAGGCGGGGGAGCAAGTACCTCAACGACATCGGCGCCGCTTCCCTGTCCGGACCCTTCGGTGGGATCAACGGCAGGCCCGTCTTGCTCCGAAGAACAAGCGGCTAACAGAAGGGCGACTAGAGCGTGAGTGCGGGTGGGGCGCATGGCGCGTGCGCTATCAGATCGGTTTTCGAGTGTCGACCGAATCGACCGAGTCGACTGAATCGGCAAAGAAAAAGGGCGCCGCCCGAACTGGGAAGCGCCCTTTTTACTGTGACCGCGGCGCGGTCACTGCAAGCCACTTGGGTGGCCTTTTTCAATTCCTAGAAGTGGAATGCGAAACGGCCCTTACGAGGACGAGTGACGCGCGGGTCGTCCCGGGTCGTGCTCGCCTCGCGGTTCAGCGAAACGTAGACCGAGTTGCGAGTCGGCGTACCTGTACGGGTCTTGTACCCAGCAGCGCGGAACCACTCGAGAACATCGCCTGCGTCCGCCTCTTTAGCGTTGTTTACCTTCGCGAAGTGGATAGCTGCGTCAACGATGCCGAGCGAGTGAACGCCCGCGTCTGCCTTGCGGCGGCCCTTGCGGGCGGGCTTTGCAGCAACAGGTGCCGCAACGGCCTTCTTAGCAGCGGGCTTCGCAGCAGCCTTAGCGGCAGGCTTAGCAGCAACCTTCTTGGCAGCAGGCTTAGCAGCAACCTTCTTGGCAGCAGGCTTTGCGGCGGGCTTAGCGGCAACCTTCTTCGCAGCAGGCTTAGCGGCAACCTTCTTGGCAGCAGGCTTAGCAGCAACCTCCTTGGCAGCAGGCTTAGCAGCAACCTTCTTGGCAGCAGGCTTAGCAGCGGCCTTCTTCGGGGCAGCCTTCTTGGCAGCGGGCTTAGCAGCAGGCTTGGCACCTGATTGAGCCTCGAGTGCTGCGCGAATGACCTCTACCTCGTCGAGGCGAGTGGTGAGGGTCTCCAGCTCACTGCTGAGCGCGGTGACACGAGCTCGGATCTCGGTCTCTTCATTCGCGAATTTGGCGAAAAGTTCGCTGACGGTCGTTTTGCTCATTAATTTGGTTTCGATAGTATGGATAAACCCCCCGATTGCTCGGCTGGCTAGCGAGCGGCTGATCACCCGTCAAGCACCCCATACGAAATGGCCAGCGTTTGGGGCCACATTTGTTCTCAAACTCACCCCGTATGCCACACGCTACTACACGAGAAGCAGCCCGTTCTGCCGTAACGTTCGCCACGCATCGGAAGAGAGGATACCCACCGCAGTATCTCGGGGAATCCCAGCTAAGGCCTGGCCTAGCCTAGTTTGCTTCCGTATGATCGGTCGTGCCGAAGCCAACAAACTTGCGAGACAACTGCTCGTTTGTTCATCTGTTTCCAGCATCACATATTCGTCCCGGCCCATCACCGCCAAGCCTGCCCGCTCTCCGGTGGTCGGATCGACAAGCCAATCCGGCTCACCGCCAAGCCAAACGACCATCGAGTTGAGTCGACGCGAGTCGTCCGGCTCTTCCAATAGCGCGGACGCGATTCGATTTGCGTCAATGGTCGATGGGGGAACGGGCAATTCAAACCACTCGTAAACTGGGCGGTCCAAATTCTCACCTCGCATGAACGAGTCAAGCGCCAGCTTCAGCCCGTGGCCTAGTTCCTCGTTTGGTGTTCCCGTTCGGTCGACATGTTCCAGATCGTTTCGCGCGAATACGGCGCCTTCTGGATGGATTGCCTTCACACCAAACTCGTCGGGATGCAAGCCGGCGGGCGCGTGGGCCGTCATCGCAAATCGATGCCAGAAACCCGACTGGATGACTCCGGATGCAAAGAGCTGTCGCACCACTTCCAGCGCATCGACCGTCTCCTGGGTCGTCTGCGTGGGAAATCCGTACATCAGGTACGAGTGCACCAAGACGCCCGCCTCGCTAAAACTGTTCGCGACCCGAGCCACTTGGTCCACGGACACGCCCTTCTTCATCATCGTGAGCAGCCTGTCGCTGGCGACCTCAAGGCCGCCGGAGACCGCGATGCAGCCTGACTCCGCGAGTAGTCTGCACAGGTCAGGCGAGAAGGACTTCTCAAAACGGATGTTAGTCCACCACGAGAAGACCTCATCGCGCGCCAGAATCTCCAGTGCCAGGTCACGAAGGCCGGCCGGGGGAGCCGCTTCGTCTACAAAGTGGAACCCGCGCTCACCGGTCTGCGCTGCGACCTCCAACATCTGATCGACGAGATGGGCGGCCGAAGTTCCATCATAGCGAGAAATGTAGTCGAGGGTGACGTCGCAGAAAGAGCACTTCCCCCAGTAGCAGCCGTGCGCGATGGTCAGTTTGTTCCAGCGACCGTCGCTCCACAACCGATGCATCGGATTAGGAACTTGCAACACCGAGAGGTATTTGTGGAGATTCAGACCCCGGTAGTCAGGCGCCGGCTTGACCGAATGTAGAATGTCCTGGCCAACGCCTTCGTGGAAAACAACTCTTCCATCAACGCGTTCAAACGTACGCCGCAGCTCGGTGTCTTCCCCGCGCAGCTTCGACAACAAGCGCACAAAGGGAAGCTCGCCGTCGTCGAGCGTCACATACTCGACCGACTCGAAGACCCGTGGCTCGTCGAGGGAACGCAGCTCTGTGTTTGGGTATCCTCCGCCGAGCACTCGTATGACGTTTGGGGCTCGAGTCCTGAGCGAGCTTCCACAACGCAAGGCACCGTAGAGATTCCCAGGGAAGGGGACAGAGAAGCCAACCACATCGGGTTGGAACTCGTCCACTCGGCGAAACAACGCGGCCAGCATTGTCTGGTCCACCAGGTCGGGCGGGCGGGATAGAGCGTCGGCGAGCGGTTCGTACGACGATGCAGCGAGCGCCAGCGATTCGGCGTATCGCGTGAACGCAAAGTGGGGGTTCACTCCCTGCCGAATGACATCCGCGAGATCGTCCAAGTAGCGGGTAGCGATGAATCGAGCGCGGTCGCGGACGCCGAGCTGTCCGAACGCCCAGTCGACGTCGTCAGCGTCCCAAAACCGAGGTCCCTCAGGAAGGAAACGGCGGCTCGCGATGCGAGTCGCTAGTGAGGGGTCATCTCCCCTGAGGAAGGACATCGCCGCATCGATGGTCGACGCGTAGCGTTCTGATTGGTCGCAGACATCGTCCCATTCCTCCGGCAACGCGCCAATCTCGTCGACCGCACCGAAGATGGCGCGCACGCCGTCGCGAGAGAAGAGAGAATCGATCAGCTCGATTCCAAGATCGATCTGCGAGACCTCATATCCCTGCTCCCGCAGGTATCCCGTGAGATACGCGGTCGATGGATAGGGAGTATTGAGCTGCGTGAGAGGCGGCAGGACCAGCAGCACGCGTTGAAGATGTGGCATTGGCTTCGGGCCGGCGGGGGGCGTCCCCGACGCTCGGTCGGGGACGCAGTCCTTACAACCCGCGTGGCCCTTTCGCCATGTGTTGCCGCGCGACCACCCATATGAGCGGCCGAACGCCCCGCCTGCGTGCTCCACGGATGAACCCCGGGTGGCGCCACGTAGGCATCTGAGATAGTCGCACCTCGTTCCGCGCGCTCTCCAGCTTCTTGAGTCGATGACGAAACCAGAGGTCCGTTGTTTCCCGCCTGTTGTCGGCAATGCGCCGCACACCCTGATTTTGGGAAGTGCTCCGGGGATCACTTCCCTCATCGAGGTTGAGTACTATGCCCACAAGCGCAACGCTTTTTGGCCGATTATGGCCGAGCTCTGCGGCTTCGACGCGACGCTCAGCTATGAAGAACGGAAGACAGCGCTGACGGATGCTGGGTTCGCGCTCTGGGATGTGTTGGCGGAGTGCGAGCGAGAGTCTAGCCTGGACTCTGACATCATCGAGTCGACAGTCGTGGCCAACGACTTTGCCACGCTCTTCGATGAGTTGCCGACGATTCGCCGCGTCTTCTTCAACGGCGGCAAGGCCGAGTCCTCGTTTCACCGCCATGTCATTCCGAAGCTCGGCCCCATGGCCGAACAGGCTGCGTTCGCTCGGCTCCCGTCGACGAGTCCGGCTTACGCTGCAATGCGATATCCCGCGAAGCTTGGGCGCTGGCGAAGCGCGCTAGGAGCGGGCGTGCCATCCAGGGCGTGAAGAATTCGGAACCCGACTCCCTCGGAGGCCTGGAACACGTCTCTGCGACCGCGTTTGCGTCGCGTGCGATCTGGCCACCGCCGCGGCTCCGAACAGTGCACGAGGAGATGGGATCTTCAGGTTAGAGTGATCGTGAGTCCGCTGGCCTGCTTGGACGCATTTCGATACGCTCCGGCCACACTCCTCGCCCAACACTTGGCTCTGCATAGTAGTGGAGTTCAGACATCAGAGAGTCCGACTCATGGCCTACGCAAACAACCAGTTCTGCTGGCATGGTGTCGTTACGACCGACATGGAGGCTGCTAAGGCCTTCTACACCGCAACCATCGGCTGGAGCATCCAAGAGACGCAGATGGGCGACGAGACAGCGACCACGATTGTCGCCAATGAGATCTCGCGCATGCACATGATGTTACCGCCGATGCTCGGCGTACCTCCGCACATCTCGAGCTACCTCCGAGTGACGGATGTCGACGCTGGACTCAAGTTGGCGGTCGCTAGCGGCGGCACGATGACCATGCCTCCGATGGACATCGCACCCGGCCGATTCGCCGGCGTGATGAGTCCAAGCGGCGCGCACTTTTACCTCTACCACGAGGCGGACGAGAGCTCGGCACAGACCCCGCTGAGCGACGAGGGCTCGGTACACTGGGTTGAGCTTCACAGCACTGACATGAAGGCAGATCACTCCTGGCTCCACGCGTCGTTCGGACTCATGGCCAATAAGATGCCGATGCCTGACGGCGACTACTTCATCCTCTCGGCAGACGGAGAACAGATGGGCGGCGTCATGAAGGGCATGGCTCCAGATGTCCCCTCGCACTGGCTTGTTTGGATCAAGGTCGCGGGCGTCGACGCATGCTAAAAACGAGTCACAGCCAAGGGCGGTCAGATTATCGCTGGGCCGATGGATGTAGACGGCATCGGCAAGATGTACGTCGCGATGGACCCTACGCGAGCAGCGTTCGGAATCATCGATCCTCCGGCCGCGTAGTTCTCAGTGACGATCAAGACGCGTCGTGCTCGGCGCGGTTTTTGTCGTCTTAGAGGACTCAATTCGAGCCTACTCTCTGCCTCACGGCCATGAGTTCGACGGTCGACTCGGGATATATTGGGGGCCGATGTCGATCGGCGCCGTGCAGTTTCGTCGTGTCGGTGAACCCAACACGAGGCATCGCCTCACCCCTCGCCTATCCACAGGCAAAGTCCGAGACGAAATGGCTTATACAAACAACAAGTTCTGCTGGCACGGTATCATCACGACAGACGTCAATTCGGCCAAAGCGTTCTATGCTGAGACCATCGGCTGGGGCATTCAGAACATCCCAATGGGAGACGACACGGCGACCATGGTGACCGCTGGCGGATCGGCGCGCGCTCACATCATGCTCCCACCCATGGAAGGTATCCCGCCACACATCTCCTCGTATCTCCGAGTCGAAGATGTCGATGCAGCTCTCGCAGCGGCGGTCGAGGCAGGCGGCAAAGCGCTGACCGAGCCGACCGATATCCCTCCCGGTCGATTCGCAGGCGTGGCGAGCCCAACAGGGGCAGCTTTCCTGCTCTTCCACGAGGCCGATCCTTCGGCCGAGGACAAGCCGAGTGGTCCGGGCGCCATTCACTGGGTCGAGCTTCGTAGCACTGACTTGAAGGCGGATCTCAGCTGGCTAGAGAAGTCATTTGCGATTGGCTTCGAGGAAATGCCGATGCCGGACGGTCCCTACTTCATTCTCAAGTCCGGGGACGAACAAGTGGGCGGCGCGATGTCGGCCATGATGCCGGGAGTGCCGTCGAACTGGCTGGTCTGGCTCAACACCCCCGGCGTCGATGACTGCGCAGCACGCGTCAAGAGCAACGGCGGCCAGATTCTGGCCGGGCCGACGGCGGTCGAGGGCATCGGCAAGATGTACGTCGCGATGGACCCAGCCGGCATTGCATTCGGTATCATCGAGCCGGCGGCTGCGTGACCGCTGCAGGCGGGCCGCGTGGTGCCGCCTAGCCTAGGTTCTTGGCCGCCAGACCCCTGTCTCCACTTGGCGTTTCACGGGATGGACGGGCGCGAGCTTCTGGACGTTCCTGCTGACCGAGTCTACCCTCGCGGGTCCCTACGCGTCGGAGTTTTGGTCTGCCAGATCGCTCCGCGGCGCAACGATCCGACCTGCCAGCGCCGGCACGAGAATGACTGACTCTCCACCTTCTGACCAGCACTCGGGGTCGACCGAGCGGTTCGGATACTCGTGGTCTAACTACAATACGATTCTCCCCGACCACGAGGAGCAGTTTCGTAAGTGGACAAGCCTCCTGGAACAGTCTTGGTGGAAGGGAAAGACGTTCGTCGATGTAGGCTGCGGGATTGGCCGGAACTCCTATTGGCCGAGCACTTACGGGGCGAGCGGAGTCGCCGTGGACCTCGACCCCGACACCCTCGACGTCGCCCGTCGAAATTTGGCCGACGTCGACGTCGACGTACAGCAGGGCTCAGCCTATGAGCTCGAAGGGCTCGAAGGGTTCGACGTCGTCTTCTCTCTCGGAGTGATCCACCACCTTGAACGCCCCCTCGATGCGCTACGTGCCATGTTTCGAGCGACGAAGCCGGGCGGGAAGGTCCTCATTTGGGTCTACGGATATGAGGGAAACGAGTGGATCGTGAACGGCTTCGACCCTGTCCGGAAGGTCGTGTTCTCGAAGCTGCCCATCGGGATGACCCACATCCTCTCGGTCCCACCGACACTCGCGCTTTGGGCTGCACTGCGCGCCGGATTCACCCGAAACGACTACATGCGCTCGCTGCGTAAGTACTCCTTTGACCAGCTCCGCGTCATCGTCTTCGATCAGATGCTACCGCGCGTCGCAAACTACTGGCGCCACGACGAAGTCATCCAGCTCTTGGAAGCCGCTGGGCTCGAGAACGTCGAGATCGAGCAGGTCAACGAGATGTCTTGGTGCGCGATGGGCACCAGGCCTGAGTAGCGCCTCGCGCCGCTCTACATTCCGACGATTGTGATATCGTAGTCACTCGAAGCGGTGCGAGAGTAAGGTCCACACGACGGTGACGCGTTTTTCGTCAGCTGGGATCGTCACTCTACGCAACGCGCTGGTCGTGAAGCGGCCATCGTCATCGTTGCCAAGCAAACACCCGACGGTCGGTTCATCGGGATTAAACGTCGCGTCGAAGAGGTGGTCGTATACGTCGAAGCTGAACGCGACTTCGATGTTGATCACCACCGGTGAGTCGGACGGGTTGACCACCCAATAGGCGTCATAGAATCGCTCCGAAGTGCCCGAATCACAGGACCGATTCGGTCGAATCCATGTTCCGTCCTCGCTCGAGAGGCCGCCTTCCATCAACGCTTCCTCACCGCCGGTGGGCAGCTCGACTCTGCAGGTGGCCGAGCAGCCGTCATCTGACTCGGTGTTGCCGTCCTCACAACCCTCGGTCGACGCAATGATTCCGTCGCCACAAACGACCGGAAAACACT
>JBLHWZ010000172.1:0-11855 GCA_047629415.1 Bradymonadia bacterium | reverse complement strand
CACGATGGCCAGAGCACTGCCATCCTCGAGCGTCGTCGAGCCGTCTATGAAGCCGCGAGGAGTCGGAAGCCGGACCGTTGGTCCAGACGGACCCGAAAGTGGAACGCGCCTGCGGTCGTCCACCTAAACCCAGCCGTGGACGACAGAATCCACACAATGATCGCGGAAGCCGCGTGACCGTTAGAGGCGGCAACTATGTTGACACCCATCATTACCGTCGAGGCACGCGCTACCGGTCCCGCAATTCGTTCGGCGCAACACACTCTGGAACCGTTGTACGCACACACCCAACCTATAGCGACCGCCCAGCCACGACCGACCGTGTAGCCATGATCGCGACTGCAGACGTGCCCAACCCGGCTGATTTGGACTTCGTCCGCCAGTTGGCGGGCGACTGGTGCGCGAAACGAGACTGGGCGGAGGAGTTGCTGATGACACATCTCGGACTCGCCAAACCTGAGGACGTCTTGAGAGCCCCCTTCCGCGGGACTCACCAAATTCCAAACACCGAGTATTCGTATCGCACGCACGGAATCGGGGTCGACATTTGTAAGCCGGTCAGTCGAGGCGGCATCGACTGACCGGCTTACAAAACGCGAGACCGACGCTTGGCGCCTATGGATCTTCCTTGTGCGGTTAATGCGAGACCAGACGATCGTCGACCAACGAAGAGGCGCCCAGCTCCTAACCGACAGGGCGCGTTTGGCGACGGCGACGGCGACGGTTCTCGAACAATTGATTGAGGCGTAAAGCCTAGCGCTCACTTGGGACGCTGAACATTGGGAGGGCACTGAAGCTCGGAAGGCGAACCCTGGCGGGGCGCGCGCGAGGCAGGCCGACGCTACTAGCGGTCCGCAGGTGCCGTGGTCTTTCGCTCATCCCGTGACGACTCCGGCATCGACGCGCTAGGATAGTGCTGATCCCACCACCGACGAGCGGCGTGCTCGGTCCAAGGGGGACTGAACGCGATCGCGCCGAGGCTCTCTGAGAGATCATTCGTGGTCTGGGGCCGCTTCGCCGGCTCCTTCTCGAGACACGCCAAGACGATAGCATCGAGGGCCTGGGGGATGTCTAGCTCCGTACGGCTCGATGGGGCCGCGGGTTCGTCGTTGACGTGGCGGACAAGGGCTTGGGCCACGGTCTCCGCTTCGAAGACACGAGCGCCCGTGAGCAGCCAGTAGGCGACGCAACCCAGAGAGTAGATGTCGCCGCGTGAATCGACACCCGGCGCGCTCATCACCACCTCGGGGGCAATGAACGCCGGCGTGCCGATCAATAGCCCGTCTTGCGTGACATTCGGGTCGACTTCGGCCTCGAAAGAGCGCTTCACGAGACCGAAATCGAGCACCTTGGTGAAGTCGGTGTCCGCGCCGTAGCGGCCGACAAAGATGTTCGCAGGCTTGATGTCGCGATGGATCAGATCCGCGTCGTGGGCTTCGCGCAGAGAGTGGCAAAGCTGGCGCAGAAGGTACACGAACCGACGCGCCGGAAGAGGGCCGTGCTGGTTCATGAGCGCCTGCAGATCGATGCCGTGCAAGAGCTCCATCACTTAGTAGAACGTCCCCTCCGGCGATGTCCCGAAGTCGTACAGCTCGATCGTGTGTGGAGAGCGAAGGCTCGCAGTGGTCTGCGCCTCGAGCTCAAACCGCCGAATGAACGCCCTCGCCGTGGCGCCCTCGCCGAGGGCCTCGGGCTTGATGAGCTTGATCGCAGCCGGGCGGCTGAGCATGCGATGTTTGGCACGCCACACCTCTCCCATTCCGCCGCGGCCGAGCACTTCCTCGAGCGTGTAGCTACCGAGTTTCCTCGCCCGGGCGAGCTCGACGCCGATATTGTGGATCACTCGCGAACTCATGTAGGCCAGAGCAACGGACGCGACCGGGCCTACCGTCACGGTGACGAAGTCCGTGGGTGACAACTGTTCGATTGTGCCAATCCAGTACAGGATTCCGAGCCCGATCGGCGCCGTGAAAGCGGCCACGAGGGCGGCCGCCAATGTGAGCCAAGGTGTAGACGGAACGATGAGCGAGAAGATCACGATGATAACAAGCGAGAGCGTCAGATCAGGCAAGTACCCGGTGCGCTGGTAGACCTCCCAGGTCATTACAGTGCCGTTCGAGAGTCACAATAGGATCTCAAAGGCCAACCCCAGCCAGAGAACGGTCGCGTCGCTGAATCGTTTGGAGCGCGCGGTAAAGAAGATCGCGAAAGACACCCCAATCGTGGCCCTAAGCGTGACTGCCATGAGCCATTCGGCCGCAGGGTTTGCGTATTCCTGAAGAAGGGCGATCGGGCCCAGCAGGACAGTCAAAACGCCAAATTCCAACCCGAGCATTCCAAGCCGATTCCGGGCCTGCCTCAGGAGGTCGGGCGGCAGAGCGTAGCGGCTGCTCCTGAACCGGCCAGTGCTGCTGTCAGGCGCCGCAGGACGAACGGTGATCGGATCAGTTATGACGCGGGCCGCTATGGTCTAAAAGAAGGTCTGTCTAGCGCCTGAGAGCGTCCAGAACCGTGGTCCTGCGGAGTAGCCTGGGGCGGGAGGTCCCCTCTCACCAAACCGAGAGCCCAGGAAGACCAAGTGGGGAAGACGAAGTGGGGAAGGCGATCGACTCGCACCGAAGCGTCTCTGCGCCGGAGTCTTGTTCCCGGTCCCGATTGCGGCACTGATCGAACACGGCGTCCCAACACTGTGTGAGCCGCAATTGATGCACCCATCCAGCCTTGCCTTGCCTCGCGGATCAACCGTTTGGTCTTCGAGCCGAGGAACCGCGGTCGCACCCGTGGGCGGCAGCTCTCTTTCCATCCTTTAAGCGTTGCCCTAGGCGAGAGCGACTGTGAACCCTCGACCAAACACTCAATCTCGGATTTCTAGCGACCCGCCGGCCCACGCGAGCGTTGTCGTTATCGGCGGTGGCATAGGCGGTCTGACAGCCGCGGCGCTCTTGGCTCGCGCTGGTATCCACGTCTGTGTCCTTGAGATGGATGCTCGCCCCGGTGGCTACCTTGCTGGGTATAAGCGTGGACACTTCACCTTCGACACTGCCATTCACTGGCTTAACCAATGCGGGCCGGCCGGGATCGTCACGGCGATCTTCGATCACATCGGAGACGATTGCCCTCGCGCGCCGACGCTAAAACAGATTCGGCGATTTCGAGGGGAGGAGCACGACTATCTGCTGACCACCAACCCAGACGATCTCCGTGACAGTCTAATGGCAGACGCGCCGAACGAGCGGGCAGCAATCATGCAGTTCTTCGAAGCCAGCAAGACGATGGGCGAGGTCTTCCACGACCTCGCCTTCCGGCTGCGGTCGGGGGAGTCGATGGGGCTTGTCGAGCGGGCCCGGCGAGGCATGCAGCTCGGCAAGGCAACCTGGCCGATGGCCAACTTCTCAAGGTACTCGACAGACAAGGCGTTTGACCGACTCTTCAAGAGCGAGCTGCTGCGCAAGGTATTCTGTACCGACGACCGACTGATGTCCTGCCTCTGCCCAGTCGGATGGGCCTATGATCAAGACTTTCAGTCGCCGCCCGCAGGTGGCAGCCAAGCATATCCGGAGTTTCTCGTTCGTACGATCATCGATTGCGGCGGGACCGTCTCGTATCGCAGTAAAGTGAGTGAGATCGTCGTCGACAACAGCGTCGCAACTGAGGTTCGATTCGCGAAAGGACTACGCAACCCCCAAGCCGGATCCATCCGCTGTGATAATGTGCTCGCGGCGTGCGATCTATTGACTGTCTACGAGAAGATGCTTCCGGCGGGCGTCGTCCCATCGAAGACCCTCGAGAAGCTCAAGGCGGCTGACCTCTACGACTCAAGCGTCACGGTGTCCTTGGGACTCAATGTGTGCACACAAGAGTTGGGGCTGGGAGAGGAGATGACGTCTCTCACTCGAGACGGAATACCGACGGAAAAACACAACGCGGGCGACCCTGAATTCGCAGCCATCACGCTGCTAGCGCCCTCGGTCCGAGATCCAACGCTGGCGCCGAGAGAAAAAGGGACGATGACCCTCTACTCGACCGCCAATATTGAGTACGGGGAACGATGGAAAACAGGTCCGGACTTCGAACGAGGTCCCGAGTACAAAGCGTTCAAGAAGGCGTACGCAAATGTGCTCCTCGACCGCGTCGAAGAGACGCTAATTCCGGGACTCCGCCAGCACATTGAGGTGATGGACATCGCGACTCCCGTCACCCACCAACGCTACACGGGAAACCGAGGCGGCACCTTGATGGGCACTCGGCCGAGTCGCGCGAATATCCGGGCGAACCTGGCGCACTACCGGACCCCAGTGAAGAACCTCTTAATCGCGGGACACTGGGCAGAATATGGAGGTGGCGTGCCAATGACCGTGCGAGCGGCGGCCAACAGCGCGCTACTGGTCCTCCAGCAAGAAGACGCCGCTGAGTTCGAGCGACTCCGACTGGTTCTCGACAGAGAGTGACCGCGCCCCGAAGAAGTGGACGGTTTGTGTACGTCGCAATTGAGACCAGAGGCGGCATCTCGAACTCAAGACGACTGACATCACCGAGCGCGGAGTGTCGCCGACGGGTGTTGTAGAGGCGTTCGATATGGGACCGAATGACGTCGGCCGCGGCCGCAAGGGGATGGCCAAGTGTGGCGATAGATGAGCTCCTTCTTGAAGGTTCCGAAGAAGCTCTCGAGGACCGCGTTGCCCCAGGAGTTTCCTTTGCGGACCATGCCGCAGACCATGCCGCAGACCGTGCCGCAGACCATGCCGCAGACCATGCCGCAGACCATGCTTCAGACCGTGCTTCAGACCATGCCGCAGACCGTGCTTCAGACCATGCCGCACTGCTCGAGTGCTTCGCGGTGCTGTTTGCTGGCGTACTGACTTCCACGTTCGGAGTATGTCACGAGGCTAGCCGCTGGTTTGCGTCCGAAGACGGCCATATGCTGCGTGACCATGACCAGCTCCGTTCGCATGTGGTCCGCGACCGACCACTCCACGACTCGCCGGCTGTAGCGGTCAATGATGACGGCGAGGTAGCGCCAGCCGATCGACGTGCGCAAGTAGGTGATATTCTCAGCCCATGTTTGGTTCGAGGCCGGCGGCGAGAAGTTCCGCGCGACGACGTTATCGGCGATTGGGAGCTGATGCGATGGGTAGGCCGTTGTCTTGAATCATCGCGGGCTAGAGCGGGCAAGGCTGTGCTCTCGCGTGACCCTCGCGATCCACTTGCGTCAGACACGTTCGCCTTTCGCAATCAGCTCGCGGTGGATGCGAGGGCTCCCGTGGGTCATCAACCTCTCCTAGTAAATCGACTGGACGTTCGTTCTCAGACGCCGGCCCGGCCGGGTACGGACGGGCTCGTCGTCGATCGGCCATCGATCGAATCCCGACGTTGAGACTTCCAAGCGACGGCACATCCCGCCGCGCCGGAAAGTCGTCCTTCTTCGCAAGAATGCGAGCGAATCTAATCGCTTTCTCTTCGCGAAGTATGCCGCCGCTTGCTCAAAACTCTCGCGCTCGCGCTTCATCTCGCGATTCTCCTTCCGCCCCGTCGCGAGCGCGTCCCGCTCGGTTTAGCTGAGCCCCCTGGAAGTGAGTCACCACGTTCGACCTTCGACCGCCTGACTCACGTGTGGACGCATGCCTCTGTCATGAGGTGCTCCTCATGACAGAGGCACGCTGCGACCTGCGTCCATCACCAATCTCACGAACTCAGCCTTAAACTCGTCGCTGAATCTTCTTCTCGTTTTCTTCGACATGTGGACTCCTTTGCGTCCCCGCTAAGAAGCGATCCATCACGTCGGAGCCAGGCCAATCACCGCTCCGACCAAACCTGCTCTGTTCCTGAGGCTGTGCCCGAAGGGCCGTCCAGAGCCCCGCATCCTGCGGGGACCGACTGCCGACGATCACACCCCAAACCTGCTGCTCTCGACGTGGCCCGCTCACGCCGCTACGCAGTCGGGCCCTACGTATTGCATCTCGGCCGGTCGAGCCGTTCTGCACCCACCTACCGACCGACGGAAAGCACAGAATGGACATCTTTACGGGACTCAATCCCGAAACCCAATACTCGAACCGCAAGCTCCAACTCATCTTCGGAGCCTGGGTAGCGAGCGCACCCTTCGACCGTAAGGCCAAGGTCACGGTCGCCAGCGGTGACATCAGCGAGGACGACTACACAAAGCAGTCGATCTACGCCCTGCTCTATTCGCTCTACCGCGAGGTCGGCACGGTCCTCAGCGAACACGGCGAGCCCTATGAGTTCACGTTCAATACGTGGGGCTACGACTGGCCGGATACCTGGGGAGAGCGTCCCTACGGACCTCGCGACCCGCAGCGTTTCGGCAAGTACGCCTACACTGGCCTCTTTGAGGTCGAGGCGGTCAAGGCGTACGCCGCAGAGCGCGACGGCAAGGTGCATATCGTCGAGATGGGCTGTGGCACTGGCGCCGGCGCGCACCACATCTGCACCGAGGTCTGGCCCGAGTGCACGTACATTGCGATCGACATGCAGGGCGCGGCGATCGAGACATGCAACCGCAAGCATGTGCCTGAGACTAATGGACGACTCACAGCGATCCACGGCGATGCGACCAAGGTCGACATCGCGTCGAACTCGGTCGACTTCCTGGTCATCAACGAGACCCACGTCATGGAGTACGCAGGGCGCGTCACCGAAGAGGACGAACGGTTCTTTGCTGCGGTCGTCGACCGGCTCAAGCCAGGCGGCTTCCTGGTTTGGGGCAACGCGATCCCGGACACGACATGGCAGCCCTGCTTCGACCACCTGAAGAGCATCGGCATGATCGAGATTCAGATACGGGACGTGACTAAAGAAGCCGTTCTGGCACGCGACCTGGATGAGCCCCGCGCTGAAGCCTACGTCAAACAGTGCCTCGAAAAGTTCGTCGCGTTCAAGGTCCCGGTCATCGGCCCTCGGCGCGCCAAAGAAGCGGGCCAGGCCATGCGCAACTTCTTCCGCCATCCGGGCACCCGGCTCTACGACAACATGGTCGACGGCTCGGACACCTACAAGGTGGTCTGTTTCCAGAAGCCCGCCTAGCTCCCTGCCGGGCCACGGTGAGCGACTCGGCGTTCGGTTGTTCCCACTGCGTGGGCAGACCCGCTCCGCGATGCGTGCTGAATCCCGGCTCCAGAAAGTGGGCCTGCGCTCATTGGGGCGGCCAACTAGTTTCGGGATAGCGGCATCTCGGTGTTGCTCGAGAGAGCCACACTGGGGACAGACTGGTGTCACACAAACCTATCTCTGACGCTCCGCTCTGAAGCCGGTCGCGGAGTGGACTGTGTGTGCCGGGCAATTTACGCTAGGTTATGTGTGTTGATTCATACGGAACCAAGCGAGCACTAGACCCGTTCGAGCCAGGCGCTGTTCGAGCCAATTGAGATGCTGGGGCATTCGATGTTCGATGGCGGGCGCGACCTCTCCTGCTAGGAAGACGTCACCAAGAATCCAATCAGCAACGAAGCAAGCAAGGGCGCTCTTGTATCCGAGGACGGAAACAGGTTCGAGGAGCGGCGCTGTGTCATGCCCCAAACATTGGAGCATAACCACGAGCGATTTGAGGCATTTCCCACCGTACCTCGGGATGCGTTCATCTAGTAGCGCGTCGCCAACAACGCAGAGACCACCGGCGATCTCGGCCCAGTATTGGCCGCATGACAAAGACGCAAAAACGACGCTGAGATAGAACCGCGGAACCGGCAGCGGGGGAGACGCGCAGAAGCAACGGCGGCCCATCGACCCAGCAAAAAACCTGGCCCGATCGGCTGTCAGCGGCTAGGTGCGCGTACAAACGTACTCCCAGATGAACACGCGTGAAGCGCCAACTCGCTCACTCACTAGGAATCCGCGTTGCTCTCGCCATCAGTGGACTCGCAGGTTGCGACGACGACTCGGTTGCGACCGAGGCATGTGTCTCACCCGTTGAGCAACAGCCGAGGCAGCGACTGACCGTCGGATCGGCGTTCTACCTCTCAGCGCCAACACCAGAGTGCGAAGGCTCTTGGGAGATCGCGGAAGCACCGAGCGACAACGCCAACGCGATCGTTCTGGACTCCGACGGCTACGTGCGATTCACTCCTCACGTTGCCGGTACCTACTCATTCGCTAAGAACGGAGACGTCGTCGAACTGCTCACCGTCGTGAACGCCGACACCGCACCGTTCCACAACGTGAACTACTACGGCGGAGCGTCGATCGCGTTTGGAGGCGATGAAGTTTGGACGGCGGACGTGTTTGCCCCAACCCTCACGCGTCTCGCTGCCGAAGACCTCGCCGTGAAGGGAAGCGTCGACGTCGGATCCTGGCCGGTCGCGATCGGCTGGCATGAAAGAACAAACACGGTCTTGGTCGCACAGAAAGGCAGTGACACCGTTGGCGTCATCGACGTCGCGAGCGGCCATATTGTTGATTCGGTCTGGGGCGGCGATGAGCCAGCGAACCTCGTAATCGCCGAACAAGCAGGTCTGGCCTATGTCGCAGTAGGCGGAGACGGCCAGGTCGCGGTCATCAACATTGCAGCTCGCTCGGTGGTCTCTCGGATCGAGGTTGGACCCGATCCGTTCGGCATCGCCATCTCGCCCGACGAATCCACGCTGGCTGTTGCCCGTCGTCGAAGCGGCCACACGCAGCGCTTCCCCTACGAAGACTCTGCGGTGGAAGATCAGCGTGACGTTGTGCTCGTTGATGCGGAGACTGGCGAAGTCACTCGCACGCTCATCGACGTCGGCACGACGATAAATGGCCTGACCTTCACAGACGACGGCGCGCAGCTGCTCGTCGCAAATACGCTCAACGACACCGAGTCGGACTTCGCTGATGGCGACAACTTTACGCATGAGATCGCACGATACGATGTCGCCTCCGGCGAACTCGTCGATAGCGCCGACCTGGGTCTGCAGGAGAGCTCCGCTGGATACGCGGTGTTTGTCTACTCGGCCATGATAGACGGCGACTCCTTGTGGGTACCCGCCGAGGGCAGCGACGCGTTGGTTCAACTCGACGCCACCACCATGGAAGAGACCGCGCGCTTCGACGCGCCAGGCCGCCCACGAGCCGCCATCGTGAAGGACGGCGGCGTCTTTGTGCACGGCGAGCAAGGATTCGTCGTGACGCGAGTCGAAGGCGAGGTCACGATCACCGGACCGACAGGAGATGACCCACGCCCGGATGCGCTTGCGGCAGGGCAGGCGTTCTTCACCGGCACCGGCGAGACCTACGCGCAGAGTTGGGGCTGCCAGGGCTGTCACACGGACGGCCTCACCGACCGCCTGATCTGGCGAAACGGGCCCTTCCCAGAGTACGAAGTCCCGCGCCCGATCTTCTGGACCGGAGGTACCGAGCCGCTCGGCTGGGCCTCGTATGTGAGCAGCCCCGAAGCCTTCGCTCTCGTTGGCCTGGTCAACATCGGTCGGCGCACAAACCGAGAGGAAGCCGACCAACTGGGTGTTTACCTCGCGTCGCTGATGCCGCCTCCTCCGGCCACCGCTCA
Source organism: Bradymonadia bacterium (assembly GCA_047629415.1). Classification (GTDB taxonomy): domain Bacteria; phylum Myxococcota_A; class Bradymonadia; order REDH01; family REDH01; genus CBDUJZ01. The sequence goes on along the minus strand of JBLHWZ010000172.1, from coordinate 2,365 downwards.
GACCGTCCGCGATGGCCAGATGTCGGACGAGGCCGTGCGCGGTCGCGAGCTCTTTGAGGGCCGTGCCGGGTGCATTGGCTGCCACGGCGGCCCGGTCGGAACCAATCAAGCAGTCATGGACCCGGGCATCACGCCGGGACGAACGGACGTGCCCTCGCTAGTTTCAATCGAGCGGTTCGGCATTTGGCTCAAGGATGGCTCGGCGATCACACTGGAAACGTCAGTCCGTGAGGCTCTCGCGTTCATCAACAACGACGAACTCAGCGACGACGAGGTCCTCTCCGTCACTCAGTACCTGCGCGAGTGGACCGCGCGCGAGTTCTTCCTTCTCGACGCCGACCCGGAGCAGGACGATTCCGCCGCACCCAGTGACACACCGATCAAGCTCACGTTCTCGTATCCTGTCTGGGACACCGACCAAAACCTCGCGCGCATCTCGCTCATCGACGCCAGCGGCGCCGTCATGCCCGCTTCCGTTTCGGCTGATGCACGCCACGTAACGTCGGTCGCAGATTCCCCAATGGACCAAGGAGCGGCCTACAATGTGGTGATTGCGCCGGAATTCGAGTCCTTCAATGAACGCTCCCTTGGGGCTGAGGAGATCGTTGAGTTCGAGGCCGCCGCTGCTCCGACCGCGCGACTTGAAGGAGAGTATGTGCTGACCTTCATGGTGCCGAATATCGACATCGAGAACGAGCGGCCCGACCCTTCTCAGACTGTACCGACACCACTCTCAGTGGTCGCCACCGAGACCCCGTCGGGCGAGTTGCTGGAGGTCGACCTTTTGCTTGGGCTGAGCCAGACCGTCCGAGCGATCTCCGACGGCGACAGCGTTTGGGTTGAGCCGGTCTCGATCCCGGCCGGACCGTTCGCACTTGGCGACTCATCCGGTCTCGTGGGGACGCTGATCGGTGAGGACGGAGATGGAATCGCCGAGTCGATCACGGGCGCGACCACCATCTTCAGCGGCCCCGGCTTCTGGGAGGACATCTCCTGGACCTTCGCTCGCCCGATCGAGCAAGGTCCCTGCGACCTTGGCACGACCGGACCCGCCAACGTGGCAGTCACTCGCCCCGACGACGGCTCCGTCACCATCGACTGGGACGGTGACGTTGGCGCCCTCGGACTCTATGTGACCGACCCAGGCGCAACGCTCCCCACCCTGCCCGGCACATTCGTTGAAGACGGCATGGCCTACTGGGTGCTCGAGACAGACAATTTCCCGACCGGCTTCAGCGGCCCCGCGACCTACGACGAAGTGCCCGAGTTCGGCACCGAAGCCGCCGAGAACCACGGCGGCGAACCAGGCGCGGCCGAGCTTGTCGAAGGGGAGTGCTACCAGTTCAGCGTCACGCGCGGGGACTTCCAGAGCGGTAACATCGTGCTTCGCTGGTAGAATCTAAGCGGGCCTCTAAATCGGAAGCTACGATCCTTTCGACCTCCGGGAGCAGAAACCCGACGAACGCTTCTGCTGCCAGTTCGTGCCCGAGAGCGCTGGGGTGCTCGTTGGCCGCGCTCGCCCGCATCGCCTCGTGATCCTGGCCTTCGTACACCTCAAGTAGGTCGAGAAACTCCATCTCTTCAGCCTCCGCGAGGAGAGCCAGATTCTCATGGACTGGGCGCAGGTGGTAGTCGTCGAGCTCAAAGAGCCAGGGAAAGAACGCCAGCTTGAACTCAACGTCTCGTTCAGTCGCGAAGTCTCGGAGACTCCGGATTTGATCACCAAAGTCCTCGAACTCACCCCCCTCTATGTCCGCGAGGGCCGAGGAACTGTAGTGGCGACTCGAGAGAAACCGGACGATCTGATTCCGGACCGTTCGGCCAACCGTGGCAGCGAGAAGCGAGTTTCGCGCGGTAAAACCGGGTTCGAAGTCGAGTCCGTATATCTCGCCGATCGTGAAGGCCGGGTTTGTCGAAGTGAAGTCGTTTAGGTATCCGACCAGCACTAAGATATCGATCTCGAGCTCGTCGTGCAGATCGCGGTACCGGGCGGATTCCTCGAGGGTGTTGTCGCCCATGACGCCGAGATTAAAAACGCGAATTGTACGATTCGGGTAGCTCGCTGCGAGGCTTTCGCCGACGACGGCGGGGAACGCCTCATAGCGCTCGACCCCCTGGCCGAACGTAAACGAGTCGCCAAGGAACGCGACTCGGACCTCTCCAGGCTCCTTTGCCGGAAGCTCGTTCCATTCTTCGCGCATCCCAAGCGAGTTCAGCCTGTTGCCGACAGCTTCGTCGTCGACGTATGGCGAAACGGCGGGAGCTGGAGGAGCAACCCCACTAACCTGCAGCAGGAGCTCAGCCAACGCCAGCGAAGCCAGCACCAGAGCTACAAACGAGGACCCCCAACGCCTAAGCCGAGAGC
>JBLHWZ010000171.1:0-11875 GCA_047629415.1 Bradymonadia bacterium | reverse complement strand
CCGGGGGAAGAAGCGAGTCACAAGCCCCGAGCAGAGCAGTGCCGAACACCGTGGTTAGGAGAACGAAACCTATCATTAACAACTCTCCAAATCTTTGGCTTAGCCTTGGCCAAATTGTTACCTGGCGGACGCTGAATCTCATGGAGAGATCTTGGTAAGCACTCCGGTCACAAGAAAAGAGCCCGACGGAAGTGGTTCGAATTCCCCGTTCCGATCGACGAGCTCTGAGAGCGCCGCCGGTGAGCCAAACGAGCGCCCACGCCTTAGTCTAGGACAAACATCGCCAGCTTCCGAACCGTCGAGGAGCACCTTTCAGCCGAGACCCTTCCTGCACTGCCAGCCCGCTAGCCAAGGCGCGTTAGCACCTCACCCTGACCCCTCGTCTTTCTCGACTGCGCCTCTGACGAACGTAAAGAGCGCGTCCATGTCGTTCCCTGTGTGTTCTTCTGTGCCAGCGCGACGCCAACGTACTCAACGACGATGATGGCACTGGCGAGCGCGGCGTAGGCTCACGACGATCGGTCGCCGAAGACCATGCTCTTGGAGCGGGCATAGACGCTTGTTGAAATCAAGGCGACGAAGAGACAGGCGCGCACAAAAACGAAGAACGTCCAGACGTTCGGATGAGGGCCGAATCGGCCGTCGAGCCGAGCACCTTCAGCAGCCTTACGCACGTCGGCGTCGAGCACCGGCGACCAGAGTTTGCGCCCCTGACCACCGAGTCGCACGACTATGTGCTTTGATGAGAGCGCCCCGTCGAATTCGCCTCCCTGGCCTTGCAGGGCATCGCGAATACGAGAGACGGTATCGTCTACCGACAGGTGCGGTAGATCCATCGCGAAGCGCGAACGGGGCGAAAAAAGTGACAGCGTCGCGACCGTCTAGCAGCCAGGGTCGAAGCCACGCAAACGAGCGCGTGATCTAGAACTCTGGGACCTCTGGTGGACGCTCCCCCGCGATCACCGGCACGTACTCGGGCGTCCAGAACGACTCGGCGACAAGCTCCTCCGGTGTTACCTCCGAAGGCATGATGCCCATCCCGCACCCCACGGCTTCGCGGATAACCGCCGCAGCCACGTATCGAGAAGCCTCTGGCATGGCATCGACCGGGGGATAGATGCGCCCGTCGCAGTCGTCGCGTTGCACCGTGTAGTCAGCCAGCGCCTCGGCTGCGGCCATGATCATACCGTCCGTGATCGTAATCGCTGCACTGAGCGACGCTCCGTGACCCAATCCAGGGAAGATGAAGGCGTTGTTGCCCTGCCCGATCGCGATGGGTCGGCCACCGTAGTCGACGTCTTCGAAGGGCGACCCGGTCGCAACGGTTGCTGCACCGTCGGTCCACGCGATCAGGTCCTTCGGCAAGGCCTCTGCGTGTGAGGTCGGGTTCGAGAGGGGCATGATAATCGGCGTGGGGCACTCGGCGAGCATTGCCCGAACCACCTCTTCGGAGAACGCTCCAGTGACGCCGCTGAGTCCGATCAGAACGGTCGGTTTGGCGCCCTTCACCGTCTCGAGCAGTCCGGGTCGGCCGTCGGCCCAATCGATATCTTCAGCAACCTGCGCGAACTCGGCCTTCAGGGAATCGAGGGAGTCGCTGGCGACAAGAAGGCCCCTCGAATCCAAGACAAGAACACGCTGTCGCGCATCGTCGGGACTCGCGCCCGCTCGCTCCAGAGCAGTGCGTATTGCCCAGGCGACACCAAGCCCGCCAGCACCTGCGCCGTGAAGGACGAAGCGCTGCTCTTTGATCGACACGCCGCGTTGTGAACAGGCAGCTAAGATGCCAGCCACGACCACGGCGCCGGTCCCCTGAATGTCATCGTTGAAGCACGGGCCTTGCTCCCGGTGGCGGCGCAGAACTTCGAACGCGGCGTCGCGTGCGAGGTCTTCCCACTGGATGATCGCGCGCGGCCACCGTTGCCAGACGGCGTCAACGAAGCCGTCGATGAAGTTGATATACTCTTCCCCTCGCATCCGCGGCTGGTTGGCCCCGACGTAGTGCGGGTCGTCGCGAAGCTCTTGGTTATTGGTTCCGACGTCGAGCGTGACAGGCAGAGTCTGGTGTGGAGGAATCCCACCCGCAGCGGTGTAAATCGCGAGCTTGCCGATCGCGATCTCTGTGCCGCCTGCGCCAAGATCTCCAAGGCCGAGAATCGCGGACGAGTCGGTGGCGACGATGAGGCGCACGTCCGAGAACGGATGCTGCTCAACGATCAAGGAGGCCCGATCGATGCTGGCGGGCGAGAACGAGAGGCCACGCGCATGCTCACGAAAGAGCCCTGCCCGTTTGACCGCGTCCCCGACGGTCGGCGTGTAAATGATCGGCAGCATCTCTTCGATGTGACCGGTCACCAGCGCGAAGTAGAGGATCTCTTGCCGGTCCTGCAGGGAGCGCAAGAATCGATGTTTGTCGATCGGCGTCCCCAGACTGCCGAAGTCCTCGTACGCTCGCGCGACCTGCTGCTCCAACGTCGATACTCGGTCCGGAAGGAAGCCGTCGATGTCGAGCGCTCGCCGCTCCTCGTGAGTGAACGCCGTGCCCTTGTTCAGCAATGGATGCCGCAACACCGCGACGCCACGGACAAAACACTCCATCGCCACGGCGCCGTCTCGGCGAAGCAGATCGAAGTAAGAGGTAGCTGGTTCCTGAGCGGGCAGGAGTGTGTTGAGCATGCGAGCGCGATGAAGAACGGAAATTGAGCGTACAAAACGTGCAGTTCCCCGACGAGCCGTCAACGCCCATCGAGGAATCCTGCCGAGGTCTGGTGCTAGGTGCCGACTACGAAGGATACACTGGTCGTGCCAGATCCGCCGATATTGAGCGTCGCAAATCGCTTCGCGCCGTCAACTTGATAGTCGCCTGCAGTCCCAGTGACCTGACGATACGAGTCCAATAGCTGGCGAACGCCGGTGGCGCCAACAGGGTGACCAGCGCCGATCAAACCGCCGCTTGGGTTGATCGGATGCTTGCTGTCGATCGCCAACCAGCCTTCTTCGATGGCCTTCCAGCTCTCACCCGGTGCGGTAATGCCGAAGTGGTCGATCGCCATGTATTCGGAGGTCGTGAAGCAGTCGTGGGTCTCGATGCCGTCGACGCCTGAGACGTCCGCGATTCCCGCGCGGCGGAACGCGTCTTGGACCGTTCGACGCACGTGAGGCAACACGTAGGGATCGTCCTTACTCTCCTCGAACTTATCCGAGAGGAGGATCGGCGCGGTGGCGTGGCCCCATCCAAGAATCTTTGGCACGTCTTCGAGCTTCTTGCCCTGACGCTCGGCCCAGACCTTCGCGAAGGACTCCGAAGCCAAGATGACCGAGGCTGCGCCGTCGGTCACCTGCGAGCAATCCGCGATTCGGATTCGGCCGCCGACAGCCGGGTTATCCTCTGTGCGACAGTTCGCGTGCGCCTCGTTCATGTACCAAGTCCGCGTCTGCGCGCGGGGATTCAGCTTGGCGTTGGCGTAGTTAAGCGCGCTGATGGCAGCGAGATGCTCATCGCGCAGCCCGTAGCGCTTGTCGTACTCGTCGCCGAGGCGGCCGAAGAGCTTCGGGAACGGGAACTCAATGCCCTTGGCTTCCTTCTCGTACCACGCAGCCGTGCCGAGGTAGTCGCCACCGACGGCGGGGCCGACGCTCTTCATTTGCTCAACGCCAACGACGAGTGAGCAGTGATAGCGTCCGGCCTCAATCTCAGCTGATGCTGCGAGCAGCGCGATGGAACCCGACGCACAAGCTGCCTCGTGGCGTCCGGTCGGCAGTCCGCGGAAGGCGGGGTCGAGGTCAGTGATGAACGCGCCAAGATGCCCTTGCATCGAATAGAGGCCGCCAGCGAAGTTTCCGACGTGAGCGGTATCAATCTCAGCGGGTTCGACACCGGTCGCAGCGAGCGTACCGGTGACGGATTCGCGCATCATCGCGACGACGTGTTTCTTCTCTTTGGACCAGTTGCGAGCGAAGTCGGTTTGAAATCCGCCGAGCACATAAACAGTTGAAGTCATATTGGTATCTCCTAGGCTGCGGCGATGAAGAACTTGCCAGTGTCGACGTTCGGCTCGTTAAAGAGCGTCTCGCCCTTTTCGACGCGAGCGAGGAGCTCGGGAACCTCGAGGCCAGCCTCCTTCACCATGCCGATCGCAACGTCAGCACCGAGGGTATCGACCAGAACGCTGGGAGGCGCCCAGTTGAACCCGTGCCCCATGATGCGATCGATCTCGCGGATGCTCTCCGTGGCTTCCCCGACGCGGGCGAAGGAGTAGGCGATGTATCCAGCGATGACCTTGCGAGCGAGCGCCGCCCAGGGGCCTTCCGCTCCTGCAAATGATGCCATCGCCTGACGGTAGCGGCCGTCTCGGTGGAACGCAGCAACGTCGGCGATGAACGAGAGGTCAGGAAGCTCGATCTCTGAGGCCGGTACATAGTCCGACGTCTTCGGGTTGAGCACCATCTTGGTCTTCCCATCGCGGGCGAAGAAGCCGCCACCCGTCTTGCGACCGAGAGTGCCTTTGTCCATGAGCGAGCGCATGTAGCTGGGCATCGCGAGCGTCGCTCGGACCTCATCGTTCGTGCAGAGCGTGTGGATGTTGTCGACGATGGCGGCGTGGATGTCCCAGCCGACCAGGTCGATCGTTGCCAACGGCGCGAGCGCGCGGCCTGTGTAGCGTCCGACGAGCTTGTCCATCAGCAGCGGGCCGTGCTCTTCGGCGAGTTGGGCTACTTCGTTGAGGACTTTGAACCCGACTCGGTTGCCGGCAAAACCCGGTGCATCGTAGGTCGGGACCATCTCGCGGCCGAGTCGTTTTGCCGAGAAGGCTTCGACGAAGGCGACGACTGCGGGGTCCGTATCAATACCTGCAACCAACTCTGTTCCAACGATGACGTTGGGAGGATTGAAGAAGTGCAGTCCCAGGAAGTTCTTGCGGAACGACTCACTTCGCGGCGCCGCGAGTGCGTTGATCGACAACCCTGATGTGACGGTGGCGACGATCGAGTCAGGACGACGAACGCGGTCGATACGCTCGAAGAACTGATGCTTGAGATCGAGCTTCTCGGTGACCGCCTCAAAGATGAGGTCAGCGCTTCCGACGGCCGCGTCGAAGTCATCGCCGTACGAGCCCACTTCGACGACGTCTGCGACGGTCGGCGAACGAACCTGCTTGATGGCGGCATCGAGGCCCGCCTGGGCCTTCGCAGCAGTGCGCGCGAGGAATGTTACCTTGGGTACTGCTCTCGTGAAGAGCGCTCCCGATCCGTATCCCATCGTGCCGTTGGCACCGAGCACCACGACGTGCTGAATCGAACGAGATGCGAGTATCTCGTTGAAATCTGTCGAGTTCTTCTGGTCCATGCGCAGGAGTCTCCAAGATTGAGTTGACATGACGCAACGCGTCAACGCCCACACTGAAGGAGGTGTTGACGAGAAGCAAGGGGGATAACGCAGTGCGTTACCTCACGCCCACGCAGCTGTGAGAACAGCCGAGGCGTCTCCGAGATCGACATCCACCGTCACTCGCCTGCTCGTCGCATTGCCGAGCACAATGAGCGCGGCGCCTTGCAAGAACGCCCAGGTGGGATTGCCGAACGCTACGCTGCCAGCGTACGAGAGCTTCGCGCTCCGGCGGCCGACTTCCGCGCTCAGACGGCCCGCATCGTACGCTTCCGGATGCACGCGGGGAGCGAACCGTAACATCGTGCTGAAGCCTCCGAGCTTCAGAGCGAGCTGTGCAGCTTTGGACGTCTGGCGAACTGCATCCTCGGTCAGCGCATGGACCAGGGCCTCGGTGTCCGAGGCGAAGTAGTCGGCCAATACTCGCTCGGTGAGCAAGAGCTGGGCAGCTGCCGGATACCAGGCGTCCTTGACTGGCTCGAGAGGCAGCTCGATGCCCAGAGCTCCTAGCCAGGCCCTCAGCCCATCGGCGGTGCCACTACCGGCGCGCCGATCCGCGTTGTCCGCCCAGCCTGTGAGCAGGCTGCCACGACACCGCGCCGACAGAACAAGCGTGCGCTCGGTCGACCAGTTCCCAAGCGGGAGCTCGAAAAGAGAAGTCACAGGTGTCCCCCTACACGCTGTGTTCGGAAGCGAACAGTTTGGGCGCACTTTGCAGCGTCCGTCCGCGCCTGTAAGGTGCCGCCTCCTCCAACTCCTCGGCGCATGAGCCATCGACCAAGTGACTGGCCCGCAGCGGGACCAATCGACCTCGCCCTTCACGATCTACCCCATGCGTCATCGGCAACCGAGTGGTGGTATTTGAACACGCACGTCACCACCGCCGACGGGCGTGAGGTGTCTCTCTTCGCCGCGTTCTTCCGCTTGGCGTACAAGAAGAACGAGGAGACCGGAGAAGTCGACTACGCACACTCGCTCACGTGGGCGCTGACTGACTGTGAGACAAAGAGCTACTTCGCCGAGTCATGGGTCGACGAGCGTGCGCCAGAGATCGGTTTGGAGCGCATGAACAAGGGCCGAGGCTCGGACGACCATCGCGTAAACCGCGCCATGCGCGAGGTCCTCGAAAAGGGTACGGTGCCGCTTCCGGACCAGATGTTCGACGGGCCCTGTTTCGTCCATCAGCGAAAGCTGGAGCTCGACTTCGGCGGCTACCGCCTCGAAAAAGACGAGGGCGGCCGCTATCGATTGCAGCTCTACAACCAACACAATCACGTTGGCTGTGACCTCATCTTCACGCCGCAGCGTCCCGCTATTCGCCACGGCGAAGACGGCGTCGTTCGCGGTACCGAAGGCGAGGACATGTACTACTATTTCGTGCCGCGTTGCGCGGTCGAAGGCGCCATCACGATAAACGGAACCGAGCGACCGGTCGCCAAGGGAGACGGCTGGTACGACCACGAGTTTGGCGGACATTCCGCGAATCCCCACGGCCGAGATGAGCGCGGAGAGGCCGCCGAACACGGCGAACCCACCTCACTCGATCTCGCGTGGAATTGGACCGCGGTACAAATCGAAGATGGCCCGGAATTCTCGGCATACACGATGGTCGAGCCGAAGACGGGCGAACTTCACGGACAGACGCTGCTGCGCATCGATCCCGATGGCACGAGCACACAGTTCGACGACGTGATCCTCGCACCAACCCGATGGTGGCGAAGCTCTCGAACCTTCTTCGACTATCCCGTCGATTGGGTTCTGCAGTCCAAGAGCGCCGGCGTCGATCTGGCGCTCACCGCCAGCTGCGATGACCAAGAGTTGATGACCGTGATGTCAGCGCCCTCCTTCTGGGAAGGCCGCTGCGAGGTCTCGGGCGCGATCGGCGGCGCCGAAGTGTCAGGCCTCGCCTACGTCGAGCGCAGCGGATTCGAGCCTCTCAAGAACCTCGACGACTTCTTCGGCGCGGTCGGCGAAGAGACCCGCAAGTCGGTGCAGAGCCACTTGCCGACGAATCCCACGTGGGAAGAGACTCGCGACATGATCGCGAGCAAGAACCGCCCCCAGTATATGGATGGCGTGGACCCCGATGAGCTTGCACGTGTACTCGCTGATCCGGTCCGCCTGATCACCGATCGCGGCGGAAAGTCCTGGCGCTCGTACGCCGCCCTCGCCTGCTGCGATGTCGTCGGCGGTGACTCCCGGAAGTTCGTGCAATGGCTCGCGATGCCGGAGTTCATGCATGTCGGCTCGCTCATCGTCGACGACGTGCAAGACAAGTCCACAGTTCGCCGCGGAGGCCCCGCGTGTCACCTCGTCTATGGCGACGCGCTGGCGATCAACGCGGGGACGGCTTGTTACTTTATGGGCCAGAAGCTGCTCGTCTCGAAGGAGACTTCAGACAAGGACGCGCTGCGGCTCTACGACCTCTATTTCGAGGCCCTTCGCGCCGGTCACGCGGGCCAAGCGATCGACCTCGATCCCAAGACTGCGCTGGTCGCCGAAGCCGTGCGAACCGGCGACGCCGCTGAGCTCGAGGCCCGCATCCGCGCGACACATCGACTCAAGACCGCAGCCCCCGCCGCGGGACTCGCGCGCATGGGCGCTGTCGTCGGTGGCGGCAGCGAAGCGGAGATCGAAGCGGTCGGCACCTTCTTCGAAGCGCTCGGCCTGGCGTTCCAGATCGTGGACGACGTTCTCAACCTTCGCGGCTTCAAGGGCGACTTGAAGACCCGCGGCGAGGACGTTCGCAACGGCACGATCACATATCCGGTCGCCAAGGCTCTCTCGCGACTCGACGAAGCGGACCGCACTTGGCTGCATCAGACCCTCCAGTCGAAGCCGGACGACGACGCGGTCGTCACAAAGGCTGTCGAACTCATGGAGCGCTGTGGCGCGATCGAAGACTCCGCACAGGAAGCGAAGGACATGGTCGAAGCCGCCTGGAAGATCAGCGACTTAGCGCTGCGTGACTCGTTCCCGAAGATCATGCTGCGCGCCTTCAGTTGGTACGTGCTCGAGCGGCACTACTAAGGCGTGCGCCAGCCGATCGGCAGTTTCTCGGGTCGACAACAGGCAGTCGCAGCGTTTGTCGCGCTCATCGGCTGTCTGCTCATGCTGCCGGCGCTAGAAGTCGGGTATTCCACCGACGATTATGCCCACGAACTCCGGCTCAATCCGGCTTCGGATCTGGCTGGTTTTGGGTATGCACCCGAGAAGCTCTTCGAGTTTGTTGGCGATGCCGATGCGCGCGACGCAGCGGTCGAAGAAGGCACGCTGTCTTGGTGGACACACCCACAAGCGCAGCTCTCGTTCTTCCGACCGCTCTCGATCGCGACTCACCGCGTCGATCACGCGGTTGCGCCCAGCAATCCGTCGTTCGCGTACCTGCACAGCATCGCGTGGTTCGCGCTGCTCCTGGTCGCGCTGGCGCTGCTCTATCAGCGCCTAAGCACGCCTGGTGTCGCGCTGATCGCCTTCGCGGTCTTCGCGCTCGACGACGTTCATGGCCCGACCGTCGGATTCATCGCGAATCGCAACGCGATCATCGCAGCGTTCTTTGGCGCCGTGACCTTGATCGCGCATGACCGCTGGAGGCGCGATAATTGGAAACTAGGCGAGGCCATCGGCCCCGTCGCATTCGGTCTGGCGCTGCTCGCCGGCGAGGCAGGCGTCACTGTTGCCGGGTTCTTGGTCGCGTACGCCGTGACAATGGAAGAAGGCACTTGGCGCGAGCGAGCGAGAAGCTCGGCTGGGTACGTGCTCGTCGGCTTCATCTGGGCCGGGATTTACTCCGCTGGTCACTACGGCTCACGATTCTCCGGTGTCTACACAGACCCGGTAGCGGAGCCGCTGCGCTTCGCAGCCGACCTGTTGGAACGAGCACCGGTGCTCTTCTTGGGCCAATTCAGCGTGGCGTGGAGCGAGTTCTGGGCTCTCTACCCGCCCCATATCAAGCCGATCATCTGGATGGCTGGCGTTGTCCACGCTGTCCTAGGCGTCGCCTTGCTCTGGCCGTTGCTCCGCCGCCAGCCAGAGGTGCGGTTCTGGGCTCTCGCTGGCACTCTCTCGCTGGTTCCGGTGTGTGCGACGATCCCGTCCGATCGGCTGCTCTTCTTCTCAAGTATGGCCGCTGCACCTGTGATCGCAGCGGCCATCGCAACGCTCGGGCCGGCTGCCGCAGAGTTCTCGATTTGGCGACGGCGCGGTATGCGAACCGTCGGCGTGCTCTTCGTGCTGGTGCACTTAGTCATCAGCCCACTGATGTTGCCGCTCCGAGCACAGTCGATGGCGACCGTTAACCGAGCTCTCACACTCTTGGATACGATGATTCCAACCGAGGAGTCCGTGACCGAGAGGACGTTGATCGTGATTTCCGCGCCGTCGGACGGCATCGTCTCCTACGTTCCAATCGCGCGGGCCGCTACCGATGTTCACCGGCCACGACGCCTCCGCCTGCTGGCCACCGCGCCAACCGGCGGAACGGTGACCCGAATAGACGCCAACACGCTCGAGGTACGGCCAGACTTAGGGCTACTTTCGGCCGAAGCCGAGCAGATGTTACGCGCCACATCAGATCCAATGGAGGCCGGAGACACGGTCGAACTGTCTGATGTGATCTATGAGGTCGTTGAACTCAACGAGGCTGGCCGCCCCGCCGCCATACGAGCGGCGTTTGACGTACCTTTGGAGGATCCACGGTTTATCTGGCTTGTGTGGAGCGACGTCGGATTCCGGGAGTTCGAAGTCCCGTCGATGGGCGAGAGCGTAAGGTACGAACGTGTGCCAGATGATGTCGCGGTAGGACTGGTCTTGGGGACTGAGTAGGCGGAGGGCGAGTCTACCGGTTCAATCGAGCAGGATGGTGATGACCGCCGGCACACAGTCGACCTCTGCGGGCCGAGCTGCCTGCGGCTCTTTCAGTGTACCCCTCGAACTAACTTGGAAGAAGGGACATGCAGGCGCTGACCACCGACGGCGTCTCGTACAAGACGGCCGTCGAGGAGAGCCAGGTCCCATTCGACTCCTGGATCTGTCCTATGAGCGCGGCCCCGTAGCGCGGAGCGAACAGGAGGACGTCCGCGCTGGCACTGCCAGATATACTTCGTCGCACACACCCGCTGAGACGTCGCGCCAGCAGTAGAGTTCGGTCGCACGGAGGGCGACACACAACTCTACGACCCTCCCGGGCAGCCTAGCTCCGTGATAGTCTCGAGGCCTACTTCAAACCACATAGGAGCCGATATGACCGCGAAGGGATTTGGGTCGGAAATGGTCGATGCGCTCAATGGGCAATTCGGCGTCCATACTGGGTGTCCAGCCATTCATGCGAAGGGCACTTGGTCACAAGGGACGTTCGTCGCCAACGGCGCTCTCGCGCGACTAACAACAGCGCCGCAGCTAGCTGGGGGCACCCACACGGTCGTGAGTCGTCTCTCGAATGGCGACGGGCGTCCGGACTCCCCAGATGGTGAGGCATTTTCCCTTGGCTTCGCTGTCAGCTTCCTCGGTGACGGCATACCGATTTCCGACCTTATGATGGTCGACTCGGAGACCTTCATAACAAATGATCCGGACGAGTTCCTAGGCTTTTCCAAGTCGAACGCGACAACACAGACAGGCCAGGCCAACGTTCTCAAAAGCGGCACTTTTGCGGCCGTGCACCCCAAACTCACGGCGGCGGCGATTCGCAAACAGAGGGCCCCGATCGCGGCCTCCTACGCCTCCCAAAAGTGGCATGCCGTTCACGCTTACCTGCTCGTGGACGCTGACGAAAACCAGAAGCCTGTTCGGTTCTCATGGGTGCCCGTAGCAGGAGAATCCTATCTCAGCCGCGACGAAGCGAAGAAACTCCCGCCGAACTATCTGGGCGATGACATGAAGTCTCGGCTCGAAACCGATCCGATCGAGTTCGACCTCGAAGTCACGCTGGCCGACGACAGCGATACTCTGATCGACTCGACCATCGTTTGGCCGAACAATCGCGCACGAATCGTTGCGGGACGGCTCACCCTCGACACTTGGCTGGAGTCGTACAGCCCCCACCGCTTCGTCCCAAACCGCTACGGCGAGGGAATCCGCCCATCCTCAGATCCATTGATCATGGCGCGCACCTGGACCTACCAGGAGTCCTACCGCCGCCGTAAGAGCGAAGCTTACGACGAATAGAGTGTTGATGACGAAGGCGATTACTAAACGAATCGCACGCCGCCTTTAACAAGTTCGTGCGACCCTTTCGTCGCGGCGATACGCGCCATAGCAAGGAGCGCTGCATAGGCTGTGTCCAACGGATCAGCCACCACACACTCCTCGAAACTCTCTACTGCAGCCACCCAGCGCTCGGCTCGCATTTCAGCGAGTCCACGGCCGAAACTGGGCGGCGAGATGACCGACGTCTCTCCTGTATTCGCCTGCAGTTCGAAGAACTTGCTCCCACCGCTGCGTCCGTAAACCTGAACCTCACCGAATGCCCGGAAGCTTGCGTTGTTTGAG
>JBLHWZ010000170.1:0-11878 GCA_047629415.1 Bradymonadia bacterium | reverse complement strand
TCAACGAGGTGAACGCGCTCATGGCCGATGATGACATTGGAAGGCTTCACATCGCGATGAACAATCGGTGGGGTTGCCTCGCTCAACTCATGGATGACGTTGAGCAAGGCGACACACAAGGTCCGGGCCTTCGTCTCCGTGAGCCGCTCCTGAGCAATGCGTTCAGCAAGCGTTGGCCCCTCGATCAGCTCTTGCGCCAAGAGAAGTGTTTGACCGTCTTTCGACTTCTCATGGGCGTAGAACCTTGGGACTCCCTGCGCACGCAATGCTGCGAGCGCCGACGCCTCGCGCTCAAAGAGCTCGAGCGTCTTCCAGTCGGGAAGAGTGTCGAAACTCAGCACCTTGAGCGCAACGAGCTTTCCGTCTGCTCTGCGTCGACCTCGGTACGTAGTCGCACTGCCCCCGCTCCCAAGCGGTTGCTCGAGGACCCAGCGTTTCGCCAGATCAGGGGGGAGTTTCGCCACGCGGGATTAGAAGTCGGCGGTGCGCGGAGCGCGGGGGAACGGGATGACATCTCGAATGTTGTCGATACCCGTCGCGTACTGCACCGCTCGCTCGAACCCAAGCCCGAAGCCAGCGTGCGGCGTCGTCCCGTACTTACGGAGGTCGCGGTACCACCAATAGTCTTCCTTCGGCAGGTCCATTGCGTCGAGACGGGCGTCTAGGACGTCCAGTCTCTCTTCCCGCTGCGAACCACCGATAAGTTCGCCGATCCCAGGCGCCAACAAGTCCATGGCGGCGACGGTCTTCCCGTCATCGTTCATCCGCATGTAGAACGCCTTTATCTCGGCAGGATAGTCCGTGACGAATACGGGGCCGCCGACGACCTCTTCGGAGAGGAAGCGCTCGTGCTCGGACTGCAGATCCACGCCCCACGACACGGGGAAATCAAACTTCTTGTTTGCTTTTTCTAAGGTCGCGATCGCATCGGTATAGGTGATGCGACCGAAGTCCGACTCGACAAGCTTCTTCATTCGGTTCAAGAGACCCTTCTGAACAAACTTGTTAAAGAAGGCGACGTCGTCCTCGTGCTCGTCCAGCACGGCCTTGAACATGTACTTTACGTACGCCTCTGCCACGTCCATGTCGTCCGAGAGATCCGCAAAAGCGATCTCGGGCTCGATCATCCAGAACTCAGCGAGGTGCCGTCGGGTGTTGCTGTTCTCCGCGCGAAACGTCGGCCCAAAGGTGTACACACGCGAGAGCGCCATGCAGTAGGTCTCGACGTTCAACTGCCCCGACACCGTCAGGTGTGTCTCCTTGCCGAAGAAGTCCTGGCTGAAGTCGACCCCGCCATCATCGAGTCGAGGCGGGTTCGCGAGGTCGAGCGTGGATACACGGAACATTTCGCCCGCGCCCTCACAGTCGGCTCCCGTCACAATCGGCGTATGGATCCAGTAGAATCCGTTCTCGTGGAGGAAGCGATGTGTGGCCTGTGCCAAACAGTTCCGGACACGAGTCGCGGCCCCGATCAAGTTGGTCCGCGGGCGCAGGTGCGCTTGCTCCCGGAGGAACTCCCTCGAGTGCCGCTTCGGCGCCATCGGGTAAGTCTCAGGATCATCGATCCAGCCCGTCACCTCGACACTTGTCGCTTGGACTTCATAGTCCTGCTTGCCTGGAGACTCCTTGAGTTCTCCGACGACGCGTACCGCGCAGCCAGCAGACAACCGCCGGACATCTCCCTCGTAATTCTCCAGATTCGCGTCCGCGATCACCTGCAGCCCGTCAAAAGCTGAGCCGTCGTGCAAGGTGATGAACGAAAAATCCTTGGCGTCGCGACGCGTGCGCACCCAACCCGTCAATGTGACGGATTCGCCCACAGCGACGCGCCCTTTGAGCACATCGGCGATTCGTGATCGGTCGAGGAACATGAAACATTGGAGGTTCTTGCCAGCGTGATTGCCAGGCCGTCACGCCTAGCACGCTCCGATCGACTCGTCGAACCGCTTTGTCACTCGTCAGCCGCGACCGGTACGCCTTCTGCGATCGTCACCCCGCCAGTGGTCGTCGTACGAATCAGAACCGGCTCCGCCGAGGTCCCCGTCACGAAGATGGAGTTGTCTTCGCCCACCATGCTCTGCCCAAGGAGGAACTGAAACTCAGTCGGCTCTAAGGAGTGAATCGTAAGACGAACATCCAAAACATCGGGCGCGCGAGTGATGTCCAGCGTCATTTCGCCAAACACCGACACGAAGAGCAGGTATTCCGATTCAAACTCGGGGAACGACTCTTGAAGGGACACTGGGTAGGTTTCACCGGCCAGCGCGTTCATCACCCGGATCCGCACCTGATCGTCAGGAGGATTCGATTCCACCTCCCGAACGACGCGCACCTCTACGTCGTCGCCAGTTCCGAAAACGATAAAGCTGTAGTGATCTCCTGGGCCCATGCCGAACTCCGTCTCCACGCCGTCAAGCCGCGTGCCGTCAGAGAGCAAGAGGTCCACCGAGTTTCCTCGAGCGAACACCGGCTGCGTTGAGGCGGCGTCGAACGACGGAACCGGGCCTAGAACCGCGCCTCGGGCGCCCTGTTGAAAGAGGGAGACTTCGCGCCCGTCCGACAGCAGATTGACCAGCGACGCCTCGCTCGCAGCGCCACCGCAGAGGAGACACGCAAGTGAGTTCGTCGACCCGTCGTCGCAAGCTTCCTCTGGGTCGACGACTCCATCGCCGCACGCCGGAAACAGACACTCTGAGTTGCAGACATACGAGTCCACGCCGTTCGAACTCCCCTCGTCGCACTCCTCGCGACCGACGTGAATACGACCGTCCCCGCAGCGAGCGACAAGGCAGCTGTCTGTACACTCGTCACCAGCATCCAGATTGCCATCATCGCACTCTTCGCGGCCCTCGATGACGCCATCGCCGCAGATGAATCCCTCTTCATTGCAGTTCGCCGCACATCCGTCGCCTCCCTGCTGATTCCCATCGTCGCAAGTTTCCTCTGGGTCGACGACACCATCGCCACAGTTGGCGATCAGCGTACAGAGCTCGCTGCACCCTGCGCCATCGTCGTCACATTCCTCCCCCTCATCCACGATCAGGTTGCCGCAGTCAGAACCGAGGCTGCACAGATCGGAGCACCCTTCAGAGCTGTCACAAGCCTCATTGCTGTCGACGACACCGTCGCCGCAGCGCGCGCGAGTACAGTCCGCGCGACAGGCATCAGGGAGCCCAGCCGAGTTCGCGACTCCGTCGTCACACTCCTCACCCGAGCCCGTCAGTCCGTCGCCACAAGCTGAGTCACCGCTACCTGCAAAGACCTGCGAATCAGTAGCGTCAGGACCGTCGGCGCAACCCGCAGCAAAGGCGAGGAAGACGAGCGCGAGGAAGAGTCGCATGCGGGTACGGGGTAAGAGTGCACGAGGCGCAAGGCCAAGTGGAGTCCGGCGGTTGCATCCTTAGCTACCAGCGGAAGCACATCGCGGCCATGGCCTTGGCGGACTATTCGATCAGGTATCGAGGACGTACGCACCTGAGCCGAACGAGTAGCCATCGATGGTCAGGAGGTTGGGTTCGCCGGCACGCATCTCCTCCTCGATCGGCCAGCGGCTGCTGGTCCCATCGTCGTCATCGCATTCGCCCAACCGACCGGAGCATGTGCCGTCGCAGCCGTACGTATGAAGGACCGTGTCGTAGTCGGAGTTGCTCAAGTCGAACTCGTAGATGCCGGCGGACGGAGCGGTCCCGAGGAGGATGATGTTGGGGCCTTCAGCTCTCGCTACGCACGTTGATCCGTAGTCGCTGTCGGGGTCCACGGCGCTCCGCGTCAAGCTGGCGAGGCCGACGTCTCAGCCGAGGTCTACTTCGAAGCAAGCAACATAGGAGGGTCGGAATTCGCAGACAGAAGTGCAGTCGTCTGCATCGTCCAGGTTGCCGTCGTCGCATTTTTCGCTGGGCTACGCGGCGCCATCGCCGCACGCAGGGGCGGTACATTCGGTCGTGCAACCGTCGGTCTCAATCGCGTTTCCGTCGTCGCATTGCTCGCCTTCATCAAGAACGCCGTCTCCGCATGCCTCGAAAGCCTTGGAGGTACAGTCAGAAGCACCGCCGTCGCGAATCAGGTTGTTGCTGTCATCACGCTCGCCCGGAGCCGCATTCATCCTATCAACACGCTCCCCGGTCGCGTCAGGCGAGTCCCGAGTGGAGCCTTCAGAAGGTTCTTCGCTCACGTCCGGCAATGCATCTTCGATGGCGTCCGCGGTGACGTTCTCCCCTGCATCCGGATCGGGCACGTCGAACCCGGTATCTCCCCCGCCGATGTCTTGGCCAACTTCTGTCGGCGGAAACTCGACCCCTGGGGCGTCTCCGCTGCAAGCGGCCAGGGCCACAGAGAGGGTTGTCGAGATAAGAAAGGAGATGCGTTGGCGGTAGTTCATTAGTCGCGCGCAGAGCGCGCAGAGCGCGCAGAGCGCAAGGCGAGAGATCAAAATGAATCGACGCCGACTAGCAGAACGACGATTTTGGATCGCGAGGAGAATCGAGAAATGTCCGATGAAAGTGAGTATCTCGGTTGCAGAACCTGAGCGCAATGCGGAAGCTCGACTCCTCCACATCCCAGGATTCCTGATGAAGTATCTGCATACGATGGTCCGCGTCTCCGACGTCGCCGAGTCCCTCAAGTTCTACTGCGACGCGCTCGGACTGCGGGAGCTGCGCCGGCAGGATCATGAGAAGGGGCGATTCACGCTGATCTTCCTGGCAGCCCCGGGCGACGACGACGCGCAAGTAGAGCTGACACATAACTGGGAGGGTTCCGGCTACGACGGTGGAAGAAATTTCGGCCACCTCGCGTACAAAGTCGACGACATCTACGCTGCCTGCCAGCGGCTGACGGACCACGGAGTCACGATCGCTCGCCCGCCACGGGATGGACGAATGGCCTTCGTCCGCTCACCGGACGGCATCTCGGTCGAATTGCTTCAGGCCGGCCCCGCGTTGGAGCCTGCTGAGCCTTGGCTCTCGATGGAGAACATCGGGAACTGGTAGCTGAGTCGAGGCTGCGCGACCGAAGCTCTGAAGCGCAACCGCGCGCGCTCAGTAGCCCTCGCGGGCAGAGGCTCAGTAGCCCTGGTGAGCGAAGAAGATGATCGCCTCTGGCGCGACGTCCTGGCCGCCGCCTTCGAGCACTACCAAGTCGAACTCTCCATCGTTGTTCAGGTCGCCTCGAGCGTCGACCCAAAGTCCGAAGGCAGCGTTGTCGACTCCACCGTCGATAACGGTCGCGTCGCCGGGGTAAATGGTCGCCCTCCAGCCGGTTGAGAAATGATCGCTGAATGTGCCCCAAACAAGCTGGCCGTTTCCTGGCGCCTGGGAGTTTCCGACGATGAACTCGCGCTCGCCGTCGCCATCCAAGTCGGTCCCGCCGGCCAAAGGCCAGCCGTCGGTCGGCAGAACCCGAAGCCCGAGGATCGTAATGTCCGGAAAAAGCGGCCAGTCACCATCTCGTGGCCGGTAGATGCCGATACCCGTCTCCGCGGAACTCATGACCATGCCGAGTCCGTCGTCCATGTCGATGGCACGCACTCGGATCGTCGCGCTACACGCGCGGTTGAGGACGCGACGCGCCTCAAGCCGGGTCGGCGACTCGAACGGGGCGAAGTCGGTCCAGAGTTCCACATCGACGTGGTCGGAATGGTACGCGACCACGTAGGCGATCGAGGTTTCCCCATCTTCGACGACGTCTGCAATGATCCGACGAGTCGCGGGTAACGGCCAATTCACGTGATCGACTACGCCCTGCGGGCTGAGCAGTTGCACACGCGGCGTGGCATCGAAGGTGAGGACGAGAGATTCACCAATCGCATCGCAAGAGAGCAACGCCGATCCAGGCTCTATCCGGCGCAGCGCGTTCACGACGTAGTCGGCTCCTGAAGGTTGCAGGTAGCGAAGGTCCGGCAGCGGACCGAGGAAGAAGTGGGCTTGCACGTCCTCCCCCGAGGTACCGAGCACAGCGACGTCGAATACACCGTCTGAATCAAAGTCTCCGACTGAAACACAGTCCCCAAAGGTCACCCCTGGGTCCAAGCGCTCGAGCGCCGGCTGCGAGAGCTTCGTCTCCGCGAGCGGACCGGCCAGAACCAACGCGGTGCCACACCGCTGCGTCTCATCTGTGCACGCGGCGCGCGGCATCGCCACAACAAGGTCAGCAATTCCGTCGCCGGTGACGTCACGAGATGCGGCCATCGGTGCTCGCGTACCAGGGTTTGCTTCCAGACCGGTGAGCGGCCGAATCACCGTGCCTGCGGTCTCGTGTGGAACGAACTCGCAGGCGATCTCGTCACCGCAGGCGAGCTGCCGGTCACCACACTCCGGGTGCTCCCATGGATCGGCGTCATCGCAGTCGCCCATTCGCGCTGCGATGGAGACTCCGTCACAGGAACACGATGTTTCGAGCGTCCCCCAGCCATCTAGGTCTTGATCGATGTAGCCGCATTGTACGAGGCCCCCTTCTTGGCAGGTGAGGCCGTTGGCTCCCGCACATGTCCAAACGCCGCACGCCCCGCAGTCCGCGCCCGGCTCCATCGCCAGGTCGAGGCAACCGCCACAGGAGTTGGTAATGGATTCATCAGGTTCCGAGCACTTGAGATAGTTGTTGTCAGCGGTGCATTCCCACTCACCCGCTCCGCAGACCCCGCACGAGGTGCCGGGGTTGCCGCGCAGTTCTCCGCAGCCGCCGCACGCGTTCAATTCACGTTCGTCGCAGAAGAGTTGGCCGTCGGGGCCACAGAGGAACTTGCCATCTCCGCAGAGGCCACATGTATCGCCAGGTGCAGCCTCGAGGTCGCCGCAACCGCCACAGGCGTTTTGGTCGGCGCCGATGCAGAGCAAAGCGCCGCCCGACTCGCTGCACGTCCAGGCGCCACCGCAGGCGCCACAGTTGTCGCCCACATCGGCCGCGAGCTCGGCGCAACCGCCGCACGCGTTCATCTCATCACCTGCACAGACAAGCGCTGAATCTCCCTGGCAGACAAATCGACCGTTACCGCACATTCCGCACGCATCACCGGGATTGTGCCGGAAGGTCGTGGGCTCCCACCCGCCGCAGACGTTTCTCGGATCGGCGGATGCCTGGAACGGGATGTCCGTGGGCTCGCAGGCGGAGAAGAATGCCGAAGCAAAGATTCCCAGCCCTAGCGTCCATATGAACTTGGCTGCACCCGACATGGGGAATTGCCGTGGGTGTATAGAGGTACACCGACTGTAACGAGAGATCCGGTTGCGGACCAGCAAAAACGCAGAGCGCCACCTTCTTTGGCTCAGACCTTGGGTATCAGGTCCGCCAGGTAGGTTCTCGGTCGTTTCAGGGTAGCGATAGTCGCTCCGAAAGTCGGCCGCCGCCCTCCTTCCCCCAGAAGACGACGACCGATATTCGATGCTTGAGATTGGTGAGTCTCGCTTAGGTTGACGACGCAATGATCCGGTTGGGCGGAAATAATGAGAGTAAAAGTACCAACGAGAGATCTTCTAGATCCCAGCCAGCGTTTTCGTTTCCTCTCCGCATTTAGTTCACCCGATCGGCCGACCCGCACGTCACGACTCTACAGCACTACCCTCTCCTCCACACGATGACCGAAGACCTCCGCCACGACCCAACTTGGTTGTCCCAGTTCAAGACCGGGGATCAAGGTGCTCTCACGTTGGCCGTGGAAGCGTATCAGACGATGCTACAGGAGCGTCTTCAGCGTGGCTTCTTCACCGCCGCTGGCGGCTCCCGGATTCGACTGCGTGTCCACGAACAGGACGAGCGCGACGACATCGTGCAAGACACGTTCGCCCGCGCGTTCCGCGCCTCGGCGCGCGCGGCGTACTCAGGAGAGAGCGACTACGGCGCGTACCTGCTGCGCATCGCGCGCAACCTCACCATCGACCGGTTCCGTAAGAGTTGCACCGAGCGCGACATGATCGCCCCGGACGCCTTCGAGAAGCTCGATCGCATCGCGACCGACGACCAGCTCGCTTGGGCCGGCGGCCACGCCGCATTCGGACGAGGCCCAGAGGCCGAAGCCCAGCGATCGCAGATCACAACCCATCTCCGAGAGTTTCTCGCGACGCTCTCCGACGAAGATCTACAGCTGATAACGCTCTACTCCGAGGGCGAAATGTCCCAGCGCCAAGCTGCCGACACCCTCGGGATCGAGAGGCACCAAGTCCGAGCCATGCTCGTCAGCGTGCGCGAGCGACTCCTCAAATTTATGAAACGCCGCAACCTCATCGATTCTCTCGATGCAGCGCGGCTTCTGGAACTCGTGACCGCGTCGGTCACCTTCATTGCCCTGGTACTCTCATGAGCTACAACCCCAAAGCCGAGCGGTGGGCCGTTCAGGTCCTGGAAGCTATCTGGTCCGATAAGGCCCCTCCGAAGAATCGCCGCTACGGTGCCGACGACCTCCGCCGTATGCTCGACTCTTCTCCGCGCGTTGCCGATCGCTTCGCGCGGCTTCGTGCGTTCGATGGTCTCCTCGCCACTGCGGCTGATCGAGAGATCGCGAAACGGGGAATTGAGGCACCCCCGACTCAGGAAAAGTCGACCTCCGTAGGAGCGTTCACGTTTTCCGTCGTGGACGCTCCCCAGACGTTTGAGCGCCGGATCGTCACGCTTTGGCAAGCGGCGGATGATCCATTGAAGGACCAATCCAGCTTCGCTTGGCCGGTCTGGCTCAGCGCCGCGGCGGCCGCCGCCGCCGCGATCCTCGTCTTCGCTGCGCAGCCGACTTCTCCGGAGGACGACCTTACGCCGCGCGGTGCTCTCCCCGCGATCGCCGGAGAACTTAGCGTCACTCCTTACTGCCTCGTCCAAGACGAGTCGGGCGCCGTCGAGACTCGAACGTTCGACGCCTCATCGCCCTGCCCGGCCGACGCGCGGCTTGCGACCTCCGTTACCGACTCGGCCGGCCGCGAACTCAGCGTGCTCCTGCTCGGAATCCAGCGTGATGTAGGCGAAGAGCTTCGCCTGCACGCCTACTCTCCATCGCCGAATGCACCACGAGCCGTGCGGCTTGAGATCGGCGCCACCGAGCAGCGCATCGGCCCGGTACGACGTCTCGAAACCAATCATGCGGCCGGTGGTCTGGACGTGATCGCGATCACCACACAGGCCGACGCGAACTGGGAATTGGTCGAACCGATGCTCACCCGCATCATGAGCGAGAGAAGCGCGCAATCGGCGGAACGAGTGGCCGGACAACTCTTCGACGCCCTCAAGGAGGCCGGTGTTGAGCCAGTCGAATTCGCTGTCACGCGCTCGCACATTGCCCTACCGTAAAGGCGAGGACTGACGAAATGAGAAAACTAGCGTCGACACTACTTGCGATCGCACTCATGGCGCCCTTCGGAGCGGCCCAAGCAGAAGATGGGGATATCAGACGATTCCTCATCGTTGTTGGGCACAATAGCGCCCTGGACGCCTCGATCGCTCCGCTGCGGTACGCGGATGATGACGCTGGCCGCACCTACGAGTTGCTCGCCCGCGGGGCCGAACGAGCCACGCTGCTCACGACCTTCGACGCAGAGAGCCAGGAGCTCTTTCCGCACCTCGTACCAATCTCTCGCGAGCCGACACGACGCAACCTATTGGGAGCGCTCGAAGACACCTACGAGGCCATCGAATCCGCACAAGCTGACGGACACGAGACCGTCCTGCACGTCTTCTTCAGCGGGCACGGCCAAACGCGCGACGCGACGGGCTCTCACGCCTACTTGAACCTCGCAGACGGAGCCTGGACACGGTCGGACATGCTCGACGAGATCGTCCGGCCCCAGGTCGCCGGTTTTACGCACCTCGTCATCGACGCATGCAACGCGTTCTTCATGGTGCATGGTCGCGGATGGTCAGACGACGCTGAGGCTGACCCAGCGTACGCGGATTCTGTCGAGGAGTACCTGTCCTCCGCGACCGCGGTCCGCCAATATCCGCGCGTGGGGCTATTCCTCTCGACGACCGGCGAAGCGGAAGTCCACGAGTGGGGCCAATACCAAGCAGGCGTCTTTTCCCACCAATTTCGCTCCGCGATCGTGGGCGCTGCCGACGTAAACGGCGACGGCGGGCTAACGTACGACGAAATCGCAGCGTATATCGCCGCCGCCAACGCCGCGGTCACCACGCCCGACGCACGTCTGTCAGTTTACGCGAGCCCACCCGAGCAGAACCGCGCCGTCTCGTTCCTCGACGTCGGCGCTGTCGCGACCGCGACGCTTCTTATCGAGGCCGGAGCACCCGATCGCCTCTCTCTCTCGGATGAGCGCGGCAATCCCTACGCTGAAATCACGACCGCGGGGGATCGGGCGGTTGAAATCGCGCTCGCCAGTGGCGGTCGCGCCGACAGCGGGTACCTCGTTTCGCGCGGCAACCAGGAAGCATGGGTCGACGTCTCTGACGGCTCGCAGATCCGACTCGACGATCTGGATTGGGCCGAGTCCTCCTCCGGCGGCCGCGGTACGGTCGACCGAGAGTTCCGCGCCAACCTCTTCGCCGTGCACTTCGGCCAAGGCTTCTATCAGGGATTCCTCGCCGGCCAGCGCGATGTCGACCTCGCAGAGCAAGGCGAGACCGTGGTTTCCCGGCCATTGGACTGGACGCTCAACCTTAACCTCGGCACCGCTAGCCCGCTCCGGGCAGCGTACGGAGGTTGGGAGCAGCGCGCAGCGATCGAAGCGACCATCGGCGGACAAGCGCGACGCCCCCACGGACTGATTGAGATCGACTTCGGCTCTTCCACTGGCCGAGACGATCGGCGGATTCGCCGAGCCGCCCTCGTCGGTGGCATCGGATACTCGCTTCCGCTTGCGCCTGGGTTGTCGTGGCGCAACCAAATCGCCGCCGGCCCGCAGTTCGTCGGCCTTCGAACCCAGTCGGGCGCCAGCGTCGACCGGGTCGGACTAAGAGCGATAGCCGAAACTGGCCTAGCATACGGCATATCGAGGCACTTCGAGATTGGCCTGGACGTCTCCGGCTCGCTCTCGTTCCTAAGTGACATGGTCGAGCCAGGCGACGGCGAGGGACCGCTGCTGACGGAAGACATGCTCACGCAAATCGCACCTGGAATCTCGCTCCGATTCGTGCCCTAGGGCACCGACTCATGCCCTAACGGTAGGTCGGGTGCACGACCGATGTCAGGTGCCCTAACGGTACGTCGGGTGCCGCTAACCGTCTGCAGGTGCGAACCTCAGCAACTCGCTGGTATCAGGTGGCCCGTCCGTGAAGAAGACTACGGGCGGTCCGGCATCTGGAACGGCGAACACGGAAAATGTCCGCGTGCCATAAACGCCAAAGTGCACAGTACGAGCACGCAGCTCGGCGGGGCGCGGGTCGTCGTCGTCTGCGGGCTCGACGCTCGCGAAGAGCCGACGCAGCCGCTCCGCGACTTGCTCGATCGGGCCTTCGAGTTCCAGAGCCTCAATCTCCAATCGGGTGTTTCGCGCTTTGGGAGATTCCGGCGTGAACGGCCGGTTCTCCAGTACATGCGCACCGGCCGCGAGTGACTGAGCAACACCATCCGGGTGGCTGATGTCCAGTACCGAACACCCGTCTCGGCCTCCGACGAACATCCAGCATCCGCTGTATTCGGCGGCGTGAATGTGTGGCCACTCGGCCACGGAGGCCGCCACGCTAGTCGGCTCGAGAGTAGAGAGCCGGAGGGGCCCTCCGACGAAGCGCAATGGGAGTTCACCGCGAGACCGACCCTCCGGACGTCGACCGCCGGGATGGTTCGTCAATCCTGCCACTACGCCATGTTCGTTGCAGGCCATCCAGGTCCCGCCGGCTTCCAAGTCGCGCCCTCCCCAGACGCGCGGTCCCCTCGACTGCAGGGTAGTCATGGGTTCGGCAGGCCTGGCCAGAAACTCGTCGCGATTGGCGGCGACGACGAGCGGGTAGCCAG
>JBLHWZ010000169.1:0-11923 GCA_047629415.1 Bradymonadia bacterium | reverse complement strand
TTGCGCATCGGATTCCGAGCGATGCACAAAGCGCTCTACCGATTCGTCTCGACCTCGTCTCCTAGCCGTCTGGAGCGAATCGTACTCCCCGCCCTGCAAACGCATGCAGGCCAGCGCACGCTGGGCATCGCCCCACAGGAAGTCGCCTCAATCGAAGTGAAGGGGAGTGGACAGCGCGAGCTAAATGACGAGCAGCGCACCGCCGTCGCTGAGGCGCTGCGAGACAACGACGCCTTTCTCATCCACGGGCCTCCGGGAACCGGCAAGACGACCGTCATCGCGGAGCTCGTCTGCAGTCTGCTGGCTGATGACAAGCGCGTCTTGCTCGCGGCCTGTACACACACGGCCGTCAACAACGTCTTGGCGAAGGTTGTGGAAGCCGGGGTCACGGATGTGCTCCGCATCGGACCGAGTCGCCGAGGCTCCCGAGAGCTGGACGCCGCGCTAACGGCTGCCAAACGTCCCATCGAGGCGCACTACAGCGACGACCTAGCGCTCCGTACCCACTCACTTGAGGAACTTCGGAACCGATTACTCTCTGTGCGGGTCGTTGCAGCTACGACAAACGCCTGCGTGAGCTCATCGGTGTTCTCGATTCTGGAGGACGGATCTGACGAGCCAGCCTTCGACGTCGCGATCATCGACGAAGCTTCTCAGCTAACCGAGCCGCTCGTGCTCGCCGCTGTGAACCTGGCGCGACGATTCGTACTGGTGGGGGACGACCAACAACTTCCTCCAGTCGTCACGGCCGACGACGCCCTCTCCTCCAATGTGGAATCACCTGGCGGCGTGCTGAGCGAGAGTGGAATCAAAGGACTCGACCATTCGCTCTTCGCTCGACTGCGGCCGCATGTTCCGCACGTCATGCTCACGACCCAGTACCGGATGAGTCAGTCGGTTCAAGAGTTTCCAAACAACGCGTTCTACGACGGAAAACTGTGCGCCTGGCCAGGAGTTCGAGACCGGGTGATGCCGTCCCGGACGGACAGCGAGGACAGTTCTGAGCAGAGCGTAGAGTTGGACCCAAGCCGAGGGTTTGTATGGGTCGAGACCGAGCCCGCCGACACGCCGCGGCTGAACGAAAACGAGGTCGCCCATATCGCGAAGACGATCCGGGAGTTGCTCCCAATGCTGGACCACCCGGACCCAGCCTCTCAGATCGGTGTCGTCTCGCCTTTTCGAGCGCAATGCCACGCGATTCGCTCGGCCCTTCGGGCGGTGGAGGACGGTGGACGTATCGAAGTAGATACGGTCGAACGATTTCAAGGTCGTGAGAAGGAAGTCATGCTTGTGAGTCTCGTGACCAGCGAGTGGTCGGACTTCGTCATGTCACCGGCGCGCCTGAACGTGACGCTGACCCGGGCGAGGTCCAAAGTGATCGTCTTCGGAACGAGCGCGCTAAAGGCCCGTTTATTTGAGAGTTTCGGCATCGCACCTCCTACATAGAACCAGCCGCTAAGAATTTGCTCTCAGAAAGACGTTCCGATATGTATCGGATCGTCCTTCTAAGAGAGTTGCTCAACATGGCCACGCGAATCCGCCTCCGTTCTCCCCGGCTCGTCTACGATATCGATCTCCTTCGCGCGATGGCGGACGATACGCGGCAGACCATTCTGCAGTTCCTCTGCACACCGGGCGCCGGCGCGATGCGAGACTTCGCGGTGACAGAGATCGCGGACCACTTTGACCTCACGACCTCCACGGTTTCACACCACCTCCAGCTGCTTCGGCGCGTGGGCATGGTCCAGATGCAGAAGGCCGGCAAGGAGCGCCGGTACTCCCTCGACTTCGACACGTTGCGAAAGTCAGTCGGCCAGTTTAACGACCTTCTTGTGATGATTGAACAATCAACTGATCGAGCGAAGAGCGTGATCGAGGCCAAATGAGACGCAACTCTCTCTCCGCTCTGCTGGTAACCAGCGTTCTCCTTTCCGGCTGCGCGCGCGGCGGTTCCGACCAAACCGAGGGTGAGGCCCAGCCTCCCGCCGAGGAGGTAGAAGAAGGAAGCGACGGTGACCTCACGCTCGGCGCCGCATTCGACGGCGCAGAGCTGACGGGCATGGCTGGCGGGCCACAAGATGCTCGGGATTTCGGACCAGGATGCGTCGGGTTCATCCCTGAAGGCGAAGTGGGCAACCACCGTTTCATCGTCGGGGAAGACCAAGCGCTAACCCTAGTGGCAGCTCCGCAGGGCCTGGGAGTGATGGACCTAATGATGGCCATTCGACTTCCCGACGGCAGCTGGACGTGCGCCGATGACAGCAACAATCTAAATCCAAACATCGCGCGCATGTTCATGGCTGGCGAATACAACGTATTCATCGGCACACACTCGGATGCGACCGCGCCATATCAATTGACCATTCGTGCTGGAATCTACACCCCAGACCCGCTCGTGCTCGGCGGACGGTTCCCCGCAGCGATCACGGACGGCGAGCCAGCGGAGCGAACGGCTGACGGCACCTACGGCGGGCTGAGATTCGGCGCAAATTCGGCGCACGCTGTACTCACCGGACAGGCAGGCGGATCCCGCGCGGCGTCCGACCTCTCCCCCGGATGCAGCGGCTGGATCGCGCAAGTCCCGGACCACATCCTCGACCTGACCGATCAAACCGATCTGATGTTCCGCGTGCGCTCCGCCACCGACACGACCCTCTTCATCGAGGGTCCGCGGGGCCTCAAGAGCTGCGCCGATGACGAAGACGGACTGAACCCAGTGATTCGCGGGACCATGCTCCCCGGCCGGTACCGCATCTATGTGGGTACCTACGAGGAGTTGGAAAACACCGGCGAGTATACGCTCGGGATTTCGCGCTAAGAGTCGACCCTAATAGTCCGACTGGATCGGGTTGATCGCTTCCTCGACCTCGCTGTCCGCCATCGCTGCCATGCGCTCCAGGAGGTCCTCAAGGCTAGTCGCGGCTTCGATAACCGGCGCGAGCTCATCTTCGCGCTCGTAGTACGCCGAGATCACACTGAAGTGCTCGTTGCGTGACGAGAAGGTCGGGCTCGCGTTGTGCGGCTCCTCAGACCGAACGAGACCCGGCTGGGGATACACCGTCAGGCAGTGAATCCCTTCCCAGTACACGTACCAAACCAGCTCACTGTTTGGGTCTTCTTCGACGACCGGCACCGGCGGCGGTGCAGGAGTGGGCTGTGCCGGGGGAGTTGGCGCCGGTGCGGGCGCTTCCACGGAGCCGCCTCCACACGCGAACGTGATTGAGGCGATGGCCAAAAATACGAGGGTTCTCATACGGGTCACACTTCCTGAGGGTCTCCAACCCCTAGCCGTTGGGGACCCGCGATGGAAGCCGACCGCACCCTAGTTCGAAGTGATCTCGCCGAAGATGGCTTCGAGATCCGGCACCATCACGATTTCAATTCGTCGGTTCAGCGCTCGGTCCTCCCTCTCTTCGTTGCCCGCGCGCGGCCGATACTCGCCAAAGCCAGCTGCCGAGACGTTGGACGACGCAACGCCGTTCTCCTCAAAGAGATGCACTACGGCGAGCGCGCGTGCAGCCGAGAGTTCCCAGTTGGACGGGAACCGACGGGTCTCAATCGGGACGTTGTCGGTGTGACCCTCGACCTGGAACTCTCGCTCGGTCAGAAGCCCAAGAACGCTGGCGACTTCAGCCAACGCGAGTTGCCCTTCTTCGCCAACATCAGCGCTGCCTGACTCGAAGAGGATGTCTTGCGGCATCTTAATGACGAGTCGTCCGCGCTCGATCGCGACCTCGACGAATCCGTTCTGGATGAGCTCCTCGAACGCGGCAACAATGTCCGTGAAGATCGCGTCGCGGGCACGGAGTTCCGCCTCGATCGCGGCAAGTTCCTCAAGGCGTTCCGCCAAGCGGCGGGCGGTCTCTCCGCTGGACTCCAGGTGCAGACGAGCTTCCTCGAGTTGAGTGCGACACTGCGCAAGCTCTCCTTGCGTCATCTCCAACGTAGAGGTGCGGTTGGCGAGATCCGACTGGCAGAGGCCGAGATGGTCCTCCAGAACAGAAATCTCTGCCAACGCGTCGCCGTACTCCAACGAGAGACCTTCGTAGTCCGTGTTCCGTTGCGCGAGCTGAGCCAAGACATCTTCGTGGATGCCCTTCTTAACGCAGCCTGGACCAGCGAGGCCGAGGAATAGAACCCCTGCCAGGAGTGAGATCTTCATTTTTCTATTTTCCATCGAGCCAATCTCCGAGGCCATGATTCGCCTTTCACTAAAGTGCGCGCTAGCGCATTCGCGGTTTTGATTTCCCAGTCCGACCATCCGTCCGTGCCGTCGAATTTGGTCGTCTTATTCACACGGTCAAGTTGAACAGCAGCCTCACTGAGGTCGCCGTCCGGACGCATGATCGCCACGGTGAAAGAAGCTGCAAGTGAAGAATGCTCGCCGCGTGAGAATATGAATCTCACGCCGCTGTCTGGATGCTCTGGTCCTGGGCCGCTCATCGGCCTGAGAAGAGTGCTGTGTCGACCGCGGCGGGGTCACCCACGATGGCGAACTGGATTTTGCGAACGTAGGTTTCAAGCACTCTTGCGATGTCCGCGGCAGTGACGGCGCCTAACCGTTCGACGTGTACGTCGGCGTTCTCGCGTCCCCCACCGATCAGCTCCCAGCGACCGAGCATCGAAGCTTGTGCACCGTTCGACTGAAGGCCTCGATAGTAGCGAGTGAGGTAACCTTCGATCTGATCTTGAAGGTCCTGCTCCGCGACGCCTGGATCAATCATGCCATCCACGGTGTCGTACATGACCTGAATCGTCATGTTGGCCTCTTCGGCCGTGACGTAGAGATAGCCAGTGACATTGCGACGGTCAGAGATTCCAGACGAGACCGCGTAAGACAGGTTTCGTCGCGTGCGAACCTCCTCAAAAAGTCGGTCCGAGAGGATCTCAAGCGCGGCCTGAAGGGCCGGGTAGTCCTCGTGAGCAACCGGCGGCGCCGCGAAGTACCCGAGAATGTAGTTGGTCGGAAGCTCTCGCTCGTGGAGTGTCACGTTGCTCTCCGCGTAGTCGAAGGAACCAGCAGGTGGGGAGACAAAGCCTTCCGGAAGGTCAGCGGGGAGTTCTCCGAACGCGTCAGCTACCAGCGACTCGACAGCCTCGCGCGAGACGTTCCCGACGATGACGACCGTCATTCGGGACTTCACCAAGAGCGCATCATACGCAGCACGGAGGTCCTGCGCCGACAGCGATGCGATGGTCTCCTCGGTACCTTGCGGCCGGACCTCGTAGGGATGACCTGCGAAGGCGACCTCCTTTGCGAGCGTTCCCAGCCCGGAGCCGGGATCGTCCATTTCGGTGCGGATAGAAACGAGTGTTTGTTCCGTTCGCAACTCGATGTCCGATGCGCGGAACGCAGGATTCGTGATCGTCTCCGCGAAGAGTGCCCAGGTCTCGTCGAAATAGGGAACGATCGCGCTCATCGAGAGGGAGGCGTAATCGTAGTCACTCGAGCCAGAGATGGATGAGCCCATCGCTTCCACCGCTGCGGTGTAGTCGGTCTTCTCCATCGAGGCCGGCCCGCCACTGGTGGCGACACCTATTGCGAGGCGCTCGGCACCTGCGGTGTCGGCGGTCCAATAGTGAGCGCCGCCGTCGATGAACACTCGAACGTCGACGATCGCGTTCCCTTCCGTGCGCTTATGGATGACGTGGATGCCGTCGACCTCGAAGTCTTCCGTGTCGGTGTTGAGCGAGGTACTGCCCGAAGCGACGTCAGTTGCTACGATCGGGTCGAGCGTTGTGCCGAGTTCGTCAGCCGTTGATTGGTTGCCGCCGCAAGCCGCGAGTAAGCAAACCCAAAGTGGGGTGATTCGTTTGATCATTCTGCACCTCCCGCGACCGCTTCAAGCAGCCATTCTTCCGTCAGACCGTGTTCCGTCGCGATCTCCTCTGAGGTCATCAAGACAGCGGCCAGCGGCTTCCCGTGAACATACGTCTCGATGTAGCGCTGCATCTCGTCGCGAGTCACCTCGTAGAGCTCGTCGATGTAGGTCAGGTAGTAGTCGAGGTCCGCGCTGCACCACCAATAGGAGAGCGTATGCGCGAGGTCCTCAACTGATTGCTGATTGTAAATCTCGGAGACGGCCAAGAGCGTCTGCGCGGTCCGAATCTGCTCATCGGTGAAGTAGTCCGGCTCGGTGAATCGGGCCATCTCTGCCTGAATCGCGGCGATGGCTTGCTCCTCTTGCCCAGGAAGCGTCACCGCGGTGAGGCTGATCGGCCCAACGTAGCGCAGAGTCGAGTACCCGAACGAAACGTCCAGTACGATTCCCGACTCGACTAGGTTCTGTCGGAAGGTCGACGCGTCTTGCGCGAGAATGAAGCTGAAGACGTCGGCGGCGTACGTTGCCTCGACGTCATTTCGCGTGTCGGGACCATGCCATCCGAGCCGCAAGTAAGAGACATTCACCGGCTGGTTAACGATCGTCGCTACATTCTCGGCGAGCGGTGGATGTTCAGGGATCGGGTTGTTCTCAAAGGGTTCCGGGCCAGCTTCCCAGTCGCCGTAGATCTCCTCGGCCATCGCAAAGCCGTCCTCGGGAGTCACGTCGCCAGAGATGATCAGCAGGCTGTTATTTGGAATGTAATAGGTCTGCTGCATCTCGCGCATCTGCTCGACCGTCGCCGTCTGAATCGTGTGACGATCGCCGAGCGAGTCCTTGCGGGACGGGTACTCAAACCAGAGCAGGGCGTCGGACGCCTCAAAGAGGTAGTACGTCGGCGTGGCTTCGTTGCGGTCGTACTCTCCGAGGACCACCTCGCGCTCCCGCGTCAGCTCGTCCTGGTCAAAGATTGGCGTCTGAATCGCCGCGCTCATGAACTCCAGTCCTTCGCGCAGGTTCTTCGACTGCAACGTGAAGTAGTAGTTCACGCGCTCATTGCCCGTCGTGCCGTTGAAGATCATGCCTAGCTCCCGCTGTCGCGCGAGATAGGCCTCCTGGCTAGTGAGCTCAGCGTTCGCCTTGAAGAACATGTGTTCGTAGAGGTGCGAGAGCCCGTTTAGCTCCGGCGGCTCGGTGAAAGCTCCGTTGCGTGCGGCGATCTCGATCGTCGCGATGGGCACGGCGTGAGATTCAACGACCACCACCTCGAGGCCGTTATCGAGAGTCATCGAATGCACGTTGTCGTAGGTGACGTCGATTCGATCTTGCGCGTAGCCGGTTGATGGCAGCGCGATCGCGGCGAGAGCCGCGACGAAGATTCGGTTCATGGTATGCTCCAATCGTGAGACCGCGCGACCCTAATCTCGCCCCCGCGGGGTCTCAAGGCCGAGGATGCTACATGCGCGTTTTTGATACTCACATCCACGCTGACCGTATGTCGGCGCAGAGCTTACGGATTCCCGCTGAGCATGAGTATCGCTGCGTCGTACCCGGTATCCGGCCCAGCGAGACGTTACGGTTAGTGAACCCGTCAGACCCGGAGCAGTCACCAGCCTCGAATTGGGCCTTCGCTGCAGCCTATCACCCCTGGTACCTGCAAGGGGAACCCGACCTGAGCAAGATCGAGAACCTGATCGGCGACCCCCGCGTCGTGGCCGTTGGAGAGACCGGACTCGACCACGTGCGGCACAAGACCGACGAAGAACGTGCCCGCGTAGAGAGGTGGTTCGTGGCACACGCGGCTCTCGCTGCCGAAGAAGGTCTGCCGCTCATCGTGCATTGCGTTCGAGCGCATGCAGACTGCATCCGAGCGCTCAAGTCTATTGGCCGCGGCCGATTGCGTGGGGTGATACACGCGTTCTCTGGGAGCCCCGAAATCGCAGCGGAATACTGGCGACTCGGTTTCTACGTCGGTATCGGCGCCGCGGTGACTCGCGAGCGCTCGAAACGAGTTCGACGGGCCGCTGTACACCTTCCGCTTGAGACGATCCTGCTAGAGACAGACGCCCCCTTCATGGCTACGCGGGACAAATCGCGCGACCAAGGCGAGGCCGCTGACATTCTGCATGTCGTCGATACCGTCGCGTCACTGCGAGCACAGCCATCGGCGGCGATCGCGGAGACGACCTACGCCTCCGCAGCCGAGCTCTTCGCGGTCTGAGCATTCTTGTCACGACGCCACGGTAGCCAAATCGCCGGAGTCGCGTCGTCGCCCTTCCGTAGGGCTTCGCTGTAGGGCGGGCTCACAAGAAAGAGAGGATACGTAGCGACCATCATCATGCCGAAAGTGACGACGTCCATGGACCACCAGATAGTCGTATGCATCCCGACGCCCACGATGATCGCAGCGAGCACGCCTCTGCGTGCGCCGAACGAAACCGCCAGTCCCAGCTCCGCGACGATCGTGCCGATGCTCCCGACAATAATGAACGCCGGCGCTGCATCCGTGCAGCCCTCTCTGCTCAGATAGGTGGAGATCCACTCCAGCTCGCTCTCGCTGAAGAAGTTCCCGCTCCGCCCACGGCTAAGGTCCCGCCCGAGAAAACGGCAGAGCGCGTAGCCGTTGCCGAAGTCTAGCAGGAGTTTGTGCAGGCCACTGTATAGGTAGATGATCAGGATCTGTGCCTGAATCAGCCTCGCCGGCAGCGAGGGCACGACCCGGGGCGTTGCCTTTCCGAGCGCGCGGCGAATCAAGACGTTGATGCTGAAGGCACGGTCCGCGTGCGCGAAGGAGAGCAGCAGCAGCAGAAGCAACATCAGGTAGATGTGATTTCTGAAGTTCAGCTGGCTAACCAAGAAGAGGCTCGCCTGGCAGACAAGCGCCGCAAGCGCGAACACACGAGTGAACAGGCCAAGCACGACCGCGACCGCAAAGCGCATCTGCCACTCGCAGAGAGCATGCAGCTGATTCGCATCCCAGTTCAGCGTTCCAAAATACGGTAGGTGCAGTTGACCCGGCGTATATTGCCCGATTCGAGCGACGTTCTGCGTTGCCTCGTACCAGGTCGCCAAGCCTACAACGACGCGCATAAACGCCATCGCGGAGGCTCGGACCGGCCGCTCCAGCAAGCGCTGCAGAGGTCCGCGCTTGGGGGACTCACTCATTGGAACCTCCACAGAGATTGGCTCCTGCTTCGACCACAGGAATCGGCTCCCCACCGTTATACGAACACTCACAGACACCGTGTACGGCCAGACGGCGATCGCTCCGGTCCCACAGCAGGGCCTGCCGGCGAAGCCAGGGATCAGCGGCGGAGTCATCGAGTGCCGACTCGAACGCGCTGGTCATCTCGTTGCAGACGCCATCGCCAACCATTGCCATCCGCCGCACGGACTTGAGACGTGCTACCTGCGGCGCCGCCCGTGTATTCAACGCAAACATGCCCGCGGCCCGCGACGAGCTTGGATAAACCAACAAGAACTCGCCGCCAAACTCATCAAAGTCGGCCCGGGCGTCGACGGAGTCCTGGTGAATGGCTGGCGCATTCCAGATCGTGTCCCAGAGTCCGCGGGGAACCGCCCCACCCCGCTGCTGCGAAGTCGTGTTCAGTCCGGCCAAGAAGCTCGGACGTGGGTCCAACACGATCGAGGGAGCGCGAAGTCCCCAAGACACGCGCTCAGTCGGTTGGTCGCCGATCGTATAGCTCAGCTGACATGGCGAGCAGTCGCGTCTGACCGCGAACATATCCCAGGTGAAGTCCGTGCGGGCGTGGTGCCCGGGGACAACGAGCGCCCAGATGGGGAGGAGGCCCTGCAAAGCCAGGAAAGCGATTAGGATGGTCTTCTGTAACTTCATCACGCGGGGGGATCGGCCTCGCCCGGATGGAAGTGCTCAAAGACGGCAAACGCAAGCATCCTGCTCAAGCCGCTTACTCCCTCAAGCTCAGGCAGCGTCGCAGCGGCGACCGCCTTCGCGGACCCAAAGTGAGTGAGCAGTTGATTCCGCCGTCCTGCTCCAATCCCCGGTACGTCCTCCAGCGTGCTTCGAAGCGTCCGCTTTCTCCGGAGGTAGCGGTGGTACTCAATCGCGTGCCGGTGCGCCTCATCCCGAATTCGCGCCAGGAGCAAACACTCCGGCGTGTGTTCGGGCAGGATGACCGGATTCTTTTGCCCCGGGAGAAACACGCGCTCCGACGAGCGGACCGCGACGTCCGAAGCATCTGTACCGACAATCCTGCTCTTAGCGAGGGCGGCAACAGGCTGCGACTCCAAGCCAAACGAGGCCAGCGCAGCGAGCGCGGCATTCAGCTGGCCCTTGCCGCCGTCGAGCACAATGAGGTCTGGCATCGGGTCGTCGTTCTTCCGAGAGGAGGCCACCCGACGAGCGATCACCTCGTTCATCGAGGCAAAGTCGTCCTGCCCGACAACGCTCCGAATCCGAATCTTCCGATACCGCGCTCGGTCGGGAACAGCATCCTGAAACACCACTCGAGACCCAACAATATGTGCGCCCTGAAAGTTTGAAATGTCGTAGCACTCAATCGTGCGAGGAAGTCCATCCAGTCGCAGACGTTTCGCTACCCGTTGAAGAGCCTTCTCTGCCTGTGCACTCGTCGACATCGACTCGCCAAAGAACGCTTGGGCATTTTCGTTGGCCAGTTCGACCAGACGCAGCTTTTCGCCCCGCTGTGGAACCAGAATCGCACACTTACTTCCCCGCATTTCCGCCAACGCAGACTCAGTTTGATCCTCGACCGGCAGCGCCGTCGGCAGCAGAAGTTCTTTGGGTGGGATGCGTCCGGCAGCCGCGTAGTACTGTGCGATGAAACTCGCGATCGTTTGTCCATCTGGCACGACCTGATCCGTCAGAGCAAACGACCGAATATCGTTGAGGGAGCCCAGCCGGAATGCCATCACAACCAGCGCGACGTCATCCGCCTCCCGATAGAAGCCCACAACGTCACGATCGACCTGTGTTGTCTGCACGGCACCTTGCCGCTCGAGTGACGCGCGGACCGCCGACGCTTGATCTCGAAACCGGGCCGCTTCCTCAAACTCCAACCGTTCGGAGGCCCCAAGCATGCGGCCCTCCAGGTTACTCAGGAGTTCCGTCTCCTTCCCAGAGAGAAACATCTCGGCGTTGTGCACATGATCCAAATACGCGTCGCGGTCTACACCCACTGCACACGGCCCTGGGCAACGTCGAATCTGGTATTGCAAACATGGGCGGGTCCGATTGCGAAGGACAGAGTCGTTACAAGTCCGGAGCTGAAAGTATCGATTGAGAATGTTCAGTGTCTGCCGGACCTTCGCAGCAGAGTGATAAGGGCCGAAGTAGTGAGCGCCGTCCTTCTTTATCTTTCGGACCAGCTCCACGCGCGGCCATTCCTTCCGCGGATCGATACGAATGGCCAGGTAGTTTTTGTCATCCCGCAACATGAAGTTGAAGCGAGGCTTGTGACGCTTAATGAGTGTGTTCTCAAGGAGTAAAGCCTCCTTGGGAT
This sequence comes from Bradymonadia bacterium, assembly GCA_047629415.1. Taxonomy (GTDB): domain Bacteria; phylum Myxococcota_A; class Bradymonadia; order REDH01; family REDH01; genus CBDUJZ01. The sequence goes on along the minus strand of JBLHWZ010000169.1, from coordinate 597 downwards.
TGGCACACAGAACAAACTCCACCTCGGCAAGAAGCCGATCCAAATACTGAACGAACGCGCGAGGGTCGTTTCCAGAGAAGTAGCTCCGTACCCGGCTTCGCAGGTTCGTCGCCTTGCCAATGTAGATGATCTCCTTCCCGTGGCCGCGCATGATGTACACGCCGGGAGACTGCGGCAGGCTAGAGACCGTTTCTTTAAGATGCTCGGGAACACTCATGGCAAGATCCGGAACGCGATCAGTTCCTCCAACTGAGTCTCGACCGTTGACGCTGTTCGTCTCATCACGAAGCCAATGCCTGGCACGAAGAACGCGGTCTGGCGGCCTCTCGTGGTACTCCTCGCGATCTCGTAAGCATCGTCGAAGTTACCGGCCGGTACGCCGACAATCTGGGGCTCCGGGTCGACCCGATAGTTGTTGTCTCGGTCCGGCTCTCCGCCCACGCCCCATCCCCCGCCGAACTGCAGCGGAAGCACCAGCACTGGCGTGCGCTGTGCGGCGTAGGTCAGGACCCACTCGAAGCTCGACGCGCGGCGCACACATTCACGCTCGCAAATGTACAGTCGGCGTGGCGTTAGCAGATAGGAGAAGCGTTCCGC
>JBLHWZ010000168.1:0-11951 GCA_047629415.1 Bradymonadia bacterium | reverse complement strand
ATCTGGATTAGGGTGCGGTAGGCGAGATACCTACTTTGCCCCACACAGGATGGGCAAAGTGAGGAGGACACTGGTCACGCGGGTCAGTCCGGTCTAAAATCGCGAAGCTTCACGAAGACCCCTTCTGGTTGAATGGCCGAAGAGAACGAACGGCATAGCGTCCTGATCGTCGGGATCGATGGAATTCCCGGCGGAACTGCGGCGGCGGCAACTCGATTGGAACAGAAGTTCCGATTGCCGCGTCAGGTTGCTGAGAAGCTGGTCGCGTCCATCCCTGCAGTGGTGAAAAAGGACGTTTCGATGGACGATGCACAGCGTTATGCTGCTGCGATTCGCTCGATCGGTGCGGCGGCTCGAATCGTTCCCTACTCGTCGAACAAGAAGGCGAAGGCGGCGGTCACCGGTATTCTGAAGCCGCGCCGACCTCGATCGTCTCTTTCTGAGAGCAAGCGTGGCGACGTCGTCCGCACGAGCGGAGGATACATCACGGTGAACAAGCGCAGGGAGCCGGCCGCGACGCTGCGTGGTGAGGGGACTCAGGCTGGCGGCATAGTCCCAGCGGGATCCGGAACTACTGACCGGACAGATGCCGCGGCGCCTGTGGTACCCGAGTCGGAGACAGTCATAGCGCCGTCGTCCGAGGTCTCTGCGCCATCGGTGCAGAAGACTGTCGTGGGGACAGCGTTCGATCCGTCTGCCTTCGCGCTGCCGAACGCTTTCGCTCCTCCTACGGATCCGGAGTCGGTCCCCGACCCGTTCGATGACTCGGCCCTTGGGAGTGTGCCGTCTGATGAGAGGTTCGTCGCGTCGATGAGCGGCGACTTCGGTGCCGTGCCGAGCGACGATTTTGTCGGAGCGAGTGATAGCCTGAGCGGGTCGAGCTCTGGCGGACCCGCGGTCGGGGACGAGGAAGTGGGTCGACCGTCTCTCTTCGACGAGTTGATGTCGCTAGACGACTCTGGCATCGGCCCCGGGATGGGCGGCGGAGCCGAATTCGGTATGAGTCAGTCTGGGGAGGCGAAGGGCCGCGCTGCAGTTTCGAAGTCTACCCATCGGCCGACGGCTCTACCCAGCCCGGGCGCAGGGAAGCCGGAAAAGGAAGACTCTTTAGAGTCCTCCGGGCCGCTGGAGCAACTCGCGTTCGCCTCAACGGAACCCGAGGTGAAATCCGCTGTCGAGGGTTCGCCCAAGCGACTGGGTGGCTTCGGCAATCTCGAGCTAGGAGTAGACCCCGCCGACAGCGCACTTCAACTCGATACAAATAAGCCTCACCTGACTGGCTCCTTCGATGCCATCGATTCGGGTGGATTCAGCGTACCTGCGGGTGACGAGTTCGGTCTGCCAGCCTCACCGGCGAAGGCGAAGGGTACGATCCGGATGTCGGCACTAAGCGACCCACTGGCCGAGGAAATTGAGCGCACTCTTGCGCAAAGCCAGCCGACCGAGCGCATCCGGTCCGCGCTGGGGGACCCGTCGATTGATGTGACTGGCGGCTTCTCCGCCGCCGCCGAGCGTGACCGGAATTCGAATACCCAGTTCGCTCAGGTAATCGGGTGGATGATCCTCCTGATCATCGTGGCCGGGGGAGCGCTCGCGGGCTTCGTTTTCTACGAGCGCTGGGCTGCAACGTTGGATTCGAAGCGATTTGCGGAGGCCACGAACTACTTCGAGCACACGGTGAGTTTGGATGGTGCCGCTGACGGGCTCGAGTCATTCGTTCGCGGCTGCGCTCAGCCAGACCCGTCTGTCCCTGAATTCAGCTGCAGGTACTCCCAGGAATTCTATCAGTTTTACTTCCCTGAGGTCGCCGCCGATCTCCAGAATGTGGCCCCCGGTTCGTGCTACGGAACACTAAGCGAGAGCGGTTTATCGAGTTCTGAGGTGCTCGATTGCACGGTCAACGTTACGCGTAGCAACGGCAATGCGAGCGTGCGGTTCTACGCGGCGTCTCACCGGAGCTGCGAAACGTCGCTCACGGCGCTTGAGTCCGGCGATGTTGCAGAATGCACGCTGCGACATGTGGTGGCAGAGCTGGCTCCCGAGTCGGCGCCGCCGAACGGAACAGAGGTTTCCGCCTCCTACGAGTTCAAGCGACCTTTCGAACTCGACACCGATGTGGGTGGCGTGGGGACGCGCGAGTATCTGGTGACTCGCGCAGACGATGCAGGCGAGTACCACCACCACGCAGCATCGATGGGTTTCCTGGTGCGCCGCGCAGAGCTGGGCGGGGCGGCTGGTTTACGCCTGACGTTCGCCGACCGCGGTGGCAGTACCTCGGGCCACCAGGCTTGGCCGCGTTAGGCGTGCGTCGCAGGTTGTGGGTGGGTGGGTCCTCTGGTAGGTTTTGAGGGTCCTTTTGAATCGCCGACTGAATGATGCGAAAAAGCCTTCGAAACCTCGCGATCCTCTCCCTCTGCTTAGCCACGCTTGCGGGCTGCAACGAGCATCCGCTCGTCCCGCTCGGCGACACGCTGGTCTCGGTGCAGATCGAAACAAGTCCTCGTCTGGGATCGAACGCGGTCGACATCCTTTGGGTGGTTGATGACTCACCGTCGATGCGCGAGGAGCAGGTGGAGCTCGGCCGTCGATTCGACGAGTTCATCACCGCGCTGGCAGATCTGCAGGCGGACTTCCACATGGCGGTCATCACTACGGACCGAAACGACGGTGGGCTCTTCCAAACGGAACCGGGCCCGCTGCAGTCGCTTCGGTGTGAAGATACGCCGCCCGAGTTGGAATACTGCGAGAACGTTCGGTTCGAGCGGCCTTTCCTTGAGGGTACCAACTACCTCGTGAGCACCGACGATCCGTCTCAAGGGTTTGACACGGCGCGGCTGGCTCAGGACTTCCGATGCGTCGCCTCCGCGGGCGACTGTGGTGGTGCATTCGAGCGTGGCCTCGAGACTCTGGAGCTTTCGCTTGGAGACGATCTCGGGCCGGCAAACTCTGACTTCCTTCGGGACGACGCGTTCCTGGTCATCATCTTCCTCACGGATGAGGACGACTGCTCGAACAACGATGCGTTCAGCATCACACAGGACAACGACTGCTACGCGATCGAGACCCGAGACAGCCTCGTACCTGTCGAGAACTACTACGAGTACCTCGTCGACCTGAAGGGAGGCGACGAAAGTCGTGTCCTCATCGCCGGCTTGATCGGCCCGAGCGACAACCTGGAGCTTCAGACCTACGAAGAACTCGCTCAGAACGGTCCCCGCTTCTCGTGTATTTCACAGCTTCAGGAAGGCGAAGGAGCTGCGAACGCACGCGATGGCGAGCGTTACCGAGCTCTCATCGACCTTGTGGGTAGCCGTGGGATCGAAGAGTCGATCTGTCAGGGCGACTTCAGCCGAGCGTTGAACAACATCGGTGAGATTCTCCGCGAGAACCTTGATGTGAACTGTCTCCGCGAAGCGCCAAGAACCTGCGACGTTGATTCGGACTGCGGCACGGACGCAACCTGTATGGGAGCCGGCGAGTTGGGTGGAGAACTCTTCTGCTCCAATTTCGAGATCGCAGTTGAGATTCAGGATCCAGAAGGTGGCCCGTTTGTGGAACTCGCCCCTCCAGGACCCGTTGGGCTCGTTGAGCCTAATCTGGATGCGCAGTTCCTCGTCGACTACGACGCCCGGGCTTGCCTCCACGGCGTGTCGTTCAGCTTCGCCCCCGGGTCGCGGCCGCTGACGGGTTCACGCTACCGACTCTCGTACCCTCGCTCCATCGAGATCATCGAAGCAGGTGTTGACGAGACGGCTGACGAAGCACCGCTCGGCGAATAGTCGAGCGGTAGCTGCTGAACTGACGACCGCGCTCTATAATGAGTGCGGTTGTTTCGTTTTTGAGAGCAAGGTTTGGAGGGTATCACGCTCCCGGTGTGGCACGTCGGCGAGATGCGGGGCGCGGTGGGGTGCAGCAGATTGCGGCGTTTTTTTGCGGACCGCGGCGGTTAGGCGTTAATGTCCTACATGTAGGATGCACTTCTACACTACACCACATGGCAGGACATCTGATGAAGAACAAAGTTACCGTTTACATGAGCGATACGTTTCACCAAGAACTGAAGGAAGCGGCCGAGGACCAGCAGCGCAGCGTCTCATGGCTCATCGAGCATTCATGGCGCCTGTCGCGTCGTCAGATTCTCGACTACCCGTCGGTCCACTCTGCCGACGAGTCCCTGGCGAGCTAGGATCGGAGCGAAGTGCGTTCGCGCAATGGCCGTGGTGTTCCCACGGCCATTCGCTCGTTTTGGCGCCGCCGATTCGTCGGGGAGCGGAGTGGGTAACTGACACGCGGGCGTTAGACTTCGCTATTCGCCAGCCATTCGCCGCTGAATTGAACCGATGCGGTCTCGTGCAGCCCCGGCCCAGTAGTGTGACTCGTAGCGCCGGAGGAAGAGCCTGTACGCGTCGATCGCTTCGTTGAAGCGTTCGGTCCTCCGCAGGGCGTCCGCTCGATGGAAGTGCGCAACGATGGAGTCGTTTCGGTTTAGATCACCGGACTCGATCGCGAGATCATAGTAACGAATGGCGCCAGCGTGATCGTCGAGCTCGAAGAGGCTCTCGCTGAGATGGAAGTGCAGGCTGGGCGAGTAGTGGGTGAGTTCGACGTAGGCCATCGAACGGACGAAGCCATCTCGTGCCTCTTGCCACTGATCATTCTCCCAGTTCTGCAATCCGAGTTCGAAGCTCTCGAACGCGAGCTCGTGCCGGATTCGTTCGACTTCGCGCCGGAAGAGCTCGATGGTAGCCCGATCGATTAGGCGCCCTTGGACCGTAGGGAATCGCTCGACGACCTCGTCACGTCGACCTGAAGCGAGCAGTTCGAAGAACTCATACGCTTCGCGCTCGGACTCCCGCCGTCGTTCCAATTCGGCCTCAAGTTCGCCGATCCGCCGCTCGAAGGCGGCCTGTTGGTCGCTTACCAGTTCGCGGTCGAGCTGGGCCCGCGCGATGGAGGCTTGGAAGAAGAGGAACAGGCCCGCGAATGCCAGGCCCGCAAAGATGAGATAGGCGGCAACGGAGTTGATGACGAACTTGCGCTCGTAGGCCTCTTGGCGCTTCGCGATGCTCTTGATGTCCCCGGTGAGGTTACGCAGCGAGTTATCAGTCTTGATAGTCTGGCTACGGGTCTCGATAACCTCTTGTTCGAGGTCGCCGAGCAGCTCTTCGACGCGTTCCATTAGCCCTCCGCAGTCGGCTCAGGCTGGTCGTCTTCGATGGCACCGCTGAGGACACCAATCGTGACCGCGCCTATCGTCCAGGCGATGATGAGAACGAGGGCGTTCATCCCGATTCTTCTTGCTCTACGGACGCGACTATTTTCGACCTTAGGACTCATGGCTCGTGGTTTAGGCGGGGCGAGTGGGTTGGTCAATCGGGGACTCTGTCGTGCGCGCGCCGGTGCTCAGCGACACAACCGGATAGGGCACGTTGCGATCGCCTCTTGCCCTCTGTATTATGCTGGCTCGAACCGGGTTGTTCATGACGAAAGGGCAGGACGAAGGCGGGAACATTTTCTCGGCCTTCGATCGCGAGACATGTAAAACGGATGTGACGCTCGAGCGTCCGCCGGCGGAGTCCACCGATCACGGCGGATTCTTTCCCGACGACGAAGAGCACGCCGCGACTGGTGCGTTCGCTACCGCGCATGAGAGCACGCGAATCGCACGAGTTCTGGGAGAACTGACCGTCCACAATCGGATGGAATTACATCTGTATCTGCAGCGTACACTTACGAGTGGCTCCGAGGCGATCGTCTCGTGTCGTGACACGGTCTACAGCGTACGCGCGGAGGATGCCGTCGTGGTTGCGCGGGATCCAGACGGCCGCGAATGCCTTCGTTCGAAGGACGCGGCGCACATGATCATTGCGATGCTGGACCGTCGAGAATAGCGCCGACGTAGGTGGTTTGGCAAACCGCACTTTTGGCGCTTCTTTGTCGGAGATTCGAAGAAAGTGCGACTGGCCGGTACGAATCTGTTGACACCCGAATCAGAATCAGTAGTTTCCGGCCTCCGCTAGCCCCCTGGGCTGTTAGCTCAGTTGGAAGAGCAGTGGACTTTTAATCCATTGGTCGCAGGTTCGAGCCCTGCACAGCCCACTTGCAAATAGCTCTTTGCGAACACTTTGACCCGTTCGTCTAGAGGCCTAGGACGCCAGCCTTTCACGCTGGTTACACGGGTTCGAATCCCGTACGGGTCACTAATGATCTAGGCCTGGTTAAGCCCCGAAAACGTTAAGTTTTCGGGGCTTTTTCTATTTTGCTTTGGGTGCCACATCGGCCAAACCCACCCCACATCAGGCTCAACGCCTCCGACGGGAACGATCAGCAGTGCCGCCGCTCATCACTCCTCACTCGACCCCCTCGGGCATGAGTTAGCCTTTGCACAGATCCGCGAGAGTGCCGCGGCACGCGCAGTCCAACCACACAGCCCGCTATTCCAGCAGCCACCCGCGCCGAGCCCGGACATGACACGAGCCGTTTGGGGCAACCAGTGTGCCCGTCGCGCGGCATTCCAGGTCGGCGTCTCCGATCCGAAGTTTCACGCCAACGGTCGCGCCCTCGAATCGTGCGAGGATCACGTCTGCCGGAGTTCCCTCGTCGCAGAATTCCAGCCACTCGGGGCGTATCAGCAGCGTTTTCCCTTCCCCGTGCACGGTCGCATTTCTCGAGAGGGCGATGGCCAACTCGGAGTGAGTGTCTAGGAAGTTCGCGGGACCGAGCGCGGTGGCGACTTCACGAGAGCGGGGCTCTTCGTAGATCTCCCTGGGCGAGCCTGACTGTCGGATGCGACCCCCGTGCATGATGTGCACGACGTCCGCGGCAACCATCGCGTCTTGCGCATCATGAGTAACAAGAATCGCTGCCAATCCTGTTTGCCTGACGATGCGCATCGTCTCATCACGTAAGGAGTCTCTGCGGCTCGGATCCAAGTGGGCGAAGGGCTCGTCGAGCAAGAGGATGGCGGGCTTTTGGGCCAACGCTCGTGCCAGGGCGACTCGTTGCTGCTCCCCGCCACTGAGCTCGTATGGCTTTCGCGCTCCCATTTCGGGGAGTCCGACAAGCGTGAGCAGCTCCTGAACTCGTGCGGAACGATGGTCGCGTCCGTCGGTGCCGAACGCGATGTTCTTGGCGACGGTGAGGTGCGGGAAGAGGGCGTAGTCCTGAAAGACGACTCCGACGTTGCGTCGCTCAGGAGGGGTCCACGCGCCGCCGTCGACGAGCTGGCCACCGACGTGGACGGTGCCTGACGAAACTCGCTCGAATCCGGCGATTGCGCGAAGCAGCGAGGTTTTTCCTGCTCCGGAAGCCCCCAGCAGCGCGTGCACTTCGCCGGGTCGGACGGCGAGCGAAGCATCAGCGACGGCGGTGACGTTTCCGTAGCGAATCCCGACATCGGTCAGCGATGTTGCGAAGGTTGAACTCATGGAGAGGAGCGCTGAAGGACGCCGATAAGGAGCGCTGAGAGGATCAGCAGAAGTAAGATGGGTGCCGCGACCGAAGTGAAGAAGGCCTCTTCCGTCAACGCCCAGATGTGCGTCGCGAGGGTGTCGAACTCAATGGGGGCGACGAGCAGAGTCGCCGGAAGTTCTTTAATCACCGAGATGAACGCTGCGACGAACGCTGCGAAGAGTGCGGGGGCGAGCAGAGGGAGAACCACTTGTCGGGTAGCCTCGCGCGGCGTTCGGCCGAGCGAGCGTGCCGCCTCGACTAGGTGTGGATCCTGCGCGTCCGCATGCTCGCTGAGGGTGCCCCCTGAGACGGGGACGAATCGAATGACGTAGGCCAGAAGCAAGAGCGGGAGAGTCTGGTAGATCGCGGGAAACCCGTGGGTCGCGAAGTACACGAGGGCGAGTGCCACGACGATGCCGGGCAGGGCATACCCGGCGTGAACGGCGCCGCGAACAAAGCGGGTGAATCGGTTCCCGGCAGGTAGAAGAGCTGGGCCGAGCGCTGCCAGCACCACCACTGTGGCGCCTGCGAGGCCGACCAGTACGGTCCGGATCGCGACCCCACCAAAGGGGTGAATCTCGGCTCCGTTGGAGATGCCGCGCACCAACCAATAGACGACGACGGCTACCGGAAGCACCACCCCGGCGCAGGTCACCGCGGTGCAGAAAGCGAGCGCGGGCCAGCGCCATCGTCCAAGCCGCAAGGGTTGCCATGCTCTGGTCGGGTGAGCGGCGACACCACGAGTTGCCGCGCCACCTACGAGCCGGTGAGCGAGTACCAGAAGCGCTGCGACGGCGACGAGCCACCATGCGTAGAGCACGGCTTCATCACGCCCAAAGAGTGATTGGTAGCGTAGGTATATGACGTAGGAGAGGGTGCGGAACCGCGTTAGCGACACGGCGCCAAAGTCGCTTAGCGCATAAAGCCCGACCAAGAGGCCACCGCTGGCGAGGGCCGGTCGAAGGCGGGGCAGCACCACGTGGCGAAAGGCTGCTACGGGGGAGGCTCCAAGTGAGCGGGCGGCATCCCATGTGTTCTGGTCCAGTCGTGCGAGCGACGCGCGAATCGGGAGTAACGCATACGGGTAGGCGAAGAAGAGCGCGGCGGTGGCGCCAAACGCCCCGTAAACGTCGGGAGTTGAGAGCCCGAGATCGGTCAGCCAACCCCGCGGGCTAAACGCCGCGATCACGACGAAGCCACTTACGTAGGATGGGACTGCCAAGGGCAGGGTGAGCAGCACTCTCCATACCCGACGTCCAGGCAGATCCGTGGCCTCGGTGAGCCAAGCGGCCGGTAGGGAGACCGCAAGAGCCAAGGCCGCGACTCCGAACGAGAGCCCCAGCGAGCGAATCAAAGTCGCCCAGCTATCGCGGATCATCACCTCGAAGAGGCCCCCCACGCCGCCGGCGTCTGCTCCACGAACGCAGAGCCACAGCACCGGCAGTAGCGCCGCCGCGGCGACAAAAGCGCCAACGGTAGCGCGAAGAGTCGGTCTGGCCATCGAGCTAGCTGCCCGAGGCCGCTAGAGAGCGCCGGCGGTCTGCAGGATCATGACCGCTGCTTCCAGATCAGCCAGCGCGGCGAAGTCGACCCTGGGTGGTGCGAGCTCCGTTATGCTGGGCAAGCCCTGCGGAGTGGCGACTCCGGCGGTAACTGGGAACTCTGCGTTTTCCTCTGCGAAGTGGGTCTGGCCTACTGGCGAGAGGAGGTACGCGACGAACAGGTCGGCGTTCTGACGATTCTCGGCGGTGTTCAAGATTCCAACGGCACTGATGTTTACGAGTGATCCGGAGCGGCCGTTGCGGAGGAAGTGATTCTCGATGGGTGTGTCGGGGCCCTGCTCCGCCTTGATGCGGTAGAGGTAGTAGTGATTGGTGATCATTGCGTCGATTTCGCCAGCCGCCACCGCAGTGACGCCAGGCGTATTGCTAGGGAACGGGCGTGCTTCGTTGGCGAGCATGCCTGTGACCCAGGCGGTTGCAGCCTCTGCGCCATCGAGAGCCACCATCGCTGCCAGCGCCGATTGGAACGACGCGTTTTCTGGGGCCCAACCGACTCGGCCCTTCCACTCAGGAGCTAGGAAGCCATCGAGGCTCGCGGGAAGCTGATCGACGGCGACGTTGTTCGTGTTGAAGGTGATCGAGCGGGCGCGGCCGCTAACACCGACCCAGCGTCCCTCGGGGTCACGGAAGTGTTCGGGGGCGCTGTTCGCCGCGTCGCCGAGTGGCGCGAGCATTCCCTCAGCGGCAATGAGGCCCATTGTCGAGGCGTCCTGCGCAAAGAAGACGTCTGCAGGTGAGCGGTCGCCTTCCTCAAGGAGCGTGGCGGCCAACTGTGACGAGCCGGCGTAGTTCACGCGGACGTCGATTCCGGTCTCTTCCTCAAATGCGGCGATGAGGGGAGAGACCATCGCTTCGGAGCGGCCGGAGTAGACGACCAACTCCGTGCTGGCTGCGTGCCCATCCGGTGCAGCCTCGCCACTTGCTTCATCGATCTCTTGTGCATGCGCCTCTTCTTCAGAGCTGCAGGGCTCGCCGCTGTCGGCGGAACGATCGCAGGCTCCTAGGGCGAGCAAGAGGAGGAGGGGTAGCAAGCGGAGAGTTTTCATTACGACCGAGGGACGTGGGGATGCCGCGAAATACTGGCCATGGAGCGTTCTGGCAACGAAGACACGATGTCGAATTGATTTTGATAACGTTTTTCAAAATCATTTTAAGGATCAGAGTTCCTGTGCTAGCACTCCGTGCATAAGGCTCAGACAGGTGAAAGGCAGCGATAGGCTGCTTCCAACCGGCTGAGCCCGGAACCACCTTCGGTGACTCCGCTTGAAAACGACTCTCAAATCCGAATTGGCGAAAGTGAACTCAGAGCAAGACTTCAAAATTCAGCGAATGCGTTGGACAAGAATGGGCTCTGCGACCGTGCTTTCAGGCGTCGCCCACCTCGTCGTGCTCGCAGTCCTGTTCACGGTGGAGACCCCAGGCGTCGCAGACTCGCGGATCCTGGATGCCCTCGCTGAGCGGATTGTTAGCGTCGAGCCCTTTATCATGCCGCCGGTCGTCTACTTCGAGCCCGAGCCCGTCGTAGAGGAAGAAGAGGTCGTAGAAGAAGAGGAGATCGAGGTCGCGGACATCGAAGATGAGCTGGAGCCTGTCCCGGCAGAAGACCGCTTCGAGCGCGAAGAAGCGCCGACCCGCGAGATTGTGGCTGAACGTCCTGAGCCGGAAGAGCCGGTGGTGGTGGAAGAGCCAATCGAGGTCGCCTCTGCGCCGGTCATTGATGCAATCCCGGTCTCTGAGAACGCTGACTCGGCGGTAGCCGCTGTCCCCGCGCCTTCATCCGCGCCATCAGCTCCGGCCACCCCGGTAGCCGTTGCTATCGCCCAGCCAACCGAAGAGCTGGTGTCTCCGTCCACCAATCCCGAAGTTGACAGTGATGCCGTTCGCCGTGCGCAGGAGCGCTACGACCGAGCAGTGCGCACCCGACTCGCTCAGCTCGGTGACGCCCCTCGGCGAATCCTACAGGGCGCGGGCGAAGCTGGCCCCTTCGAAGTCGAGTTCATCGCGATCGTCGACGAGCGCGGCCTTATCATCGAGTTGCGCCTCGTTCGCTCTTCCGGCCTTCCGGAGCTCGACGAGTTCGCGGAGATCTCCGTGAATAGGCTGCGACGCCTCGCTCGAATTCCATCGGAGCTCGGTGAGGGAGGGCGGCACGTCCCCATTTCACTCGTTTACGAAGCGTGACAGCGACCTCGTAGGTCGACGGTTGCCGCTGACTTCCTGCCTGGCCCACGGCGATCCGTGGGCGACACACGCTGCCCCATGACGCTATCGTCCGCCGAGTTCTGTTCTCTTGTCCTAATCGTTCTTGCTGCTGTTCCTGGCATGGCTCAGGAGGGCGGCGCCACGGAGGAGTCAGGCGCTGCCGAGGAGGGGGTCGGCGATGAGAGGCCTCCGCCAATCCGCTTGGGGTTCGAGGCAGAAGACCTCATGAGGCTCGGTGGTTCCGCTACGGTGGTCGACGAGGAGTCGCTTGATGATCACGATTTCGACAACGCCGAGACGGTGATTCTTCAGGTCCCGGGGGTGCAAGCACGGAGCGAGGACGGCTATGGTCTTCGGCCGAATATTGGCCTGCGTGGAGCCAGTTCCGAACGGAGCCGAAAGCTCACCCTGATGGAAGACGGCATCCTGTTTGGACCCGCGCCCTATGCGGCGCCCGCGGCCTATTACTTTCCGCTGATGACTCGCATGGTGGGCTTGGAGGTCTTCAAGGGCCCAGGCACCGTTCTCTATGGTCCGAACACCATCGGTGGCGCGCTAAACCTGATCTCCCGCGGCGTGCCGCAGGAGACCTCGGGAGGCATCGATCTGTCCCTCGGGACCGACCTCTATCGCAAGCTGCATGGGTGGGTGGGGTCGAGTAACCACTGGGGCGGCCTCATCGCCGAGGCTGCGCTCATCGGCTCAAATGGGTTCAAGGAGATCGATTTCAGCGAG
>JBLHWZ010000167.1:0-12065 GCA_047629415.1 Bradymonadia bacterium | reverse complement strand
ACAACCTGGGAGAGAAAGGCTAGCAAACACATGCGCGCAGCATGGGCCTAACGGCGCTCGCCTGCAATTGTGAATCGCCGGGATTGAGACTGTGCTATCGTTCCCGCGCGTTCCCGGAACCCTACGAGATCACCATGCGCCGCTCCATCGTTCCAGCACTGGCCTTGCTTCTCGCCGCTTGCGGCGGAGAAGACGAGACCTCGAGTACTTCCACCGATTCGACGTCAGACTCCGGCGTTGCCGATACTGGCACGACGTCAGATACGGGCACTGAAGATGTCGCAACGACGCCCCAAGACACGGGTGGCGGAACGCTTCCTGGCACGTGTGGCTATCCTATGCCCGAAGGTTGGGACATCGGCCAGGTCGTCCCGAACGTCATTTGGGAGAACGCCTACTGGGCGGATGGAACGCAGCAGACCCTCGATTTGGAGGACTTCTTCTGCTCCGACGAGTGGGACGACTACTCGTCGATCCACTTCATCGTCACGACCGGGTGGTGCCCGAACTGCCCCAACTACATCAGCTATGTGGATGGCATCGGAGCGCAGATCGAGGCCGCCGGTGGATTGCTCGTCTTCCTCACGACAGAGACGGCTAGCGGGGACCCAGCGAGCAACGAGTACGCGCAGGAACATACGACGCCCTACGCTCCAAACAACACCGGCCTGCGAGTCGGCGACGGTGCCGGTCAACCGGCGATGTCGATCGGCTCGTCACCGACGATCGAGTTCGTACCCACCTCGCTGATCGTTCGTCGCTCCGACATGACCGTCATCACCGACCAGCGTGCCAGCGAGTACAACCTCCCGTTCGTCGAGATCGCTGGAGACCCGGAGCTCGACTGGGCCAACCCGGGAGCGCCGACCGTGCGACCGGACGCGCCTCGAAACTGCGAAGAGTTGGACGAAGAGGTTCACGAGCCAAACAATCGGCTCAGCGACGCAAAGACGATCGGCGCGGAGCAGTTCCCAGGCGGAATCTGCGACACCAACCCAGACTTCTTCTACGTCGATATCGCGGGAGACTGGTCGGCGTTCCTCGAGTTCGAACATGATGTCGGCGACCTGGATATCTACGTCTGGGACGAAGCCGGTCAGCGCCCGTTGCAGGACGACCTTGGCGAGGACATCGGCGGGTACTCCACCGATGACAACGAGTACTTCGAGCACTCTGACCCCGCCTACCTCTACATTGTAGGCTACAACAGCGAGACGGCGCCCTACACCCTGGTCATCACAGACCGTTAGGTAGAGTTCGAACCGGCGGTCTGGGCCGAGGGACACGGCCGAAGGCGAGGTGCAAGCGCGAACCGGCGCAGACGATTCGGCGGACACCGGGCGGCGCAGACGATTCGGCGGACACCGGGCGGCGCAGACGATTCGGCGGACACGATTCAGCTCCGCTGAGTGCCGCCTCCGCTACGCTCCGCCTTTCGCTCATGGCGTCCCCACGATGCCCACAATGGGTTGATCGGGAGGGGGGCGGATGAGACGACGCCCTGGCTACTAGGTCGAAGCGCTCAAAGTCACATCCCTGTGGGGTGCATGAACTCGCCTCTGAGCGCAGCGGCGACCATCGGCGACGCGTAGCGCTCGATGCCCTCTCCTGAACTCGCTCTTCGCTTTAGCTCGGTCGAGCTGACCTCCGCGAGGTCCTCTCGTGCAGGGATCCAGATGGTCTCGATGTCCGGCGCGAGTTTGTGGTTGGCTAACGCCAGCGCCGCCTCCGCCTCGGCGTCGGTCGCCCCGCGCACTCCTCGAACGAGCCAGCCTGCGCCTACCTCACCGGCATACGCGACCACGTAACCAGAGGTGGACGACACCACAGCGTTCGGGAGTTCGGCAAGCATGTCTCGCCACATTGTGACGCGTGTCTCCACCTCAAACATCGGAGACTTATCGGGGTTGACCGCGACGAGCACATGTACCTCGTCCAGCATACGGGCGGCCCGCTGCACGACATCGAGATGACCGAGCGTTGGTGGGTCGAAGGTTCCCGCGTAGACAGCGAGTCGTTTCATGCGCTCCTCCTGAGTCGAATATGAATCCCGGATCCTTCGGTCATGACGGCCACCATCCCGACCGCCGCAAGCGCTAGAGCGCCAGAGAGCAGGAAGTGATTGGAGTATCCGATCGCCGCAGCAAGGAACCCTGAGAAGGTCGACGCGAACCCGGTCGCGATCACGACAGCGCTCGCTAGCACGGTATAGTCCGAGGCGGCGGCGTTTGGACGCGTCCAGTCCATCATGCAGGTGAAGAGCGCGGCGGTCGCGGTTCCGCCAGCGAAGTGCTCAAGCGCCGTAATCGTATAGAGCATGACTGGGTCGATGGTCCCATTCGCGACGAACCAATAGGAGCCAACTGCGAAGGCCTGGAAGACCCCAAAGACGAGCAGCGATTTGCGTCGTCCGAGCCGGCTAACCAGCGCGCCGCCGACTACCGCTCCGAGCATTCCGGCGATGAACCCGGAGATACCAAGCAGGCTGCCGATTTCCTCCATGCCAAGGCCCATATCGACCAGCAGCGGCCGAATCATCGCCGTCGCCAGTGCGTCGCCGCTCTTGTAGACCATGACGATCAACAGGAGCCCCATGGCGCCCGGGGTTCGAATGAAATGAGGGAGACCATTCGCTGGGGCCTCAAATCGCGCCCCGCGGGTCTCGCGCGCTTTTTCCGGCTCGCGTGTGAAGAGAACCGGGAGCGACGTCAAAGCGATGATGGCGGCCATGACCGCGAAGGTGGCGGTCCACCCGATTCGAGAGAACGCGACCAGCAGCGCACCGCCGCCGATCACCATGCCAACGCGATAGCCCGCGACTTGGATGCCGTTGGCGCGCGGACGAAGGAGGTCAACGGCCAGCCCGTCCGTCGCAATATCTTGGGTGGCGGCCAGGAAGTTCACTGCAAAGATCACGCAGAGCACCGGACCGAGCGACGACGGGTCCAAGAAGCCCGCGCCGGCGACAACTAGGACGGTCGCCGCCTGCAAGGGCAGGATCCAGGACTTTCGCCGGCCGATTCGTGCGTTCCCGAAGCGGTCGACGAGCGGAGCCCAGACGAACTTCAGGGCCCATGGGAGCGCCAAGATCGAGGTCAGCGAGATCTCCTCCAAGGAGTAGCCTCGCTCCCGCATCATGACGGGGAGCGCTTGTGTGAAGAACCCGAACGGGAGGCCCTGAGCGAGGTAGAGCGCGCCGAGCAGGAAGAAGGTCTGTCTGGAGTTCGGCCTCATAGCCTGCCCTCCTGAATCAACGCGTTCAACGCCGTCCTCGCGACGACGATCGCAGAGCCTGTGGGAACCAAGGAGGGGCTCGTCGCAGCCAAGGCCAAGTAGCCTCGAACGATCGCGAGAATCCCCGCGGATGCAGCGTGTGGAACGGGATGCTTCAACTCGAGAAAGCGAGCGGCGAGACGATCACGCCATCGATTCTCGCCGAGCGTGACGATCGCCGCGATCGAAGGCCGACGTGCGGCCTCGGCCAGCACCACTTGCCAGAGCGCGAGATTCGGAGCCGGGAAGCCATCCTTCAACTCAAGGTGGAGCGCGACGAATCGATCAAGGTAGTCGGCGGGTTCAAGCTCGCCTCGCAGTGCCGTCTCTACCTGCCGCTCGTGCACCGCGACAAGCGAGGCCACAGCAGCCTCGAGGATCTCCTGCTTGTTGCCAAAGTGGTAGTGCACGAGCCCGGGCGCGAGCCTCGCTTGTTTCGCGATCGCAGCGATCGACGCAGCATCGAAACCCCGCTCGGCCATGAGAATGAGCATGGCGTCAGCGATCTCTTGGCGTCGTGTATCTCGATTTGTTGGTCTAGCCATTCCTATCCTTGGTTGGTCAACCAACCAATAAACACAGATTGTCCCAAACGCTAGAGGTTTGTTGGAGAGAAAACGCGGATTCCGGCGATTGAAGTGGTCACTGGAATGCTCATCGCGGGCCTGATCACACGCCTACCCAAACGTGCCACCGAACCCGTTGGCACCTACGTTACAGACACTACCCTCGCGCGCTACTCCTCCAACCTCTTCAAGAGAGAGAAACGATGATCGGAACAGAGGCACCCGAATGGACTGCTTCGGCTTACGTTAATGGCGAGAACAAGACTGTCTCCAGCGCGTACTACGCCGATAAGTGGGCCGTCATTTACTGGTACCCGCTAGACTTCACGTTCGTCTGCCCGACCGAGATCAAGGGCTTCCAGTCGTTGCTTGAGGACTTCGAGGACGACGTCGTTGTCGTCGTGGGCGCCTAGACCGACTCGTTCTTCAGCCACGAGGCTTGGTTTGCAAACGGCGAGCTCTTCACCGAGAAGATCACTCACCCGGTCATCGCTGACACCAACCACTCCGTCTCGAAGGCATTCGGTGTTCCCAAGGCAGACGCCGGCGTCGCGTTCCGCGGCACCGTCATCATCGACCCCGAAGGCATCGTTCGCTCGTGGTCGGCCAACGACCTCTCGGTCGGCCGTAACCCCGCCGAGGTGCTTCGTACCGTTCAGGCATTCCAGGCTGGTGGCCTCTGCGGCGCCGACTGGAAGAAGGGCGAGGAGTTCGCCGCATAGAGAGTTAGAATAATGGCGACCCTAGAAAAACTGGGTTGAGACGATTGGGTGGGGCTTCTCGAAGCCCCGCTCAGCATTTTGATCGTCGGGAAGACCGACTGCCAGTCTTGCAAGACATGGGCAGCAGAGCTCATCGCGTTCCTTAAGAGCGACGAAGAGTTCGCTGAAGTGCGCTTCGGCAAGATCGAGATCGACATCCCTGGCCTCGTCTCGTTCAAGCGAGCGAATCCCTGGGTCTCAGAGCTCTCGGATCTCCTTTACGCCTCGATTTGAGTGGGTAGCGAGAGAAAGAAGGAGTTCTACGGCGGTGGTGTGGAACGCAGCGTGAACCGGCTCCGCCGTTTCATCTAGCGACGAGTGAGGCGAGCCTGCCTCACTCGCAGCGCGGGTCCTGCGGTCGGGCGGTGTTGATCTCGAACGCGTGCGGCCCATAAAACCCGTAAGACACGGCGAACTTTGATTGGCCTTCGTCTTCGGTGACGTGCATCGAGAAGAGGCCGCCGCCGATCGGCCCTGGTGGCAGCAGATCCGTAAAGTGGGACCACTCCGGCGCGAGACCCGCCTCAGGGTCGAAGACCGCAAACTCGACCGCTCCGTCGGACCGACGGCGCGCAAACGCCACGGCGCTAAAGCTTCCAGCAACGACGAGTTGATCGCTCTCGGCAAAATCGAGGCCGACCGGGACCTGCTCCGAGCCGAGCAACACGAGCTGGTTGTCGAGCGCGGACTCCATTACCGCGACGAATTCGCTGTGGCCGGAGACCGGCCAGGCGCGCGCTGCGGGGCCCTCCCAACTCTGACTGGAGATCAGACCGTGACCGAGCACGCCATCAAAGGCGTTGCCGAGCATGAAGTAGCGATGGGAGCCAACCCCAGTGAACTGGCTGCCCGCACCAACCATGGTCCCGACTGGTTGCCCAGGTGCTCCGGAGGTCGACGCAGTGACATCCTGCCAGAGCCGGTTGCTCCCGTTGTTCTCGCCGACGAGAATCCAAGATGTTGCGTCGCCCGTCGACCAGGCACGGTCGAGCAGCCCTGTTTCCATGCGCACTGCCGGCAAGGACCGATGGGCGCCCCAGCGCGTTCCAAACGCGTACGTCAGCTCTCCAACTTGAACGAAAGAGACGCCGAAAGTGGGCCCCTCAAAGCCTGTCAGCAGCGTGATCTCCTGGTCGCAGTCGATCGGGAGCCGACAGAGTGTGCCGGTTGGAGGGTCGACGCCCAGCGTCGCAAGTACTCCTTGCTCGTAGGCCATGAGGCCAGCATTCTGCCTGGTTCCGAACGGAATGGGCTCCCGAGTTCCGTTGTAGAGCAGTTCGCCCTCGCAAGGGGAGCCTACGTTGAGCCCGGTCCACTGTGGATCGCTGCAATCAAGTTCTACCCCGGTCAGGTCACATCCCGGGGGCAGACCCGCGTTCGCGTCAGACTCCGGATCCGTAGCGCTGTCCTCAGCCACGTCAGCCGCGACGACATCAGTGTCGGACGCCGCATCCAGGGCAACGTCAGGCGCGTCAGGCGCGTCAGGCGCGTCAGGTGCGTCAGGTGCGTCAGGCGCGTCAGGCTCCGCACCCTCAACGGCAGAGTCAGCGACATCCGGCTCCGCATCCCCGGCCAGCCCGCTCGCTCGCCCGTTGCCGAAGCGATCGGCGTTGCAGGCTGCGAAGACCGTCGCCGTGGCCAAGATGAGTGTGCGTCGGTTCATAACCAGACTATCGCGCCTGATGAGGATACGGACAAGGCGTGCTCTGCTCTGAAGTTCAACGGACGAGAGTTTGGCTCAAGACCGTCCGCGGACCGCACCGCTAGATTCGCGTGCAGCGGGTGTACCGCCCAAACCCCGTGCGGCCGCATGAGAGGCTCTCCCCGGAGGCCGTCGCCGCGTAGCCACTCGGACAACCCGAGCCGCACGTGGTGAACGACGTGCCGGCGTTGAGGTGGCACCGAACGTTGGCGCCGAATCCCGACCGCGAGCAGCTCAGAGTCTCGCCTACCGATTCCACGTGGTAGCCGGTGGGGCAGGAGTATCCGCACGCGGAAAAGTTGTCTCCACAGGTCGGATGGCATGCCACGTTCGCGCCGAAGCCGCCGGAGCCACAACTGATGGACTCGCCCACCGACTCCGAGTGATAACCGTCTGGGCAGCCGTATCCGCAGACAGTCGTATTGCGGCACAACGAGTTGCAACCGCCACAGGCGACCTCGTAGACGCAGGCTGAAGTGCACGTTCTTGCCGAACAGGCGCCGCAACCGGTGGAGGTAGAGGTACCTGCTGAACATTCCCCTTCGCCGAGGCACGACCCAGTCGGCGCCCAGGCGCAGGAGAGCGAGCAGACCTCGTTTCGCGATCCGCAATTGCCACAGGCCGAGAGACGGGTAGCGCCTGGATCGCACTCTCCCGTAATGACGGCAGGCGCGACGTCATTGCAGTCGTTCGCGTTGAGGACGTAGCCCGGTGGCGCTTCGCAAGCTCGTCGAATCACATCTGGATTTCCTGCCCCGTCTCCGTCTCCGTCTTGGAAGAACGTGCCGAGCACACCCTCGTCCGCGAGCGTGTCGCAGTCGTTGTCGAGCCCGTCGCAGATCTCTGAAGACGCGCTCGTGATCGCGATGCAGGCATACCCGCCTGCGCCATCACAGGTTTGAACTCCGTCAGTGCAAACGCCGGGTCGACCGCTATTGCACCCAGCGCCTCCGCCCGGGTTGTTTTCGTCGGCTTCTCCGTCGCAGTCGTTGTCGGCCCCATCGCAAATCTCGGGTGGCGCAGGGCGAGCGCCCACGCAGCGAACTCCCCCCGCGTCGTCGCACTCCACCACGCCGTCGGAGCAGGCTCCGCAGACCGCTCCCGGCGCCAGCTCCAGCACGTCACACCCACCACACTCGTTCAGCAGGGACTCGTCGTCGCCACCAATGCACGCAACGCTCTCCGGGGAGTCGCAATCAAACGCCCCAGACTCGCAGATTCCACAGGGGCCATCGGGCTCCCCGTCGAGCGCATCGCATCCACCGCATGCGTTCTCGAATGTGATCTCTTCGTCGACTCTTCCGTCGCAGTCGTTATCCGCCAAGTCACAGAGTTCGGGCGCGCCTGGGTAGGCTGCGCGCCGTAGGTCGTCACAATCCGGTCCGAGGCAGTCTTCACCCTCGCCGTAGCGGTCGAGGTCTGCGTCCACACAGTCGACGAGCGACTCGGGAGCGCACACGTCCATCTCTCCCGCCCCTCGGACCTCGGTCCGCACGCAGGCCATTCCGTCTGGGCATCCTTCTGCGCAGGGCCCGTCGACACAAACGAACCGGCCTGCGATTTCTGCGCAGAATCCGGAGAGACACTCGTCGCTCGATTCGCACTCACCGACTGTCCCGCCGTCCTCGGGTCGAGAGTCAGGCAGAAGCGTGTCGACCCCAAGGTCTCCGGGAGCATCGGGCGCAGAATCGGGCGCAGTATCTGGCGCGGTATCGGAGCTGCCTACGTCGCGAATCGGCCGTTCGGGAACGCTGGTGTCGACTGCGAACGCCGGCAGGCACTCGCCTTCCACGCAGCGCTCGCGATCGCATTCGCCGTCTGTTTCGCAGGACTCGGTAGAGGTTCGGTCGGCGCTGACACAACCGCCCAGAATCGCCGCGAGGGCGAGCAGAATGCAGATGGCGCGGAGTCGATTAGCGTTCAAGGCTGAAAAGGCGAAAGGATGCTGCAGTGTAGCCGCTGCCCGTCATCGCTTGCAATAGCCCATAAGTCTTGCAATCATCGAGTCTTAGCCTCCTTCTCGTCGTCCCCGCCGCCCCTCGTATTCCGAGGAGCTGGCCGCTTGCCCTGAGAGGTCGTCGTGCGATCCCGATTGATCCCCAGATTGGCACTATTCGCCGCGCTCGGACTCGGCCTCGGGTGCGCTGCCGACACCCCGAACAACTCGGACACCGCCGACGGTTTGGAGACGCCGAGCGACGACACCGCGGTCGAAGTGCGCCCGGCGACAGACGGCGGCCCGAGCAACGATACGACGGAACTAGACGACACGCTGAGTCTGGACGCCGACGACGACGGCGGAGCGGACACGCTGCCCGATTCGTCCACTGATGCGTCGGTCGACTCCGGGCCGCTAACCGGCAAGTGTGGCGACGGAATCGTCGACGCCAACGAGGAGTGTGACGACGGCCCGGACAACCGAAGTGAGGCGTGTGAGCCCGCGTTCGGAGAGGCGTCTTGCGAGTACTGCTCGGTCAATTGTCGGTCGGAACTCGTCGAAGTCGGCGTCGAAGTCGGCTCGATCGAAGGTTGGGTTCTTCTGCACGCTGATTCGTCCCCGATCGCAGGCGCCGAGATCACCGTTCCAGGCGGCGCGACCGCACGGAGCGATGAAGATGGCCACTTCCGAATGGAAGGCGTTCCGGCCGGTGAGCGTGTCCTCGTCAGTGTCGCGCGCGCCACTGAGAGTTCGGAGAATCCGTATAGCTCGACACAAGTTGCCGTCGGTGTCCTTCTCGGACAAACGTCCTTCGTCTATCCGCGCCTCCTCACTGGGTGCTCCGCCTTCGTCGAAGTATCGGTCGCGACAGGTGGTGTCGCGGAGCCGAACGAGCACTGCACAACGCAGGGGGGCCGGGCCTCAATCGCGATCACTGCGAGCGGTCTAGCGCGCGCAGACGGCTCCACGTTCTCCGGGACCGCGCGAGTGGACATCATTCCGATGCCGATCCCACAGGGTGCCGATGGGCCGGACCTCTCCGCTTGGAACGCGTTCCCCGGCGACATGCGAGCCGTCAGGGTCGACGACTCACCCGCCGAGCTTCAGTCCTACGGGGCAGCCGAAATCAGGGTGCTTGATGCAGACTCCGGGGATGAGCTGCAGATCGCAGAAGGGCAAACCGCGAGGCTTCGCCTGCAGGTGTACGCACAACCTGAGACACTCGCTCCCGTCACCGCATGGTGGTTCGACGAGTCGCGTGGCCTGTGGGTTGAGGAGGGCACCGGTGCTTTCTACGTGGAAGATGGAATCACCTACTACGACATTGAGGTGGAGCACCTGACTTGGTGGAATTGCGACGAGCCCTTGCGAAACAAGACCTGCATTTGGGGCACCGTCATCGCCGACGGCGATCGTCCGTTTCCCCGCGTGCAGGTGAGCGCAGATGGCGTCGACTACGCGGGGACTTCGCGAGGCTATACGGACTCCACCGGCCGCTTCTGCGTCAATGTTCGCCCGGAGTCGATCGTTCGGCTCAACATTCCAACGGGCCGCCTGGACGGCTATCCGGCCGACCTCGCGTCGGTCGTCGCGTCCAATGGATCCGGAAACTCCTGCGAGACCTTCATTGGAGACTGCGTCTATATCGGGGAGCTGCCTAACTCCCCGGTAATCGAGGACTTCCCGGCGCCCCCCGACGTGCCCGCGCCGCCGCCACCGGACGTACCGGACAGCGTCTGCGTAAACACCCAGATCACCGCGGCGGGCGCCCTCCCAGTCGGCACCGACGTCACCGTGACCGCGTTCGATGGGTTCCATACGCCCGTCTGGTCGGCGGAGATCGGATCCGATCAGCGAACAGGAGACCTCTGCGCCAACATTCCTGGGATCGCGACTCGCCTCAGTCTCGAATGGACGGCGCCAGATGGTAGGCCGTGTCTGCATACTGAGCCGATCACGGTCGGATCCGAAGAAGCCGCTTGCGGCGTATCGGCATGCATCGAGATCGGGGCTCTGAGCTGCGGCTGATTGTGAAGACGACAAGACGAACATTAAGCGGGTGGAGGACGGCCCTCTTCTCAGTGGTGACCGTCGCGGCGGTGCTCGCACTGCTGAATCAGGTCGTCTCTCTGGGTGATCAAACCGGAATCATCGAGACAACGGATCGAGACAACGGATCGCGATGACGCGGTCGAGTATCTCGACGGGCAGCTCTTCGTTCGTGATGGGGACACCTGGGTGCTTGATGAGCACCACCTTCAGTGGATGGTCCCAAGTAGTTTCGCGGTGGAGAAGGGGGAGATCCCTCGCATCTTCGTCGTCGGGGGATCGTTCGCGATGGGGGACCCCGTTCGTGCACCAAGAATGGGCTCCCGAGGGAGATGGCCCGTGCATTCCTGAGACGCTGCGACGCGAGTTTCCGGGCGCCGAGGTGTTGAATCTGGCAGCTGGTGCTCAGAACTCGGCCAAGGTCAGAGCCATCACAAGCCAGGCGGTGCTTTTCGAACCCGACCTGATCGTCATCGCGACCTGCAATAACGAGGGTGTGTTGCCGAGGTCTGAGGTCGACCTCCGCTTGAGACAGAGTGCGGGGTACCGCATGCTGCAGCACATTGTGACCGGCCCCTACGAGGGAGCGAGACCACAACATACGCCTCAGGATCCAGACGTCGACGCGGTGCGCGAGGCTTTTCGCGACAACATCCGCGCGATGATCTCGGACGCCGAGCGTGCCAACGTGCCGGTAGTTCTAGCGACACTGCCTGTTAACCTTCGCTACGCCGACACGGATAGTGGCCACGTCATCCAGGGCTACACAGCTCCACACCGAGACAGGCCGCCCCCAAATCACGATGCGAACCCGTACCGGCGGACTCCCCCCGAGGCTGTGGACGATCTACTTGCGGAGCTGTCGTACGACTCCATCGAAGACCTTCGGGCCGCCGGGCTCCTCCTCTACCAGGCGGAACGATACGAAGAGGCGAGAGCGGCGCTCGAACAATACACAGAGCTCATGCCGCGCAACCGATGCCGTCCGTCGTTCAACGACGTCATTCGAGAAGAGGCCGCACGGGCGCCGAACGTTACGCTCGTCGACCTGGACCTTTGGGCCCGATCGGTGGCTCCGCATGGTCTACCTGGCGACGATCTCTTCGTGGACTACTGCCACATGAATGAAGAGGGCTATTGGCAGGCGGGAGCCGAGGTTTCTCGGGTCATTCAAGAAAGCGGAATCCTCTCACACTAGGCTGCCCAATATGCGTGATTTGTTGCTCGACTATTGGTTCTTCCTTCGCCACCTCAAACGGTATTGGATGCTGCCCGTTGTCGTCATCATCGGCCTCCTAGCCCTCGTCGCGCTTGCGGGCGGTGACGGTCCGGTGGCACCCATGATCTACGCCCAATGAGGGGAGGCGCGGGCCGACGGCGCCTTGTGGCTGCTCTTGCTTCTCTCTTCTGCGCTCGCGCTCGGTGAGCTCGGCGCGCGCCTGTTTCCTGCGCCCGACGGGTTCGCAGAACGCATGAGAAACTACGGGGCCGCAGCGCTCGAACCTGACGGAGAGTTAGGTCATCGAGTCAGACTCTCTCAGTCCGTCACAATCGGAGACGTGGTCTATTCTAGCGACGAGAGGGGAACGCGACCCACCGGAGTTTCCGATGCAGGACTGCCACAGGTGCTCGTGCTCGGCGACTCGGTCTCGTTTGGCTGGGGCGTGCGAGAGGAGAGCGCCTGGCCCGCAGTCCTCGAACAACAACTCGCCGCCCGCGGGACACACGTAGACGTAACCAACGCCGCTGTGGTCGCGTATGGGGCGCACCAATAC
>JBLHWZ010000166.1:0-12215 GCA_047629415.1 Bradymonadia bacterium | reverse complement strand
CGTCTGCCCGACTCCGCCGAGGAGTACCCCGAGCTCTTCGAGCGGCTCCTCGACCCCTCGTCAGCGGCCTTCGATTGGCGGACGTATGCGGTGCTCGACGGCGAGCTGCCGGTCGGCGTGGGGGAATGCGACGCGTATCTGCTCACGGGCTCGAGCATGTCGGTCTACGACCCGCTTCCGTGGATTCCACCACTGCTCGACTGGGTTCGCGACGCCTTCTCAGCCGGCGTTCCGCTGGTCGGCGTTTGTTTCGGACACCAGGCCATCGCGCAAGCGCTCGGCGGTCGAGTAGAGCGCTCGCCCCGCGGGTGGGGCCTCGGTCTACGAGCGGTGCCGCTCCACGCGCGCATGCCCTGGATGAGCAGCGCTGGCGACGAGCTGTCGGTCCCATACATCCACCAAGATCAGGTGATGGGTTTGCCGCCGGGTGCCCGAGTCATCGCTGGCGACGACTTCTGCCCGGTCGCGGCGTATTCGATCGGTGAGAGTGTGTTCTGCCTGCAGGGGCACCCGGAGTTCGACATCGCCTACGTTGACGGGCTGCTGAGCGTGCTCGGCGACCGGGTTGGCGCGGAGGCTGCGGCGGCGGCGCGGGAGACGCTCTCGGCCCGTAACGACGCGCCAGCCGTGGCCGGTTGGATTCGCGCGTTCTTCGAAACCTCCCGGCCCCCTGGCTGAATACTCACTAAGCGGTGGTGGCAGGATGGTTCGACGGCGGCGGAACGGGCAAGGGGAGGCAGGCGGCTTCTTCCTGCTCGACGGCAACGGCGGCACGACGACGGTCGACCCAGTGGCGGCGGAGAACTTCCGAGACCTGGGTAGCGGGATCTCAGAGGGGATCGGGCACCCCGCAGGGGAGGCGCGCCTGCGCGGGAGTCGCATTCAGGGTCGGATCCGGCTCAACGGATCGGCGTATTAGGGGGTATGCTCTGAGCTCCGCCCTTCCGGCGGCCGGCTAGTCTACGACCGGCTCACCAAAACTATACCAACCGATACCAGACGCGCCAATTTGGGCGCCGAATCCGGTAGTTCACGAAACGAAAAAGCCCTGACGAATCAGGGCTTTACCAAAGTGGCCGCTGCTGGGATTGAACCAGCGACTTCTTCCGTGTGAAGGAAGCACTCTCCCACTGAGTTAAGCGGCCTTGGGACCGCCGCGTCTAGCACGGTCGACTCAACGATCGCAACTCTGTTTTGTGCGCTGAGGTTGCGTCGTGTTCGATCCCCGGCTTGAGTGCCGATGAACCCCTTCGCAACCACCCCGCCGATGCTGTCCTACTCTCGAACGCTCCCTGCCCTCCTCGGACTCGCTGCGCTCGTCGCGTGCAACGAAGGAACCCCGGTGAACGACTCGCCGGCAGACGGCGTCGCCGATGTGAACTCCGATCCCGATGTCGCTGATGACTTCGGGTCCGACCTCAGCGGTGATCCAGCGGACGATGCAGCGACTGACGCCATCGACGAGCCGGACCTCGATTCAGACGCGGGAGAAGCAGACGCGGAGCCGGATCGCGACGCCGCGGACGCTGACACCGAAGTAGACGCATCTGACACGCTCCCCGGCTCCGACACGGAGCCCGGGGTCTATGAGGGTCCAATAGCACCCATCGGCATCGACCTCTGCGCGTTGAGCTTCGGAGACTCGCTAGGAGTCGGTGCGGAGGAGTCCGTCTTCATCGCCAATCGAAGTGACACCACGTTCTGGATTGCTCAGATCCTGGTGCCGCCCGAAGCCGCGCCGGCGTTCGAGTTCGACACATCGGAACTACCGATCGAAGTTCCACCAGAGACCGGCCGATCGATCCACTTCCGATACAGCCCAGGCTATCCCGACGCCCCAGACGCCGTCGATTATGAGATCGTGTTGGAGCAGGGAGACGATGAGCGAACAGTGACATGCTCACTTTCCAGAGTGGCGCTCCCAGACATCTGTAAAACCATCAACATCGAGATGAGCGTGGCCGACGACCCCTTGGGCCGCTCGGGCCGTGCTCTGGGTTGGGCGCGACCCCTAGACACGATTCTGCTCGAGGCGGTGCCCGATAACCCAAGCGAGACGCTCGCAGAGATCGTGTGGCGGGTCGAAAACTCGCCCACATTCGCCAACCTTGACCTCGCGGAGCGCGACGAGTTCCCAGGGTCGCCCGTGCATCGGCAGTACACGGTCTTTGCTCCCGGTCCCCACCGGATTTGCGCCGATACAATCTCCGAGCGCGACGAGTTCTGTACGCAATGCGCCGAGATCTTCTCCGAACTCGGTGATGGCCTTTGGATCGAGCTCACCTGGCCGTTTGTAGACACGGGCGCCGACCTCCAGTTGCACGCTGTACCCGTCAATTCTTCCTGGTTCGATGAAGACACCGACTCGTGGTCGGAGAGCGTCTCCGCCAACTGGACCGGCGAAATTGGAGGCTTCTTTGGCCTCGCCTCTTCCGCCGGCCCAGCGTTCACTCACCTCATCGGCGACTGCCGCTGGTACGCGGTCGGCGTATTCAACAACGGTGAGGCACCCGCCTCACCCGCCTTCCAACTCTATCACGATGGCGACCGAGGCGAGCTGCTCGGCGGACCGGAACTGCTGCCGGGGGAGTTCTGGGACATCGGAC
This sequence comes from Bradymonadia bacterium, assembly GCA_047629415.1. Taxonomy (GTDB): domain Bacteria; phylum Myxococcota_A; class Bradymonadia; order REDH01; family REDH01; genus CBDUJZ01. The sequence goes on along the minus strand of JBLHWZ010000166.1, from coordinate 9,609 downwards.
GAGTCCATCTCCCATCCTTTACCTTCGACCCGACCAACCTTCACATCACCGACTTCGAGGTCGGCCTCGACTCACCCGGACCAACCCCGCTGATGGCGAGGGTCGATCTCTGCACCGAGACTGACTGACTGACCGCCGCTAGCGGCTCAGCATCGGAGGCTCAGCATCGGAGGCTCAGCATCGGAGGGTCAGCACCGGAGGGTCAGCACCGGAGGGTCAGCACCGGAGGGTCAGCATCGTGGACGCCGGGGCAACACTAATGGCGGTGCCCTCCTCGTGAAGAGAACGACGCACTTGAGCCCCACCGGGACTAGGTTCTAGGGTGTGCGCACCTCAATCAAGTGAGAACATGACCAAGCGCCCTCTGCTCGCCCTCACACTCATCTCCGCCCTGCTCGCGTGCGACGAGGCGACGATCCAAGAGGCCGAGGTCCGAGCCGTCCCAGACGCGACGGCCGACACCGGCGGTGACGCGGCACCGGATACGGACGCCGACACTAGCACCGACGCGAGCCCGGAGTCCGACGCGAGCCCGGAGTCTGACGCAAGTATGGACCCTATCGCGGACGGAGGTGTCGACTTGGGCGAAGACATCGGGCCGCCCCCCGAGTGGTGCACCGGGACGACAGCGCACCGCTGGGCGATCGACGCAGAAGAGTTGGAGTTCTTTCCAGATGGGACACTGGTGGCCGAGGACGACGCCAGCCCGACCGGGCTGCGCCTGGACTACACCGCAGAATCTGCGCCTTGGCTCGCCGAGACGCCCGAAGTTCTCTCGGACGCGTTCAACGCGCTGAATGAACTCTCGGGATTCGGAACACTTGGCGGCATCGTTCTGCGCTTCACAGAACCCGTCAGCGACGTGCCAAACGGAGAAGTAGCGAGCACCAGATCAGACGGTTGGATCCTCGCCGACCTGAGCACCGAACCGCCGAGCCGCGTGCCCTTCGAGTCCTTCGTCTACGAGGACGGCCTAACCGTGGTGGTGTGGCCGCTCGTGTCACTTCAACGTGATACCGAACACGCCTTCATCGTTACCGACTCCGCGCTCGCCGACGACGACGGCTGCATCGCTCCGGCAGAGCAAACACGGGCGCTCATCTGGGGCGAAACAAACACCGACCGGCAGGCCACGCATGCGCCTCGCTACCGCGCTGCACTTGGGTCACTAGCGCTCGACCCCGCGCAGGTCAGCGTCATGACGGTCTACCATACCCACGACGACCTCGGCCCGATGCTGCGGCTCGCTGCTCAGCTGGAGGACGAAACTCCTGAGTGGCTTTCGGGCGCGGACTGCACCGAAGAAGCGGAGTTCACAGTCTGCGAGCGCGAGTTCGAAATCCACGACTATCGAGACGAACTCGGACTGGTCAGCGACACACGAGAGCCGGTCGTTGCTCCCATTCCTGTTCGTTTCTACCTGCCAAATGACGCGACCTGGCCCCTCCCGATGATCTTCTACGGACACGGCCTGAACAGCACTCGAAGCGAGGGCGGACGAGTCGCCGCACGCCTGACTTCGGGCGGCTACGTGGTCGCGGTGATGGAGGCCGTCGAACACGGTGACCATCCGTCTGTCGACCCTGAGAGCCAGCTGGAGGACGCCCTGCGATTCCTTGGAATCGACCTCACGGCGCTGGAGATCGACCCGTTCGCCATTCGGGGCAACCTCAACCAAACCACTATCGACAGACTGCGTCTGCTCGACCTCCTCTACCGTACCTCAGACATCGACGGTGATGGTATCGAAGACGTCACCGGACAGATTGCCTATCTTGGGGTCAGCCTGGGTTCACTGCTCGGGACCAGCCTCATGGCGCTCTCGCCGGACCTCGACGCAGGAATCTTCTCGGTCGGCGGGGCGCGAATGATGAACATCGTTACCGACACGGACCAGCTTGAGCAGTACCAACCCATCATCGATCTCCTCGTCGGATCTGGCGAAGCCTTCGACCGATTGGTTCCGGTCGCACAGCACCTCATCGACCCAGCCGATCCCGGCGCGTGGGCTCCTCATATCCTGCAGAACCGGTTCGATGACCGAATGCCGCCGAGCCTCTTGGTAGCGATAGGAATGCACGACGAGGTGGTCCCAAGAGCCGCGGGCCGATCGCTTGCGCGAACTCTTGGGATCCCCCACATGCCGCCCGTCGCCGAGCGTGTCGAGACGCTCGCTACGCTCGACCAAGCACCCGTGTCGGGCAATTGGGCAGACGGCCAACGCACCGCCGCTTTCTTCCAATTCGATCGAGTCGTCAGAGAGAACGGCCGCTTGGATCGCGCCAAACACACGGCGGTGCCACTGAGCAATGAGGGCGTACATCAAATGCGCGCCTTCCTCGACAGCTGGGCGACCGGCGAAGTGCCCGTGATCGTCGACCCGTACGAAGCGCTTGGCACACCGGTCTTCGAAGGAGACTGAAGCGTAGCGAGCCACAACTGCCACCCCGAACGTGACGCGGAAGGACACGCCAGAGGGCCATCGAAAGAGCGGAGCGAACGAAGACGGTCCGCCGGCTTGTCCACGCCATGGACGACGGGTGGGGACACACGGATGCGGACGGGATCGCCCATCCAGGGGAAAACCTCGCCCAAGCCGATGCAGGCGAAAACCTCGCCCAAGCCGATGCAGGCGAAAACCTCGCCCAAGCCGATGCAGGCGAAAACCTCGCCCAAGCCGATGCAGGCGAACGCCTTAGCTTTCGGTGCCGTCGTAGAGATCGCCGACGAGGTCAGCGTATCCGTTATAGAGCATCGTCGCGCGCGTGTTGCCGGTATCCGGAATCAACCACTCCTCGGCTTGTGACCAGCGAGGGTGTGGAACTTCGGGGTTCACGTTGGAGTAGAAGCCGTACTCATTGTCGTTGATCGTGTTCCAAAACGTCGACGGTTTTTCCTCGACGAACTCGATTCGAGAGATGGCCTTGATGCTCTTGTACCCGTACTTCCAAGGAGTGACCAATCGCAGAGGCGCGCCGTTTTGAACGGGGACCGGCTCTCCGTAGAGTCCGACGACCATGAAGGCGAGGTCGTTCATCGCTTCGTCGAGACGGAGCGCCTCGTGGTACGGCCACGGGTAACCGGGCCTGTCTTCGAGGCCCGGCTGTACGGATGGGCGTGTCTCGGTGAACATTCTCACGTAGCGCGCGCTTCCCATCGGATCAGCGAGCGCGATCAGCTCAGAGAGTGGGAAGCCCGTCCATGGCACCGTCATCGCCCAACGCTCCACACATCGATGGCGGTAGATCCGCTCTTGGAACGTGAACTGGTTGATGATCTGCTGGAAATCGAGCGGGCCAGGGTTGTGACAAAGCCCACCGATTTCCACCGTCCACGGCTCGACCTCGAACCCGCCAACTAGGCGGTGCACCTGCGGCTTGTTCGTCGTGAACTCGTAGTAGTTGTTATAGACCGTCGCGTCCGCGAGCGGAGTGAGCGGGCGCTCCGGCACTTGGTAGAGATCGTTGACCGGCGCCGGCAGAATCTCGCCCAGCGATGTGACTGGTTGCGCCTCAAACTCCTCGAAGCCTTCCACGGTGAGGCCACATCCGACCAGCGGTGCGGCCATGCCGGAGATCGTACCCAGACCCAGCGCCCTAATAAGCTCGCGCCGATTCACATATGTGGACTTGGGAGTGACCTGGCTTTCGGGAATCTCCCAACCCTTCGGAATGATAATGTTCGACATGATTAGAACTTGTAGGCGAGGGAAAGGGAGAGGTCGTAACCCCGGGCGGCGTTGCGGGCGTAGGGAAGGCCACCGACGCCGAACGACGCGGAGACTCCGTTCAGGACTTCGTCCGTGAATGTCAATTTGCCCTGCATGTAGAGTGATTCCTCGGTGGGCAACGTGTTCGAATGCTCAGGAGTCACCGCGATGTTGCCCTTGGTAAAGAGCTGAACCGCCAAGTTGCGTTGCCACACCCAAGCGCCGATAGACGCGTCCGCCACGAAGCCGTCGCGGAAGTTCTGGCAGCGTCCTTCGTCGTGTAAGCGGCAGCTTCGAAATTTGTAACCGAGCGACATCTGCATCCAGACGGGCAAAGAGTTCAGAGACGTCCCGATCTGCAAGCGAGGGGTGATATCAATGTTGTTGTCACCAAGCACCGGAAACTTAGCCGCATCGAAGAGATCGTTGTCGATTCCGGCGGCGCCATCAAACTGCACCGGGTCGTCGTAGCCGGGAACTTTGACCTCAATTCCGAACGCGAACGGAAATCCCCGAATCGGCGCGTGGTCGAGCGCGAAACTCATGTCCCCGATGGCATTGTGATTGTAGCGAATGTTGGACGAGCCAGACTGATTTACCCCGAGCACATACGGAACGTAGGCAGTCAGCTGTAGTCGGCCCGGCAGACCAAACTCGCCGTAGAGGCTGAAGCTCGTCGTGTGGTAGGCGAGTCCAGTCGCGACGCCCTCTCGCTGGCCCTCTTGGGCATTGAAGTACGAGACGCCGCCTTGCACATAGCCATCGCCGGGAGCCGCAATCCACGGGCCCGCTTCGGCGACACTTGAGATGAGTAGCGCGAACGCGCAGAGGACAGTGGAAAGGCGGAGCATAGGCGGGAGCGCAGAGGTGATAGTTCCTAACATCTAACCCTGATGCCAGCCTCCGCCAAGTCCTGGACCGATAGACTCTTGTTATGGAACCGTTCGAAAACGCTTAGCAATCCGGACCTGCGCCCTCTTTTCCGCTGCCTCTAGGTCGTTTGGTGACGGCGAGGTCTCCAACGTGGAGAGCATCTACAACTCGGTAGCGGCGACCTCCTCGAGAGCGGCGACAAACGACTCCACTATCGCCTATGAAGGATTAGGGTAGCCGCTGTTCTTGCGAACGAAGACCAACCCCTCCGCTTCGACCAGGCTCTCAGTTGCCCAGGGCCGAAGTTGAAGAGTGGCCCAATGTGCCGGCACGTTTGCGCTCCTGGCTAATACCCGCCGAGGCTAACCCCTCCCAGTGAGGGCCTACGCCGAGACCTAAACGCCGCTAGGCGCCGATTTTGTCGAGCAGCTGGCGCTTCTTCGCGGCGAACTCCTCTTCGGTGAGGACGCCAGAATCGCGGAGCTCGCCCAACTTCGCGAGTTGGTCGAACACATCGCCCTTGTCCACTGGGCCCGCGGCGCTCTTCGAGCGCTCGGCGTCCTTCGCGACCTCTTTACCGCGCTCGAACTCACGCTCGTAGTCGCTCTTGGCTCGGTCGACATCGAAGCCGCGGAAGTCACCTTCGAACTGCTGACGAGCAACCTCACCAACCGCGTAGGTCGAGGCGCCGGAAAGAATCGACATAGAGAACCCGCCCACAAGCGAGCCGAACACTGGAATCGACTTCACCAAGCTCGCCCCGAGCCGAGCCAGCGAACTGCCGGTGACAGCCGTCGCAAACGTCTTGAGCTGATTCCGACTCAGGTCTTGGCCATAGTGCCGAGCCAGCTCTTGCAACATGTCGATCTGTACAGCCGTTACTGCGGCCAGATCGAGGAATGGAAGCGGAATAATTCCGGCTCCCACCGCAAGAACGACGTGGTTTTGAATGATTCGTTCTGCTGACTTCGCCATGCTTCTCCAATGAATGTTCGAGCGAGGACTGTCGGCGCGGATCGCTCACTCGTCAACCAAGCGAGCCCAGCGGAATGTCACTCGGCCATCGGATGTGACGTCCACATCGGCAGATCCTCAACGGCGGTGCGGGTCGCATCGGAGATCGGGAACGCCCAGGCGTCGTAGAAATCGGTCAGGTCCATCCCTGCGGCCCGAGAGCTCCGGGCCACCCATTCCTGGATGCGCGCGTTGTCGTCGCCCGGACGACTGACCTCGGGGATCGCACGGTACTCCTGGAAGAGCGTCGTCAGCAGCTCCCACCCAAACTCTTCCTCCAGCTGAAGGTAGGTCTCGAGCGCCATCCATACACTCCAGTTGGCAAAGTCAGGATTCAACTGCCAGTCCGCGATACGGCCGGCGCGGGCGACCGGCGCGATCGCCTCGTGAGCGTCGTCGCGAGAGACCCCAGCGACCTCCTCGGAAATATAGACCGACCAGAGGTTACAGCCCGTCTCGGTTGTCCCCGGGAGCACCCAATCGATCCACTGGTGATTGTGGCCGAGTTCGTGGAACGGTCCCCACGCGCCGATCGTCGTTAGATCGGCGACTGTCGTGACTTCACGCGTACTCTCCAGATGGCCCATGATGGGATAGCCGCTGTGCATCCACCCAGCGCTGATCTGCCTATCCAGCACGATGCGCTCCGGTCGCTCGCGGCCAGCTTCGAATCCAGAGAGGTCGCCAGCACCGGCCATCACGTCCCTCCAGAACTCCCCAAGTCGGCCGACGTCATCGATTCCCTGCGCTGCTTCCAGAGGAAGCGAAAAGATGATGCCGCCCGCAGGAAACTCGACCCACGGAGCGTCGATCTGCGTGGGCCATTCGTCGCCGTCTTCGCCTAGTTGATGCAATGCAGCGGCCACCCCGCCTTCAATCTCTACGCCGATCGGGCCCAGCGAAGCACCCCATCGAACGGTGATGTAGATGGGCCCGCCGAACCCGTTTGCGATCTCCGTGACAGGCGCCTCAAGCACTTGGTGCCGGGTGAGCTGGGGAACGCGGTGCCACTCTTCGAGCCCCCATAGCTCGTCGGAGTGCGCACCGATTCGCACGCCGACGCCCGCGCGAGTGAAGCGCTCATCAATCCGCACCGTGATCGTATCGCCCGGTGCTGCGTAGAGCCCCGTCGAGCGCCAAACGGGAGCCTCGGCCCCCGAGAACGCGAACGCTGTTGGGTAGCCGGCGTAATCACCATCCACCGTAAGACTGGCGGTCACCCGCTCGGCGCCCGCATTGACCGGACCTGGGAAATCATCGCCCGCCGGGTGGGCTTCAACTCGGTCGGCTGGGGCATCGAGCGCGAAGCGGACTTGGACACGCAGCGCGAGGGCCTCGACCGCTTGGGTCGTAGGAGTGATCGGGGCTTCTGCCGTTGGAATGATCGGGCCGATGTCCTCGGCGAAGCGCGCAGCGTCCTCGAAGTACGGCGAATCGATCGGCAGCGCCGTGACCGCCTGTCCGGCAGCCAAGGCGGCGATCGCGCGAGCATCCGCCGAAAGACCGGCGGACGCGCGATCTTCTACGAGCGCGTCGAGCGCGCAGGCGGCGTGATGCATGTCTGCCGCGGGGTTGCTCGTCAGGTCGTACGCGCCATCATTGGCGGTCGAGCCAGTAACGACGATGCCAAAAGGACGGAGCGTGTGGTTGCCGGGGAAGTTCTCAACTTCATCGTCTCGGTCACGACCCCACCACCAGGCATGGCCACCCGTGATCAAGCCGCCACCTGCCGCAACGAACAAGCGAATCGCCTCAAGGTCTTCTCCAGAATACTCGGTGTAGTTGGTGGTCACGAAGACATCGACACCTTGCAGCGCGTCGGCCTCGATAGTGGTCACGGTGTACCCGGCGAAACCGAGGTTTGAGGCTGCCCCCTCTAGGCCAGGGGCCACGCCAACGACGTTTGTCGCGGTCGGCGCGGCCATCCAGGCGGCGACGTTAAGAACGAGGGCGGCGAGCGGGTTGTCGCCCGTCCGCTGCATCAGACCCTCGTGCGCGATAGTGAACACCTTGCCCTCACCGTAGATCGCGCCCGCGGCCATCACGCGATTTCCACTGTCGACGATGACCGGGAACGCGCCGCGACCGTGCACGACCAGGGTGGACGGCAGCGCCCCCTCGGTGTCGAACGCTGCGATGCCGTCGAGCAACCCGGTTCGTGGACCGCTGGAGTCGCACTCGCAGAGAGGTGGCGCCCCCTGGCGATTGACACACTCCGCGAGCTCGGGTGGTCCGCAGAGCTCTGGCTGCTCTGCGCATTCGTCGACGTCCTGACAGATGCCGTCGACGAGTTCCTCGCCTTCGGGACAGCGTCCAGCGTCGAGCTGGCCATCGGTCGCTACATCGGAGCCGAGGTCCGTCTGGTCCGTGTCGAAACCGATCTCACCCCCGTCGATGGAGTCGACGGGGGTGAGATCGGTCCCGGGAACAAAGGAAGCCGGGAGGTCCGAGCCGCACCCGAAAAGAACGGTCAGTAGGACGAGCGCGGAAGAGTCAAAACGCATAATCAGGGGGGCTAGAATCACGTTTTCGCATCCGATCGTGGACGCGATCGAGTAGGACGTTATTGTGTCCCGGTCCCCGTCGCTACCCCTGTGGAAGAAGAAGACTCCAACGAGCTAAACGTGGCGCGTCAGTGCGCTCGTTGTGGCGCGGTCCGATACGTCTCTCTCGAAGAGACGACCGACGCCGCGAGCCTCTGCAAGAACTGCCGCACTGGCAATGTTGCGGCGGTCCCAGCACAGAAGCGCAAGAATCTCTTCTCGCGTCCCGAGTCGGGTGCCGCGGCTGCATTACGAGACTCGCGCAAGAGTAGGTTCTCGAAGGCGGCTGTATCGAAGGCTGACGCCGAGTCCCCGCCTCAAGTTGTGCTGAACGCCAGCGGGGCCGCTAGGGAGGTGGACGCTCCCGAGATCTCCACGCCCGATCCAGCCCAACAATCAGGCTTGTTCGAGATTCTTCGTGCCAGCGCAGTAGCGCCGACGTTTACCGCCGAGCGCGCGCGACCGAATCTACGCATCATCATTCCGATGCTCGTCGGCTTCCTTGTGCTGGCGCTTGGCATCGGCGCGTTTCTGTCGCGGGAGCGCACCCAGATTCCCGAGACACCCGCTGGTGAGCGGCTGGAGTGGCTGCTTCTCGCCCTGAACAATTCCTCGCAAGCGACCGCGCCGGTGATTCAGGAGACCTTCAGTGCGTGGGCGATCGATGAGTTCGGATCTCGTGAGATTATCGCTGAGATCCAAGCATGGGATCAGCGTCACGGCGAGTACCGACTTGGCCGCATCGTCGAGGATGAGCGGTTCCGGGTCGTCGTGCTGATCACCACTGAGTCCATGGAGTGGGGCGAGCTAACGCTCGAGGTAGAGCCCCAGTCTCCCAATGAGATCAGGCGCTTCACGATCGGGCCAGCGGACCCACCCAGATAGCCTGGAGCTACTCGTCGATGCCCAGAGCGGCTCGTGCGATTGAGGGCAACTCCGACTGGACGTCTGCGCCGAGCGACCACCCGTTCAGCCCGCGCAACCCTTGCTCAAGTACGTAGTCTGCCTTGGCTTCGACGGCCTGCGAGTCGTCGTAGCTGAAGAAGATCCCGTCCGAGGTGGTCGCCCACGCGCCCTCGGCTGTCTCTTCCCAGTGTCGCTGCGCCGTCGGGATAACTGAATCTCGGAGGAAATCCCATGTGTAGACACCTGCGTCCGCGTCCGAGCCCGGGGCGAAACCAGTCGAGGCGGCACCAATCTCTTCCGAATCGATTCCGGCCCAGCCCCACCCGTACAGCGGATAGCCCACGACCAGCTTCGATGCCGGAACGCCGGACTCCATCCAGGCAGAAACGACCAAGTTCATGCTGAACCCAAAGCCCTCGGTGCGACGGTAAATCGCCGCGGAGAGACTCGTGAGCACAGCCCAGGGACCAGCAAAATCGTAGGTCACCAGCGTCACCACGTCGACCTCAGCTACAGCTGCCGTGAGCTGATCGGGCGGCGTGGCGGTGAGGTCTGCGGGGCCGA
>JBLHWZ010000165.1:0-12240 GCA_047629415.1 Bradymonadia bacterium | reverse complement strand
GCACTCCGTGGAAGACCAACTCCGTCACCCCCGACACCAGCTGGAGGTCGGCGACGGCGCGGACCTTGAGCGGAGTCGTCATGTGGTCGCGCAAGATGAAGGAGAACGCCTCCGACGACGCCCGATCCCGGCCGTTGAGATGGGCAGCGGAGGACGCAATCTTCAAGAAGAGCCGCGAGCCGCCCGCGTAGAGGGTCTCGACCTCCGGGATGTGCGCGGCGCCCGCGGCGGCCAGCACGTCGACATCGATGCCGTAGGACTGCGCACGAAGCAGCGCGCCGCGCTCGTCGGCCCACCCTTCCAAGCCACCAACGAAGCGCTCGACGAAGAGCTCGGACACTGTCTGCCGGTAGTCCCAGCGGATCCCTTCGTCGTCCTCCGACACTTGCAGATCTGGCGCGATCTGAACTCGGCCCGCGTCGAGTAAGAAGCTGTCCGCGCTCTGCGACAGGACCGCCAGGATCCCCTCTGCGAGCGGGTAACCGCGACGGCGCTCGAACTCCGCGAGAAAGTCGTCGGTGTAGAGCCGGTCAACCTTGAACTCGAGGCTGTCGGTGAAGATGCCGCGCCAGGCCTCGCCCCACGACTCCGAGTCAGCGAACCAAGAGTCCGCGCTCGCACGAATCACCGCTTCGTCGAGGTGGTCCGCGGCGAAAGGGTCTCCCTGCTCGGCGGTCAACGTGAGGTAGTCGCCAGCAGGACCAGAAAAGATTGCCACGACGTGCCAGCGACCGGTCGGAACCGTCCATTGTAAGCGGCCGTTCACCCAGCGGTCGCTCAGATCGACCACCGTCTCCGGGTCAAGCACCACGGTGTCATCAAGCACCAGCGGCGAGGGGTCGCGCGAGCCTTCGATGACGCGCGCTGCATAGGCGGACACTGGCTCGGCGAGGTCTGGCAAGAACCGGCCGAGCGGCTCACCGAACGAGGCCTCGGCTACCTGTGCGACGGTGAAGAACAAGGTCGGGATCGGCACCGGTTCTACGTCGAGTTCCATCGGGCCGACGACGCTTCGCTCCCACCACATCAATGAGGTCGACGCATCCTGCGCCTCCACCTGCGAACCGCCCACGGGCCATCCGGATCCCACCGTGAGATCGACCTCTATTCCCAGCTCTGCTGCGCGGCGCATCGTCGCCGTAATCGCGGCACCGAACCTCTCGGAACGAACGCCGTGGATGCGGTCGCTCACTTCGGCCCCCAAATTCGGGTCGAGTGCCGCGTCAAAGGCCTGCACCTCAACACCACCGAACCCTGCGGCGGCGATCGCGGTCAACTCGCGCTCGAGCTGTTCTGGCTCCACATCGCCCCCGGGCCACCACCATCTTGCCCATGGGCGAGTGGCAGCGAGCGGCTCCTCCAGCTCGGCCAGAGACAGGCGATCGTTGTCCGGTTCTGTGCGCTCGGCGCAGGAATAGAGAGCGGACAGGAGGACCGAAACGACGATGACGAAGCGCTTGCTCATGCCCAGTGTCATACACTCGGCGGCAAATTCGGGCGACCGTGGCCGCACGGCAGCCAGCGAATTCCAGGCAGATATGGCCGATTGAGCGGAGCTCGTCTCGAACGGTGTGCTCATTTCAAGCGTACAATCCCCGGCTCCGCTCCCGTGCCGAGAAAACACGTTCGTAGCCAGTGGCTCCAACCACTGCAGGTGATAGTGACAAACGACAGCGAACATCTGACCCACCACATAACCGAAGAATCGTGATTGTTACACGTGATGTCGTGACATTCTTGTCGGCGCTTCTGTTCGCGCTCGCGCAGCTGAGTTGTGAGAGTGCCGACGAGTCCGATCTTCGCCTGGACCCCGAGGTCGCCGATGCTTCCACGGGAGATACCGGAAATGACGGCGATTCCGACGGAGTAGATTCGGGTGTGGTACGCCCCGAGTGCACCGAGCCGGATCAATGTCTCCAACTTGCTGAGTTCGAGCGCATCAACACAGGCCGCATCCTACTCACCCATCACGACGCCGAGGGGATGACAGTACTGGGGGCGGCGGGGTTCGAGCGCTACGTATTCGAGGGCGATCAAGCAGTTCTCCGCGACGTCCTCGACGCGGGACTAACCCCCTCGTGGGCGGTGTCACTCGATGACCTAGCCGTCGTATTCGGCGAGGGTGACGACGAACAGGCTAGGCTAATGGTCTTCGATCTCAGCGACCACTGGCCCCCTGAGAGGATCGCCCAGACGGAAGATCCTGGTCTCGCAGGTGTAGATCCGGTCTGCGCGTTCGCGCACTACATCGTCCTGAGCACAGAAGAAGAACTCAAACTCCTAGACCTCTCGTCGCCTGGTACGCCGCGCCTCGCCGCCTCTGCGCCTCGACCGGAGGACAGGTCGATCGCCTGTACCGGCAACGCGGACGCGATGAGCTTCGTTCTGGCCGAGGCGGATTTCGATGCCGACACCCCAGCCTTTACCCTGGAATACGGGCGGATAGGGCTCAGCACGTTCCCCAATGGCCTCATCAGCAGCGCTCAGATCGATGTCCTTGCAGGGGCGTACCTGAGCGGAATGCAGATGGCTTCACTCGATGAAGAGGTCTACCTGGCGATGAACACCTACATGCTGGAAAGTGGCGAGCCCAGCGCGAGCGTGTGGTCTCTTGATTCAGCAACAGGAGCGATCGGGGCGCAGGTTCTAGAGGGCGCATCAGTAAGCTTGTGGCAGTCCTTCGACGCCGTCGTCGCTTCCAAGCCGGGAGAAGCGCGACTCGTTGCCGCAGTTGACGCAGACTCTTGGGTGGCCTCATGGCCGGAGGCCGACGGCGCGGCAGTCGATGTCCGGCGAGATGCAGAGAGAGTTCGCGTCGTGCTACCGCTCAAGGTGTTCGAGTTCGAAGCGACGGGGGCCACGGCAAGGCAAACGATGGTCGCAGACCTACACCGGGATGAGACGGCCACGAACCTGGACGTCGTCGTCGTCGGAAGCGTCGCCTGGGTCGCCCGGGGCGGGGCCGGTGTCGTCGGACTCGAACTCTGTGCGGCCTCCGCGCCGTGGAAAATCGCCAGTCTCCTTGGGTATCCTACCGATCGAATCATCGGCTCAGAGCACTGGCTGGTCGCGATTGATGCGTCCGCCGGAACCCTCCACGTTTACGATGTTTCGGACCCCAGCCAGCCCACTGAGATAGCGGTTCTGCAGGAGGACCTCACCCGAGTTGCCCTCGATGGTTCAATTCTCGTGATCATGGATGGCGCTGAACTTGCGGTGTTCGACCTCCAGTCTGACGAGCCATCACGTGCCGTTGGCGCCATCAGGTTATGGGGGCCCGAGCGAGAGGATGTCGGCGCAGAGCGCTTGATGGACCGGGGAATTGACCTGCACGAAGGCTCGGCGCTCGTCGCGTATGATCCACACTTCTTTGAGGTTGACGTCAGCGACCCAGCTCGTCCGGTTCTCATCAGCGAGACCTATGCGGAAATCGGTAGCGGACAGGTTATGGTCACCGACAGATACTTCGGGATCGATCTCGCATTCTACGATCGAGCGACCTTCTTTGACGGAGAGCAATTCGACGGGCCGCTCGAGACCTTCCGCATCCCAGACACTTCGGGACCAGCGGACGAAGTTGAGGGAATTGTTTACGTCGCCGACCAGGAGAGCGGAGACCTGGGTATCTACGACGTACGGGGAGACGAACTCAGCACGGTCGCAACCGTGCTCGGAACTGGGCGGGACCCATGGCAGCTATCGGCCTCGGGTGGCCGCGTGACGATTCTGGACCGATGCGAGAGCGAGGTCTTCGTCTTTGAGACAGTTTGCCGCTGAACGCGCCACATCAGTCCCAAGCTCCTTCCGCCACGCCTTTGGGTCTGTCGCTATGCCTTGAAATCGGACGTGCGAATGGCTCGAACTGGGACGCGGGGGACCGAACTGACAACCGCGGCCCCTTCGCGACCTATGCGACCCCGCCTCCGCCGATCCCCCGTTGTACCCACGCGTCGCCCGCGTTATAGCCAGCGCCCACCGCAGAACACGATCGATATGGAACCATATAAAGAACAGCTCGCGTCGCTCCGAAAGCGGCTCGCCGAGTTGGGGAGGCATCTTTGACTATGACCGACTGCAGGAGAAGTTCGCGGAGCTGACCGCGCAGGTCAGCCAGCCCGGGTTCTGGGACAACGCCGACGACGCGCAGAAGATCACCGTCGAGCGCGGAGGGGTTGAGAACACCATCAAAGGGTTCGACGCGCTGACCGCTCAGCTCGACGACGTCGAAGCCTTCATCGAGCTCGGCGAAGAGGAAGGTGAGGAGATGGTCAAGGAAGAGCTCGACGAGCTCCTCGCCAGCATCATCAAGCACCTCGATGAACTCGAATTCCAGCGCATGTTGGCGGGCGAGCATGATCGGTGCGGCGCTATCCTCTCGATCAACGCCGGCGCTGGCGGAACGGACAGCCAGGACTGGGCCGAAATGCTGCTGCGTATGTATCTCCGGTACAGTGAGCGTTCCGGCTGGAAGACCGATCTGGTCGAAGCTTCCGACGGTGAGGAGGCGGGCATCAAGTCCGCCACAATAAAGGTCACCGGGCCGTACGCGTTCGGATTCCTAAAAGCAGAGTCGGGCGTGCATCGCCTCGTGCGCATCTCGCCCTTCGACTCAAACGCCCGACGACAGACCTCGTTCACCAGCGTCTACGTCATTCCTGACCTCGACGATGAGATTGAGATCGAGATCGCTGACGGCGACCTCCGAGTTGACACCTATCGGGCGTCTGGCGCCGGTGGCCAGCACGTCAACCGGACCGACTCCGCCGTCCGACTTACGCACATGCCAACCGGCATTGTCGTTGCGTGCCAGAACGAGCGCAGCCAGCACAAGAACAAGGCCACGGCGATGAAAATCCTCAAGGCCCGACTCTACGAAAACGAGCGAAGGAAGCGCGACGAAGCGCTGCAGGCCGTGAACGACGCTAAGTCAGACATCGGCTGGGGCAGTCAGATTCGGTCCTACGTCTTGCACCCGTATCAGATGGTCAAAGACATGCGCACAGGACACGAGACGTCGAGGACTCAGGCTGTCCTGGACGGCGATCTGAAAGGCTTCATCGAGGCCTACCTGCTCAAGTCAGGTGGTGGCGAGGAAGAAGATAAGGCGTTCTAGCGCAGGCTAGGCGCCTACGATCTTACCACGTTCGAACCTGAAAACGCCCGTTGAGAGCGGGCGCTTCGACGACAGGTAGCGCCGCTGCGCAAGCTCTTGTAGCGCTGTTTGAGCGTCCTCATCCGTGCCAGCCGAGAAGAGGAATGTGTCGCTCTCAGGCAGCGCGAAGAGCGCCGCGTCTCGGACTCGGTAGAAGTCCCACTGATCCATCATCAGTACGCGGGCGCCGTCGAGACCGTCGCCAACCTTGAACTCCTCGATCGTGCCCTGCTCTGGCGTTGCGACGAACGGAGCCTCCCACGATCGGTGGAAGAGGATGGAGAGCGCCGCCTTTGCGAGGCGATCGTCCGTGCATCCCCATGCGTTGATCTGCGGCGTCGTGAGCACGCGAACGCCGAGGTCGAGTTCGACCCAGTACGCCACTGAGAGTTCGCCCGGGAACGGGCTGAGGTACGGCTCCGCGCCGCCCGCGGCCACCGCTCCCGCGGCGAAGAGCGGGCCCTCAATCGAGGGCAGCACGGTCTTCGCAGCATCCTCGAACAGCAACTCAGACCCCTTCGAGTTTTTCGGCTCAGCAAGGCCCCCATACAGCCCGCGAGCGAAAGACGAGAGCGCGCCGCCTTGTTGCTCGGCCGCGGCGCTCTCCAACATCTCCAACACCACCCTAAACTCGACGGTCGCGCTCTTCGCGCGCAGGCCAGAATGCACCTGGACCGTTACACTGGCGTCGTCGGTGGTGACGATGCTGAGTTCGGCTGATTCGAAGATTCGGAGGATGTCGGCGTTGTTCATTGGGGATCAGGCAGGAGGTGCTGGGCAGCCTTCAGACGCTTAACTGACTCGGCTTGGCCGACGACCGAGAGGGTCACATCGATCGGCGGACTCACCGACGAGCCGGTGATGGCCACTCGAACCGGCTGGGCCAATTTGCCCATCTTGAGTTCATGCTTTTCGAGCACAGCAGTGAATGCCGCTCCGATGGCCTCGGGTGCGAAGGTGTCCAACGCCTCGAGGTCCACAATCAGGTCAGCATAGGCCTGCTTGGCGGCAGCCTTCATCCATTTTTTCACCGCCTTCGCGTCGTATTCAGTCGGCGCGACGAACGCGAACCGGGCCTGCTCGGCCATCTGAATCATCGTGTCGGATCGGGGCTGAAGCGCAGCCACGAGCGCGACCAGTTCGTCAGTTTGAGTGGCCTCAATCTCGAGGCGAGCCAAGTGCGGGAGTAGACGCTGAGCGAGGTCAGCGGGCTCAAGCTGAGTGATCCAGGTCGAGTTGACCCACGTGAACTTCTCGATGTCGTAGGTCGAGCTTGAGCGGTTGACACCCTCAAGCGTGAACTTCTCAACGAGCTCGGCCATCGAGAGGATCTCGTCGTCGCCGTGGGACCAACCGAGGCGAGCGATGTAGTTGTTCACGCCCTCCATCACGAATCCCATCTCGTCGTAATTGTGGATGCCGTGCGAGCCTTTGCGCTTGGACAACCCGTCGATGAGCGGCAGGTGACCGAAGATCGGCAGGTCGTAGCCGAGCGTCTTGTAGACGTTGATCTGCGAGAACGTGTTTGTCGTGTGATCCTGCCCGCGGATGACGTGAGTGATCTTCATGAACGCGTCGTCGATGACCACAACGAAGTTGTACGTCGGCGAGCCATCCGACCGGAGGATGACCAAGTCCGTGAGATCGTCGTTCGCGACCGTGATGCGGCCAAGAACTGCGTCCTCAAGAACGGTATCACCTTCGATCGGCAACTTCAGACGCACCGCGTAGGACTGACCCTCGGGGTGGTCGGTACGATCACGCCAGGTGCGCTCATAGACGCGTGTGCGGCCCTCAGCGAAGGCACGCTTACGCATCTGGCTGATCTCATCGTCCGTGCAGAAGCACTTGTATGCTTTACCCTCAGCGAGAAGCTGCTCGGCGACCTCTACGTGTACGTCACGGCGCGACGACTGAAGGAGCATCTCCTCATCGTAGTCCAGGCCGAGCCACTCCATCGCCTCAAGGATCGCGTTGCGACTCTCCTCCGTACTGCGCTCTAGGTCGGTGTCTTCGACGCGCAGCAGGAACTTCCCGCCGGTGTGACGAGCAAAGAGCCAATTGAAGAGCGCCGTGCGGGCGCTACCAAGGTGCAGATACCCGGTCGGGCTAGGGGCAAATCGAACGCGTGTCGTCATCAGGTCTGGTGTGCTTGCAGTGCGGAAAATCCGCGCCCCGCGCCGCTACCACGCCACCGCGACACAATCGAGTGGAAAGGCGACCGCGAGCGGCCAGTGGGCCCAGAACAAGGGTACCAACGAAACCCCAATACTCCGCCCACCGAGGGCGTGGGGCACCAAGACCGAGGCCAATCATGTCCGCCAGAGCGAGGGCCCCACGAGACCCCAATACCCCGCCTACCAAGACGTAGAGACACCATGAGCGAAGCGAATCGTGTCCGCGATCCGGCGCACTTCCATCGTACACGACGACCAGCCGCCGATCATCGACCGCACGCCCCTCACGAACGAAGAGCGGAGGAACAAACATGCTCCTCCGCTCCACATCCCCCGCTAACGCATCCCCCGCTAACTCATCGCTAGTCGCTCAGTCGCATGGCCAAGGGTTCTCCGGCTCCTCCCACTCGGGAGGCAGCGGAACGGCACCGTTGTCGAGCAGAACGCTGATGAACTGTTCGAGCAGAGCGATGTCGTACGCGATGTCGGTGTCCTCAATCTCCTCATTGTAGTCGTAGAGAGCGCTCAGCAGGCCCTGCAGCATCTCCACCTCGAACTCGGCCTCACCGAAACGGTAGAAGGCGTCGGTCGACATCTCAAAGGCCGCGTAGATGTTCAGCATCACAAACGACTTCTGGATGATTGAAATCTCGTTCTGCGGGGCCTCGAAGAATCCTGTCGAGAGGATGAACCACGGCGAGTGTGGGTAGACCATCGTCGCCTGCTGCGTGATTATCTCGTCCGAGCCGGGCTCGCGGAACGAGAGGGTCACTTCACCGATGTCGCCGGTCACGAGGCCGCTGCCGTCGTCCGTGGCAGAGTGCGGCATCAGCTCAATCATCAGCGCCGAGCCACCCCCACGTCGTCCGCCGCCGGGCGTGACGTCATCGTGCGAGACGCGGTGAGCAAGGAACACGCTGGGAATCTCTAGACGACCGCCATCGGGGGTCATCGACCAGCGGTCGCTGCCGTGCACCGCAGCGATCTGGTAGTCCGAGCCTTCCTCGAACTCGAGCGTCAGGTCGTAGGCGACCGGCACGGTGAAAAAGCTGATTTCGTCAGCGAAGACCTCTTCAACGGCGGCCGGGTTCTCGACGAAGTAGAAGTTGCCGTCGCCCAACCGAGCGAGGTTGCTCATCAGCGAGTATTGGAAGTCCGAGCCCAGACCGATCGTCGTCAAGCCAATACCGTCGACGTTGTAGTCGCGACTCATCGCCAAGATGCTCTCTTCCGACGTGATTCCGACGGTCGGCTCCCCATCGCTCAAGAGGATCACCCGGTTCTGCCGCCCGGAGTCGTACTCGGCGTGAGCAATCTCGTAGCCCATGTTCAAGCCCGCGAAGAGATTGGTACTGCCCTCCGTCGCCAGCGAAGCGACGACCGCCCGCAGGTCACCTCGGTTCAGCGCTACCTCGGTCATCGGAAGCACCGTCTCGGCGTCGTCCGAGTAAGTCACGATGGCAATTCGGTCCCCGTCGCGAAGCGAGTCCACCATGATGTCGAGGCCGTCCCGGACGTAGCCCATCTTGCCAGCGCCGTTCATCGAACCGGACACGTCGACAACGACTGTCAGGCTCAACGGAGGCCGATTGGCCGGGTTCGCCGCGATGGGCGAGTTCAACCCGATCTGCATCATCGTGCAGTCGTTGCCATTGATCAGGTTCGACAAGACGCCGAGCATGGGCTGGACGCAAACACGCTCGCCGCAGTCGGGAGTTGGGAGCAGGGTGTGGTGTTCGGCGAAGAACCCGCTGGCGTCGAACGTACCGGGTACCGGCACGATGCCGTCGTCCAGCTGGCGTCGGAAGTAGCCGAAGTCCTGGTCGCCACCGAGGTTGATGTTGGTGTTTGCGATCGGTTCTTCTTCCGGCTCCTCCGGGTCCGGACCGGCGTCAGACTCCACTCCGCTGTCGGAGTCAGCCCAACTGCCGCTGTCCTCTTCAGCGTCCCAGCTCCCCGCGTCCTCTTGCGGCCACGGCTCGGCATCAGCCTCGGCCCATCCCCCGGCATCCTCACTGCCCCAGTCGGACCCTGTGTCAGCCGACCCCGCGTCTGCCGTCGTTCCCCAATCGTTGGGCTCGTTACCCGAATTTCCGGCCGTACCTGCCGGGACCGATTCCGCGTCTGCACCACAGGCCGATAGCGCAGCCAATACAGAAAACCAGAATACAGCTCGCGTGGTCTTCGACGTGAGAAAGTGAGAGTTATTGTGATGCATTGTTACGTCTTAATCTAGTTTCCCGGTCTCCCGGCTTGTTCGAAAGATACCCCCTAACAGATTCCAGTCAACGTACTGGCCAACCATTCTGTATACACTCAGAATACACCATTCCGGTGCCCGAACATCGAGAGAACGGTCCATCGAGGAGCCACTGTGAGTGACCCAGTCGCTCCAAGGCCGCACGAGTCGCCGCGCCCTGGACGGCGCTCTGTCCGCCGAGCTAGCCTCGCCCGGTGGCAACAAAAAAACAGCGACTCTCGCGGATCGAACGGTCCCTTGTCCGACTCTCCGAGTTCCGCCAGCTCGACGAGCTAATCCAGAGTGAGCTTCGCGAGGTCGAGGCCCTGCTCAGCAGCACGGACGCGATGGTCTTCTGCGCTGCCGCTCGACTCGTGCCAGCGTCCCGCCGAGCTGCCGCAGAGGCGCTGATTCAAGCGTTCCATTATTTCGCCGAGAGCGGCCAAGATCGCGACCCTGGCTCTAAGGCGAAGTTTGCGGCAGTCGAAGCGCTGAGCCGGCTCGAGCACATTGGCGCTGCGGTCTTCAGGCTGGGCGCACGCTTGGTGCAGAAGGAAGCCGCATGGGGACCTCCAATCGACACGGCCGCCCCACTCCGCGCGCTCTCAGGCCGGGCGCTCGTAGAGATCAACGCGCTCGACGCGCTGGATATCTTGACCGACCAGCTCACGGACGATGAGTGGCCGGTCAGAGCCGCCGCAGCAGCATCCATCGCAGACCTCGGTCGCCCTGGTAGCGCGCAGCTGCTCCGGCTCAAGCTCCGACTAGGAGACGACGCAGGCGACGTCATCTCGGCCTGTGTGCTCGGCCTACTCCACTTCGACTCAGAAGGAGGGCTCGCGCTCTGCGACGAGCTACTCTCGGTGCACCCTGCCCTGTTGCTCCGCGACGATGGCACGGCGGACGCGATCGCCGTCGCGCTCGGCGAGAGTCGCGAGAGAGGCGCAGAGCTTGTGCTCCTCAAGTGGTTCAAGAGGCTGCGTGATCCGTCTTCACGCGAGCTGGCTCTGGCCTGCATCGCCATGCAGCGGACCCCAGAGGCGACCGGCGTCCTGATCGAGATCGTTCGCACGCATGGAGGCCCTGACGCCAGAGCTGCAGCCAGCGCGATGGTCCCCTACCTGCTGACCGAGCGAGCGAGGCAAGACCTGCTCGATGCGGCCGCCGCAAACGAATCCCCCGCCGTGCTTGAGACCGCGCGCGCTCTGCTTGAGCCAGCGTAGAGCGTTCTCATTCGAAACACGGCCGATGATCGCCCGATCTAACGACTCGGGTAGGAACGCACGGCGTAGCCGTCGACGGTTGTTAGTCTGCCGCCAAGCATACGCAGGAGGGCATCACGGCCCACCCACGAGGTAGCGACTGGACCGTCCTTCCCTGCCGCGATAGCGACCATCAGCGTCGTGGCATCTGCCTCGGAGGCAAGCACGCACTCATCGGTTGCGCAGCTCACCGTGTGCTTTCGAAGAACTCCACCGTCGTCGAGCGAGACTTCGAAGAGCAATCCCGCGAGGTCCCCACTCGCGATCAAATCGCCCTGCTCAGCGCGGACGGAGATCGTGGTGCCGGTGCCCTTGAAGCTGCAGGATGCCTCTTCCTCGGCTTCGAAGGGGTATTCCCGGTCATCGATGATTGGCTGCAGGTCTGAAGGCACGTCCAGCTCACAAGCGACGGCGTTCATAAAGTCTGTAATCTCGATTCCGCGAACGCCGACGTCAACGGGCATTCCGTCGTGAAAGTATTCGAAGATCAGCTCGATCGTGCGACCACCAAGTTCGATCGTATCCCACGGTTCTTCGGGAGAAGGGCCGTCCCAAACATCCCAGATGATGCCCGCCGGTAACTCCTCCCGCTGATTCCCGTCCTGCCCATCGTTGGTCGTCCCGTAGAAGTCGTCCAGATCTTCTCCAGCGAGTGTGACGGCCTCGTAGTCAATGAAGCGTGCGTCCCCGAGGAAGTTGTCGGTCATCGTTGGGTCGTTACGAATCGCGGACGAGAGGAAGTAGGCAAGACCCTCGCCATACGCGAGGTAGGGGTCGACGAGTCGGTCTCGGTGCGATCCACCGCCCGAGCTGTCGGCGCTGTAGTGCTCCACCATGTAGTGGCCGAACTCATGCAGAATGATGTCGTCGTCGTACTCGTCCGGATCTTCGAGCTGCCCTCCAAGCCGGATCGAGTTGCCGGAGTAACAAGAGCCGCAGGAGTAAGACTGGCCAGACTGCCAGAAGTACGTCAGCGTCGGGGACCGCTCATCGCTGTACTCGGCGACAAACTGGAAGGCGTCGATGGTGCTATCGACGATGTTCAGACCTCCGCCGATGCCGTCGTCCGCAGCGGCGAGAAGGTCGATGCCTCCCGTCGCTTCGCTCGCCTCGAAAAGCTCGCTCTCAACCGCATAGAGTGCCGATGCCCCGGTTCGATCACGCACTTCCACTCGGAAGCCGTCGATCGCTCCGGCGGAGATCGCACGCACCCGATAGGACGCGCCTTCTTGAGCAAAATATTCGGCGTCAAACGCGCCGGATTCATCGGTCAGACCTGTGCCAACAACACTGCCGTCGGCACGCACCACCTCGACAACCCCAGCGTGGACCGGAGTTGGGAGAAGCTCGCCGGTGAACCCAGACGGGGAGAAAACTCGGTCCTCGTAAAGGACGGTTCCAGACACATTC
>JBLHWZ010000164.1:0-12272 GCA_047629415.1 Bradymonadia bacterium | reverse complement strand
GACGCAGAGCGAAGTGAGCGCTGCGCTTGCGAACTGTCAAAGTCGCGAACGAGAGTCGCGGCTTCGTCGACCAGGTCCGAAGCGTTTCGATAAGCCCGCTCCATCTCTCCGCGGTTTTGACCGTGAGAGTTTGGTACCGTGCTGACCCGGGTCGGCGTATCGCACCGGTCCCCGTAGTGAATTTGCGCGTTTGCCGTTGACCCGACCAAGAGCGGGGCGCCAAACGCGAAGGAGATAGCTGCAAGGTAGATGATTCGTTTCATAGCGTTCTCGTGCCTCCGAAGTGGAGACGGGATAGCGATGAGACGCCGGTCCTACCGGATCATTCACTCCCCCTGCATCCTCGAGCCTAGCGCCGGACGAGCTCGATTCTCTCGAGCACCGGTGGCGAACATCCCTCGAGCTCCTGAATGAAGGGGCTAGGGCGCAACGCAACCAAGCCTGCGCCGCGCTCCCACGCAGAGCAAGGCATGGTGAGGTAGAGTTCCTGTTCCGCTCGGGTGACTGCGACATAGAAAAGCCGGCGTTCCTCTTCGAGGTCCTCCTGCATCGCCCGTGTCGTTGGGAATCGATCTTCGGCGAGCCAGATCAGAAACACCGTGTGGAACTCCAGCCCCTTTGCTTGGTGAATTGACGAGAGAATGACCGCCTCATCAGCTTCCTCTGAGGAGACTTGGTCCACTCCTGTGACTTCCCCTGCCAGCGCGACCGTCTGCAGGAAGTCGTCCACCGAATCATAGCGCGAAGCCATTGTTGCAAGCGATTGTAACTCGCGAATCCGGTTGTCTCCGTTGTCGAACTCCGAGATCGCATATTCTTCGTAGAACCCGTTCAGGACTCGATCGAGTGAGGTCGCGGGGTCGCCCTGGAGTGTCGGGCTGCGAAGCGAGGTCAGCACATCGCGCAGCTTCGGCCACGAGTGTTTCGCTCGAGACCCAGCAGCCTTGGCCGTTGCTTGGGCACGCAAGCCCTCATCGATGTCCTCGTACCCTCGAAGGTGTTGGTAGAGCCGACTCGCGGTCTTCAGGCCGATGCCCGGCGCAAGACTCGCGATCCGTTGGAACGCCAGCTCATCCCGTGGGTTCTCGGCGAAGCGCAGGAAGGCCAGAACATCCTTTACGTGTCGCTGCTCGAAGAAGCGCTGACCGGAGTGCACCTTGAACGGGATGTTCCGGCGACCAAGCTCCACCTGGAGCTCCATCGACTGCCAATGCGCGCGATACAGAACAGCGATTCGGTCGAGTTCGACACCCTCATCTCGCAACTGCAGGATGCGCTGAGCAGCGAACCGTGACTGCTCGTCCTCATTCGTGCAGCGCACGTAGCCCGCGAGTAGCCCGTCTGATTTCACAGGGCGTAGGGTCTTGTCGAACTGCAGCGTATTCTTGTGGATCGACTCGTTTGCGAGGCGAAGAATCTGGGGTGTGCTCCGGTAGTTCGTCTCCAATCGATAGATGACTGTCCCCTCGTTTCGCTCAGGGAACTCGAGGATGTTCCGGAACTCCGCACCTCGAAAGGCGTAAATCGACTGGCAGTCGTCGCCGACGACCATCAGGTTTTGGTAGCCTGAGGACATCATGTCGACGATCTGGGACTGAATCGCGTTCGTGTCCTGATACTCGTCGACCATCACGTGCTCGAATCGACGGGTCAGCTGCGCCCGTACTTCTTCGCTCTCCAGAAGAAGTCGTCGCCAATTCGTCAGCAGGTCATCGAAGTCCATGACCCCGAACTCGAACTTCTTACTTTGATACGCGACCACGACCCGCTCGATCGTATCGATATGCTCAACAAACCTGGGGTAGCGCTCCGTCAGCAGGTCCCCGATGGGGCGACCGGTGTTGCACGCCGCGCTCAGCACTCGGATCACCAAGCTCGCTTTCGGAAAGCGAATCTCGGCTCGGTTCGTCACCTGCTCCGCGATGCACTGACGCATAAGGGAGGAGCCGTCTTCCCGGTCGAGGATCCCGAAGTTCTTTGGATAGCCAATAACGTCTCCAAACTCACGCAAGATGCGGCGGCCAATCGCGTGGAATGTCCCGCTCCAAACGGCGCGCGCTGCAGCGCCCACGAGCTCACGAACCCGTCCGGTCATCTCTTTAGCGGCACGATTGGTGAACGTGAGCACCAGAATTCGGTTCGGGCGGACGCCCTGGTCGATCAGGTGGGCCACCCGGAAGGTGAGCGCGCGCGTCTTACCGCTGCCCGCGCCAGCGATGACCAGCATTGGGCCGCCCGGGGCCTTCACCACCGCACGCTGCTCCTCGTTGAGTTCGGCGTCGTAATCTATGCCCGACGGGGCCGAGGAACTCTCCTCAAGTACAAATCTGCGGCTCATAGTAGTTGGCATTACGCGGTCCCCAAGAGGGGCTCAAGCAGCGTCGAGGGTCTTTTCAAAACGACGAACGGGGCGACGACCGATTCGGTCGCCGCCCCAGCAAGGGTCACCCGGGAGCTACGCGGCGATACTCATCACGTGCTCTCCGGCCTCGCTAAGCGCGTTAAACACCCGGTCTCCGGTGTCGTCAGAATCGTCCTCGACCACGGTGGTTGCGACGTCGAACGCAGCGAACGCTACGTCGACCCCGACACCTTCGAGTCCAGTGGAGTCGACGACGGCACCGACAACCTCACTTGCTCCGTTGAGCGCTTCACCAGCCTCGCCATTCGCAACACCCGCGGCGAGGTCCAATGCGCCCAACGTGGCGTCCGCTTCGGAGCCCTCCAGGCCACCGATCGTCACGACAGCGCCGGCGACATCGGAAGTGACTTCGAGCACGGCTCCTACGTCTGTGCCTCCGCTCTGAACAACATCTGCGATGTTCGACGTGGTGTTGAGGACTTGGCCGACCTTGGAGTCGGCGCCGGCGAGGCCAGCACCGATATCAGCGACTGTTCCGACGGCGCCAACGACAGCTCCGACGGAGCCCCCGAGCACATTGCCGCCGCCTTGTCCGGTAGCGGCACCGACGGCAGCGGTCGCAGCTCCCATGGCCATGTCGACGACGGCGCCACCCGTGGCCATGTCCATGATGCCGACCGCTGCTTCCACCAGGTCCGCAGCGGCGTCTAGGCCGGCGAACTCAAGCACGTCTTCAACCGCGTCGAGCGCGTTGGTTGCTGCTGCAGCCATGTTGCCAGTCACGGTGTCGACTGCAGCGCCGACCAAGTCGCCAACGATGTCCGGGAGAAATGCGTCCAAGACCTTGTTTAAGATTCCGCCGATAGAGAGAGGCATGATGAGCTCCGTTCGTTGTGTGGCTGAGCAAAGAAAGTCCTGCGCCGACTGGGTCGTCTGCGCCGACTGGATCGTCTGCGCCGACTGGGTCGTCTGCGCTGACTGGGTCGTCTGCGCTGACTGGGTCGTCTGCGCTGACTGGGTCGTCTGCGCTGACTGGGTCGTCTGCGCTGACTGGGTCGTCTGCGCCGATGAGTTGGCCTGAGCCGATGAGTTGGCCTGAGCCGACTGGGTCGTCTGCGCCGATGAGTTGGCCTGAGCCGACTGGGTCGTCTGCGCTGACTGGGTCGTCTGCGCCGATGAGTTGGCCTGCGGTCAGACCTTGAGGTTTCGAGCCACCGACATCGATGTGTCGTGAGCGGCCTTCATCATGTTCGTGATCATCTGGGTGATCTGGTTGTCCATCTGCATCTCGGTCTGCAGAGTCTGCATGACGAACGAGCGGCCATCAGCAGGCAGGTCGCGCCAGCTCTCCATGAACTCCGTCGGGTTGTCTTGGAAGTGGGAGACAAGCGCTGCTGGGTCGTTCATGAGATCCAACAAGTCATCGCCCGTGGCCTCGGTCGGGCTGTTGGCACCGGAGACATCTGGTGCGCCATCCACCGGCGAGGTTTTGTTCTCGCCGAGATTCATCGTGTCGCTCGGCTCGAGGTCCATTCCCTCGATGGTGTCGATCGCTCGGTTCATCGCCGCCGTCACAGCGTTGGCCTGTGTCCTCCTGTTCCTACCCTCGAAGTAGTTGTCGGTGAGCCCAACAATCTGTTCCCGCTGGAGTTCCAGCTCCGACCGCTGAGCGTCGGTCAGGTTTGGGTCGGCGAGCGCGGCGTCGATCGCGTCGATCGCTCGTTGATGGTGTCGTTGGACTGCTTGGTTTCTGTCTACGCCTCTTACGCTCATGATGGTCTCCGTCTGTGTGTGCGGCGGATGGCCGCTAGTTTCGGTTCACAAACGTGTTCGTCCCGCCACACGCGATGTTGCGCAGAAAGTTGGGTCCCCGCGATCTTCGGTCACAACGCGCTGAAATCCCAAACCAAAAACGAGCGAGGCGCCAACCGGAGTTGGCGCCTCGGAGTCTCTAACCGACCGAGAAACTTAGAAGTCGGAGCAAAGTCCCGAGTTCAGCATCTCGTCGGTGATACGCGGTGCGAGTCCGCGGGAGGAGTCGAAGCCTTCGATGAGGTCATTCACACGGTAGACTGTGCCCGTGGGCCAGTGGATTCGCGCGATGTCCCAGAAGTCGTCAGTCGAGAAGAGAGGCTGGTTGACGATTTCATCGACCAAGCGGCCGTTGATGAAGATTCGTACGTTCGGCCATGCGGTGCCCCATTGCTCGCGGAAGTAGTGGCCGCCAACCGCGTACCACTGACAGTCGTCTGGGTTGTCGAGTTGAACAGTCTCGGGGCCGACGCCATCGGTGTCGTCGATGTCGAGGCTAGGGTTCTCCGGGTTCCAGATCGGCGACTCGTTCGCGTAGTATGCGTCGTAGACCGGGTCGAACCAGGGTGCCGGCATCTTAACGAAGTGAAGGTCCACATCGGAGCCTTCATCGTCCGATTGGTCCGGGTCGGTCGGGTTGTCCCAGGTAAGCTCGATCGCGATAGCCTCCTCGGGGATGGCTACGACCGTCACACACTCTTGCGTGTCGAGGCACTCCAGACCGGTGTCATCCACGACGGAGAGACAGATACGGTACCGTCCAGCGAGAGGCAGAAAGTACTCGGCGAGTGCCGGGTTTTCCGGGTCGCCCGAGAACGCACGGACGCCGTTGATCGCGCGGTCTGGCGCTTCGACAATCTCCCAGATGTACTCGACGATTTGGTCCCCGGAAGGGTCGAAGGACGCCGAGCCGTCCAGTACGAGCACCTGAAGGGGGAGGGCCCAGTCAATATCGCGCCCGCGTCGGCCTTCTGGGTCGGTGAGGATCCAGCCGACCGGGTCAGCGATTGCACAGTCGTTCACGCCGCCAGTGCCGAAGAGGCTGCATTCAGTCGTCGTGCGATCGCCGGTGCTGTCGGTGTGCTCCACCTGGTAGACGCCGCTGAAGACCGTCTCGCCGCTGGGGCGGAATGAGAGTTCAAACGCGGTCGAGGCATCTGTGCTCAGCGCGACAGGGAACTCAGGCAGCGTCGCAATCTCGTATTCCGGCGCGGTGCGCGCTTGGTCGAGTCGAATGTCGAAGATCTCCATCGGGATCGCGCCGCGGTTGGTGAGCGTGACCACCTCGGCGGTCGTCACGTCGATGGGTCGGACGTTGAAGTCGAGGGGGCAGGGAAACGCTTCGAGAAGCGGCGTGCCGGCAGACGCGTTGATGTCGTAGTTCTGCTGAAGCGTGTTGCCGTCTTCGCAGGCGTTGGTAACGTCTCCGAGGGTGTCATACTCGAGAATGAGGACCGCAGCGTCGTCGCCAGGAGCGAGCGGCGTGTAAGTGATTTCGAATTCGAACTCGTTGACCCCAGCACCCGTTGGGGAGTTGAAGATGTCCACCACAACCAAGCCGATGTCCGAGGACTGGTCAGCGACTGCCGTTTCGAGGTTTGAGCGAATCTCCGGATTGCCCGTGACCTGAATGTCGCAAATGATGAGCGGCGAGAGGCCGACGTTACGAATCCGAGTTGGGATGTTGCCAGTGGTGTTCACACCGACGACGCCGAAATCGAGAATCGCCGGGATTACAGCCGGGCTTGGCTGCGGTGTTGGAGTACGAATCTCCACGCTCGCCTGCGGATCCTGAGGATCGTTGGTCGTCAGAACGACCCGGCCGGTTGTCTCTTCTGGAGCCGTTGGGGTGTAGTAGAACGCCAGAAATGCGGTCTCGCCAGGCTCTACCGTAAACTCGCGTGACGCCACTGGATCCAGGATCACGAAGTCGGTGTTCGCTTCGACCACGACATCGGAAATGCGCAGTACGCCTGCACCTTCGTTCTCGATCCGCAGCTCAAGAACGTCCTGACCGTTCAACGGCACGGAGTTGAAGAGCAGCACTTCCGGAAGCAAAACGATACGGGGAGTGTCAGTGGCTTCGTTGCCACCGCACGCGCCGAGCATCAGCGTGAGGAAGGAGAGGGTTAGAGCGACGATTCGGCGCATGGTGGGCCCGTGGTAACGGCGTGCACGCAGGAGGCGCGTGGGAACAAGTAGCCTTTGGTACTAGTGAGGCGCGAAAACGGTGTCAACGCGGACTCTGTGACGGACGGAGCCCTAAAGTGGGCGGCGAAATCCCGTGCGGGACTCACTCGACCCCCGTCAGCATCCACAGCCTGAGCACAGTGCGCAGTCCGGGCTCCACTGGCAGTCGTATGCGGGTCCAAGGCAGAACTGCCAACGGCTTCCGCCGCAACAGCGCCAGTTGGTGCCGGATTCATACATGCACGAAGCCCCCGAACGGAGTCCGCAGCTGCTCCACGTACAAGAGCCGGAGCACACCTGTTCGGCGCATGGATCGCAGCTCCCCGCTCGGGTCGATCCTGGCGAGCAGGCCCCAGCTGGCTGGGAGCACCCGCTCCACGCACCGTATCCACCCCAGGTACAGCTGCCAGAACTGCACGAGCGCGTCCGGCTTCGTGAGCCACAGTTCCCGCAGGCCTGAGTTTGGGTGCTCGTTTGTCCGGGGGAGCAGGTGGCTGCCGTCGAGCAACCGCTCCACGAACCGTAACCGTTCCAGGTGCAACTGGTGGCATTGCAGCTTCGGGAGCGGGATCGCGAACCCTCACCGCACGATCCGCAACTGCCGGCCTGGGTGTCGACGCCGCCGGGGGAGCACGTTGCGCCGGTGTCGCAGATCGACCAAGCGGTCCAGCTGCTGAACGTGCAGGAATCGCCTAGGCACGTTCGCGAACGCGCTTGGGTCCCTTCCCCGCAGGCCCCGCAGCTTCGAACCTCCACCGGCGCGTCACCGGGCGAGCAGGTCGCGGCGGTCGCACAGGCGCCATACTCCGACCAGGGCTGCCACTCGCAGCTGCCACCATCGCATGCGCGCTCTCTTGTCTGCAGGCCCTCGCCGCATTCGCCACACGCTGCGATCCCTTCGTCGAGTCCGCCGGGTGCGCATGTGGCGCCTGTCGCGCAAATTGACCACTCCGGCCAGGAGTCCCACTCGCAAGAGTCGGCATCGCATGAACGTTCACGAACCTGCGTCCCTTCCAGGCAATCGCCGCAGCTGCGGCCATCGCTATCTAACTCGTCGGGTGAACAGACAGCCGCTGTCTCACAAGTGCTGAACTCCGACCATTCGTCCCACTCGCAGGTCGCGGGTGAACACGTCCTGGAACGACTCTGTGATGCCTCACCGCATTCGCCGCAGGCCGCGCCCTCTTCTTCGGCGCCGCCCGGGGAGCAAGTCGCCGCCGTCCCGCAGATAGACCACTCAGTCCAGGTACCCCACCCACAGGAGTCCGGGTCGCAGGCGCGAACTCGGGTCCGAGTCCCCTCGCCGCACTCTCCGCAGGCCTCGGTCTGCTCTTGCGTGTCACCCGGCTCGCAGACTCCGGCGGAGTCGCACGAATCCCAGTCGCCCCAGGGGCGCCACGTACACAACTCGGCGTCGCACGTCCGTGAGCGAGCTTGGGTCCCTTCGCCGCAGTCGCCGCATGAGCGTGAGCCTGAGTCGGAGTCACCTGGCTCGCAATTCGCCGCGGTCGCGCAGTCTGACCACTCCGACCACGAACTCCATGTGCATCCGTCCACCGAACAGATGCGCGTGCGGGACTGGACACCTTCGCCGCATGAACCACAGGCTCGGGTCTCGGTTTCATCGAGGTCCGCCTCGCAAAGCGGTGCCTCGACGCACTCCCACGCTTCCCAAGTACATCCGTCGCTGCAGACGCGCATTTCCGTGCCGCAAGCGCCGCAAGCCTCACCCAATTCCGTCTCCCCGAGCGGGCATGTGTCAGCACTCGTGCAGGCTCCGCACTCGTCGAGGGCCCCATCACCGAGGTCGCCGCTGCACAAAGCGGCTTCCGCTCCCCCGCATGTCCAGGTTCCCGAGCCGCAAACGCCGCAATCAGCCCCTGGCTCCCCGTCGATTTCGGAGCACCCTCCGCAAGAGTTGATCGTCGTGTCTCCCGAACAGGTGATGGAATCGCTGCCGTCACACTCGAATGCATCCAAGGAGCAGGTGCCGCACGCATCACCCGGATCGGCGCCCAAGGAGACGCACCCCCCGCAGCCATTTACAGTTGTCTCCCCGTCACAGATGAGAGTAGTCTCTCCTTCACACTCCAGCGTGTCGAGGGCGCAGGGGCCGCAGGTCCCGCCAGGA
This sequence comes from Bradymonadia bacterium, assembly GCA_047629415.1. Taxonomy (GTDB): domain Bacteria; phylum Myxococcota_A; class Bradymonadia; order REDH01; family REDH01; genus CBDUJZ01. The sequence continues at coordinate 3,777 of JBLHWZ010000164.1, read as the reverse complement.
TCCCCGCCCAGTCCGGTGCATCCGCCGCACGCGTTTCGGGCGACGTCTCCAAGGTCTCCGGCGCAGCTGACCGCATCCGCGGTGGCGCAGATGTAGACGCCGGAATCGCACGTTCCACACGGAGTGCCGGGCTCCGAGTCGAGCTCCCCACATCCTCCGCAGGGGTTGAGGGCCTCTTCCCCGGCGTCTCCCTCGCAGGCCGCGGTGCCGTCCGATTGGCACTCCCACAGTCCTGAATCACAGGAACCACAAAACGTTCCGGGAAGTCCACCGAGCTCAGCGCAGGTCCCGCAGCTAGCGGCCGCGGTCAGGTCGACTTCGCATCCCGTTGCGGGGTCCCCGTCGCAGTCACCGAAGCCGTCTTGGCACTGCGCGACGGCGCACGCTCCGGCCGTGCAAATTTCGTCCGCGTTCGCGAGGTCGCACTGCGCGCCGCAGCCGCCACAATTCTCTTCGTCCGAGTTGAAGTCGAAGCCCTCGTCAGTACTTAGGTCACAGTCGTTATCGAGGACGTCGCAGAGCTCCGGGGCACCGGGATAGACCGCGAGGTTCCCGTCGTCGCAGTCGGGCCCGCGGCAGTCGTCCCCGACGCCGTATTCGTCCCCGTCGACGTCGAAGCACGGAGCACAGGCGCCGGACGCGGGAACGCACAGAAGCTCGCCTGTGCCGTTGTCGTCCGAACAAACGGCAGATGACGGACAATCCTCAGGGCCATCACATGGGGTGGCACAGAACTGTCCGTCCGCAAAGTCGATGCACGCCGCGTCTACGCTTCCGCAATCGGCGACGCCCCCGCACGGGCGACAAAATCGGTTCGCATCCGGAAGACAAAGGCGAACAGCGTCTCCGCCCGAGTTCTCAAGGAGCGCGCAGCTAAAGCCCGGCAGTGGGCAATCATCGACACAAAAGTCCGCGCAGACTTGCCCATCATTCGCCCTGACGCAGTAGCTGCTTCGGCACTCGTCGTCCTCTTCACAGGGGCATCCCAGCTCATCGCATTCCTCTGGAGGAGGCTCGTCCGGAGCGTCGGTGACTCCAGGGAGGTCTGTGGAACTATCAAATGCCGCGACTTCGGCACTGGCGTCAGTCTCCGGTGATGACCCGGGGCTGCTCGTGCCGCAGCCACAGAGCAGGACGGCGAGTGTTAGCCACGAGGAAACGCGCATTGGACTGGGGGCGAGGGATGCGTTCGACGCTAGCCGCCCCCTTAGAGTGGCACAACGACAATCCCACACATTCATCCACGATCTCGTCCGAAGCACGGCAAGCGTTGACCTCTCCGCGTTGGGGCATGAACCTTTCGCCGTCGGCGTTGTCCTAGTTCACGTCGTGCAAGGAGCAGATTGAAGATATCAACAGTTGGAATTGTCACCGCCCTCATCGCCTACGCCTCGTCCTCGACGGCGGCTCCGGCGGAAGTGACTGAGTTCGCCTCGCTCGCTGCGGAGGCCCAAGAGGCCGAAGCCGTCGACGCGATTGCTGCCGTGCTCGAGATGGGCCGACTCCGAGACTGGGTCGACGACGAGGCCGCCGTGGGGACCTATCAGGCTCTCGCGATCCAAGCTTCCAACCCAGATGTAGTCGCGATTGCAAACTACGCTGCGGCCAGAATTCTGCATCGGACGGGACGGTTCGAAGAGGCAGATCAGCTCATCGACTCGATGGGGTTCGTCAACGAATGGGCGATGATAGGCCCATTCGCCAACGAAGGAATGGGCGGTATGCCGGAGCGGCTGCGTCCCGAGGACGACGGGATCTTCGCGTCGGCGATCGACGGGAAGGTGGGCCAGGTGCGGTGGCGCACGTTCGATCACCCGTTTGAGACCGGCTATTTCGCAGCGTCCGACTTTGCTCGGCCCTCGCATTCAGCCCTTGTCTACCTAGCCACCGAGTTCGAGTTGGAGGAGGACTTCGAAGGCGCGCTGAGTCTGGCCGTCGACGGCGCCTACCGACTGTGGATTGACGGTGAGCCGGTGGCCGAACAGGAGGAACACCTCGGCGGTTTCCTACTCAGAGACTCCGTGCCGTTGGAGCTCGAAGGCGGCCGCCACACCATGCTTTTGAAAGTAGGGGCCGTCGATGGTGCCCTCGGTCTGCACGCACGATTGATAGAGAGCGACGGTGAGCCACGGCGAGTTTCCTACCGCGCTCCGGATCAGATCCCGCGATCTGCGGAAACAGACGACTGGCGTTCGGTGACCACTCTCGTCGAGCGCCTTTCCAACGACGTTTCGGACGATGACGCAGAGGGCCAAGCCGCTCTAGCTTATATCGCGCACGCGACGCAACCGAGCGATCCGTTGGAGCCCTGGCGCGCGTTCGCAGATGCAGCGCTCGCGTCAAATCCGGGTCCCCGAGCGCTAATGCGAATCGCCACCACAGTTGGCGAGGACTGGCGGCGGGCGGACTTGATGTCGCAAGCGATCTTGATCGAGCCGACTCCTCAGCGCCTCGGCCGACTGGCGGTAGTGCGTTATCGGCAGATGGGGGAGGAGCCCGCCCAAGAAGCCGCTGAGATTGCTCAGGAACTCTCAGGGCCGGACGATCCCGCTGCGATGCTTGTGGTATGGGCGTCGATTCTGAGCGGACGAGGGTTCGCCCGAGCAGCGCTGGCTGAACTTCAATCTCGATCGGAGCCAAACACGATGGCTCTGCGCACCGCTTGGATCGACGCTGCCCGAAGGGCTGGACGCCCAGACCTTGTGTTCGAGCTTCTGGAGGCTCATTTGGCCGCCGATGTGTTGGCCGCAGGTTTCTACGACGACTACTTTTTGGCCCTTCGCGCCGCAGGCCGCGAGTCGGAATTCTGGGAGTGGCTTGCCCCGATCGAAGCACGACTGGACTCGATGCCGGATGCCGCTCATCAGCGCGCGTGGCTCATGCGTGCTGCCGGAGATGCTGAGGGAGCCGACCAGATCTTGAGCGATGCCATCTCACTCTGCCCCGGAGATGCAGATCTACTCTCGGTTCGTGGTAATCTGCGAATGGAGCGAAATCTGTGGTCCCAAGCGGCAGACGACTACCAGGCCGCGCTTCAGCTTCGACCGCAAGACGCCGATCTCCGTGAGCGATTGGCGATGTTGCAGCCTGCTGAGGACCAGTTCTACGAAGCGTATCGTGTTTCTATTGAAGACGTGTTGGCGTCTAGACCGACCGAGGAGCCGGACACCGCTTACACGCAGCTTCTAAACCAGCGGATCACGCGCGTGTTCGATAACGGCCTCGGTTCCACCTACGTACAGCAGGCGTTCGAGCTTCATACCCGTTCCGGCGCGGATGACTTGCGGCGCCTCAACGTCGTCTACACACCGGGGGCAGAGAGAGTTGAAGTGCTCAGCGCGAGTGTTGTCAAACCCAGTGGCGAGCGAATCGAAGTCGCCGCAGTGCAGGATGTGGGCGGCGGCTCAGGACCGGCGAGCGTCTATTACGATGTCCGAATGCGCTCAGTAGACTTCTCCCAAGTGGAGGAGGGCGATGTGCTGGTCTACGAGTATGTGGAATCTGAAGTCGCTGCTCAAAACATGTTCGATGACTACTTCGGCGATCTCTGGTTCATTGAGGGTTACACGCCGACGGTTCGCGGCCGTTATGTGTTGCAGGTGCCGCAATCGCGGCAGCTCTTCCACAATACCGGTCTTGAGCACGGGGTGTGGACCGAGTCAGTTGATGGCGACACACGAATCTTGGAACTGGAGGTTCGAAACGTTCAGCCGCTGCCGCGCGAGGCCGGAGCGCCAGGACCGATCGAACTCTTCGAGCACGCGAGTGTGTCGACAT
>JBLHWZ010000163.1:0-12289 GCA_047629415.1 Bradymonadia bacterium | reverse complement strand
GCGGCACTTTGCCTCGACGCAGAATGACAGAGCTCATCTCGGTCTCAGACAACATTGAGACCGACGTTCCGGGATCGGGCCTTCGGGCCCACTGGCACCGGCCCTGCTGCGAGAACGATCGGAATCGCTTTGGCATTGTTTGCCTGCCTATTCAGGGCGGCGAGTACGAGGTCTCGAAGCTCTTTACTGAGTATTTCTCAAAGCTTGGCTACCACGTGCTGCGCTTCGAGCGCCGGGCGGAGTGGTTGGACTCAAGCGTTCCGCTCGAGGTGCTTGTGCAGCTCGTGCCTCGCTTTGTAGCCGATGTCTCCCGTGTGCTCGACGAGTGGCTCGCACGCGCCGACGCACCGTCCGGCGTCGGGCTGTGGGGGGTGAGCATGGGGGCGATGACCGGCACCTTGGTTGCTGCTGCGGAATCTCGAATTGGCCCGATCGGGCTCTGCATCGGGGGCGCGGGTCTGGAGGACATCCTCGTCGAGGGCAGCGACACGGAGTTGAATGAGTGGAGGGAAGCGTTGTCCGCTCAGCTTGGCTCTCGCGAGGCTTTCAATGCGCAGGCACGGGAGCTTGTCGGCGAGCTGGATATCATTGGAGCCGCACGCACAGTGGGCCCAGAGCGAGTCCTCTTCGTCGGAGCGCGCTTCGATCGCGTGGTGCCCTGGTCCGCGAGCGTCCGCCTGTGGGAGGCTCTCCGCTGTCCCAAACGGATCGTTCTGCCGACGGGCCACTACTCTGCGGTGCTCGGCGTCCCCTGGATCAAGCGCGCGGCGCGTCTCCACTTTGACGCTGGGTTCGAGGTCGGAAGCTGAGAGGCGCCCGGGCATGCCGCGTCAACTCCCACCCGTAACGTGAAATAGGAGTCCGCGTCGCTCGAGAGTCCGGACTGCGCCGAGCTAGTCGAACCAGGCCGGAGGCACATTCTCACGCACGATCTGATGCACTGCATCTGCCCAGGCGTCTTCTGCGTTGAGCGACGGTACGAGCCGGAGTTCCTTGCCACCGGCTCCCGTGAACTCCTCAACTCCGCGCATGCCGATCTCCTCGATCGTCTCGAGGCAGTCGGCGACGAACGCCGGACAGAGCACAGCGACGGATTCGACGCCTTCGGCGGGCATCTCCTCAAGCCGAAGATCGGTGTAGGGCTTGATCCACGGGTCTTTGCCGAGCCGCGACTGGAAGGTGACCTCGTAGTTGTCGATCTTTAACGCTGCCGCGAGCGCATGAGCGGTGGCGTAACACTGCGCGCTATAGCAGTTTCGGTTGGCGTCGCAGATGGACGCGCAGCAGTCCGGTTTCTCAAGGCAGTGAGATTTGTCGGTCGTCTCATCGCTCTTGCGCACGTGGCGCTGAGGAATGCCGTGGAAACTCATCATGACCCTGTCTGGCTTCATGTCTTCGAGAACAGGTGCGGCTACCTGACGAAGCGCCTCGATGAACGCGGGGTGGTCGTAGAACGCTGGTATGTTGACGATCTGCGGCGTGTTCCAACGCTGAGAGGCTTGCTCCCATACTTCCTGAACGGCTGAGCCCGTGGCGGCAGATGAGTATTGAGGGAAGAGCGGAAGCACGATGATGTTGTCGACCGCGGCAGCCCGGAAGCGGTCGAGCGCGGAGGCGATCGATGGGTTCTGGTAGCGCATGGCGAACTCGACCATGAGGTCGTCCCCGAAACGGGCTTGGACCTTTTCCGCGAGATCGATGGTGTGGAAGAGTAGGGGGGAGCCCCTCTCGGTCCAGATTTGCTCGTAGGCGTGCGCGGATTCTTTCGGTCGAAACGGCAGAATCGCGAGTTTGACGAGCGCCCATCGACCGACCGGACTCAGGTCGATCACTCGGGGGTCCATAAGGAACTGGTCGAGATACCGACGCACGTCACTGACGGCGGTGGAGTCTGGAGTTCCGAGGTTGAGGAGGAGCAGGCCTGTGCGCATAGCGTCTGTTGTGTCCGAGGTGCGCAAGAAATGCGCCGGAGCGCGCCGCAGGTGCGGCGGCGGCTAGTCCGCGAGCGCTGTCTGCGCTGTCGAGGTCAGGGACGTTCCGATATCTTCTCCGAGGCAGATACGCTGAATGCAGCCCTTCTGGTCGAAGTTGAAGATGTGAACCGGGAGCTTGTGGTCGCGTGCGAGCAGCAACGCCGACTGGTCCATGATGCGAAGATCACGCTGGACGAATTCGTCGTATGACAACGTTCTGTAGCGGCGCGCTTCTTTGTTGGTGTTCGGATCGCACGTGTAGACGCCGTCAACACCGTGCTTGGCCACCAAGATGGCGTCCGACTCGGTCTGAAGCGCGCGCTGCACGGCAGGGTAGTCCGTGGTGACGTAGGGTTGGCCGATACCGCCGCCGAAGATGACGATTCTGCCCTGCTTGAGGTGCCGCATCGCCTTCTGGTGGATGAATGGTTCTGCGACTGCTTCGGCCGGGAGCGCCGACATGACCCTTACGTCGTAATCGGACTTTGATTTCAGTGCAGCGCGGAGCAACACCGAGTTGATGATGGTCGCCAACATTCCCATGTTGTCGGCCTCTACTCGGTTAATGTTCCAATGTTCTGCGACGTTTCCGCGGAAGATGTTGCCACCTCCGACGACGATTCCGACCTCGATTCCGAGGTCGCGTACCGCGAGGACCTCCGTGCAGATGTGCTCAAGGGCGTCTTGGTCGAAGCCGAAACTACTCTCCCCGGCGATCGCTGCGCCAGAGAGCTTGATGACGATTCGCTTGTACCGAGGCATGCACAGTCCGTGGTTGAAGTCGGCGGCTAGCTAGCAAGCGGCAGGGGGCGGCGCAAGCGCGCCAAAAACGAGAAAAGGCAGGATTAACCTGCCTGCCTCATGGTGGGGACGAAGCGCTTAGCGCTTGTCGAAGTCGACCCACTCAGCCGTCTGCGGGCCTGTGTAGAGCGCGCGGGGACGGAAGATGCGGTTGTCTTCCCACTGCTCAAGCATGTGTGCGGCCCAGCCGACCACTCGAGCGATGGCGAAGATCGGCGTGAAGAGCTCAGTCGAAATCCCCAGGTTCTCGTAGAGAGAACCCGAGAAATAATCGACGTTCGGGTAGATCTTCTTACCCTTGGCCTTCATCTCGCGATCCATCGTCGCTTCGATCGTCTTGAGCTTGTCGTAGTTTTCGGTGCGACCTGACTTCTCGACGATGCGCTTGAGGAAGACTTCAAGGACGAACGCACGCGGATCCTTCGCTTTGTAGACGCGGTGCCCCATGCCCATGATCTTCGTCTTCGAAGCGAGTGCGGCCATGAGCCAGTCTTCGGCGCCTGCAGCGGAGGGAACTGAGTCGAGCATGTGCAGCACGCGCTCGTTTGCGCCGCCGTGAAGCGGTCCGTAGAGCGCTCCAACCGCAGCTGCGATCGACGTGTCCAGCGGGGACTCGGTTGAGGCGACGACGCGGCCGGTAAAGGTCGACGCGTTGAAACTGTGCTCCATGTGGAGGATCAGGCAGACATCAAAGATGTGTCCCGTCTCCTCGTCCGGCGCTTCGCCAGAGAGCATGTAGAGGAAGTTCTGACCGTGTCCGAGGTCGCCGCGTGCTTCGATCGGGTCATTGCCCTTACGAATACGATCCCATGCAGCGACGATGGTCGGGAACCGTGCGATAATCTTCATCGCGCGGTCGAAGTTCTCTTCGTTGTGCGCCGCGGGGACAGGCGAGTCGGTTCCACCATGCGCTGCGATGCCGGCCTGGAGCGCGACCATCGGGTGCGTCTCAGTATCGAGGCCACGCAGCGTTGCGATTACCGAGGGGTCAACAGCGCGATTGGCTCGCAGCTTCTCGTCAAACGCGTTGAGTTCTTCTCTGCTGGGCAACTTGCCGCGGAGCAACAAGAAAGCCGATTCGCTGAACGTGGAATTCGCAGCCAGATCCTCGATGCCAATCCCGCGGTAGCGCAGCGAACCGACCTCTCCGTCAATCAGGCAGATGCTGGACTCTGCGGCGATAACGCCAGCTAGTCCTTTTGCGTATTCCGTCATCGAACACTCCTTCGTTCGTGGGCGCCCGGCTTATTCGCCACCGAACGCGAGTCTCAAAAAGTCGCCGCCAGATAACGCATGCAAGAGTGCGCGTCTAGCGCGATACAGCCGTTATCTACGGGAACGGGGCCTTAAGGCGCGATCGCTCGATCCGCCAGTGTGAAATAGCTCGGTTAGCAGGCCTGTACGCTAAGAACACGGTTGTCGAGCAGACGAGTCGCGCCGATGTGCACCGCCAACGCGATTAACAGACGATCACCGGCGATCTCGACGTGCTGCAGAGAGCCGGGATCGACGAACTCGATATAGTCGGGGCGTGGGATCGGATCGGACGCGAGGACTTTCTCGACTGCAGCTCGGAGCACGGTCGTTTCGCGTTCGCCGGCGTCGAAGAGCCTAGCGGCTGTCGCTAAAGACTGGCTCAACAGAAGCCCGGCCACCCGCTGCTCAGCGCCGAGGAAGGCGTTCCGCGAAGACATCGCGAGCCCGTCTTCTTCCCGGATGATCGGCATGTCGATTACCTCGATCGGGAAGTCTAGATCGCGGACCATGCGCTGAATGACTGCCAATTGCTGGTAGTCCTTCTGGCCGAAGTAGGCTCGGTTTGGCTGAACAAGATTGAACAGTTTCGCGACGATCGTCGTAACCCCGTCGAAGTGAGTCGGCCGGGAGCGGCCACAGAGCCCACTGGTCAACCCTTCAACGGACACGAGCGTGGAGTGGTCCGCCGCATAGACCGACGGCGTCTGTGGCATCCAAAGGATGTCGATTCCACAGTCTTGGCACTTCGCGCTGTCACCCTCCGGATCGCGTGGATAGACCGTGAGGTCCTCATCTGGCGCGAACTGTGTGGGGTTCACAAAGATGCTGGCCACAGCAAGCTCGTTCTGGGCGCTCGCGGCTCGGAACAGGCTCATGTGGCCCGCGTGAAGGAATCCCATCGTTGGCGCGAACCCGATCGACCCACCCCGGTGAGGTGCGAGCGCGCTTCGCAACTCCGTCTTTGTGGTGACCGTGATCATTTGAACTCGTGGCCTGGTCCTGGGTACGTTCCGGCTCGAACCTCGTCACAGTACGCCTCGGTGGCCTCTCGAATCGTTCCGGCGAGGTTGGCGAACTTCTTCAGGAACTTCGGCGTGAACTCATCGTTCAGCCCGAGCATGTCGTAGCCGACGAGGACCTGTCCACCGGTGCCGCTACCTGCACCGATGCCGATCGTCGGGATCGACAGCGCTTCGGTCACTCGGGTCGCAACATCGGCGGGGACGAGCTCCAAGACGATCGCGTAGGCCCCCGCTTCTTGCAGCGCGAGTGCGTCGGCGAGCAAGATGTCGCCAGCGTCCCCGCGGCCCTGCACGTAGTGACCACCGAAGCGATGCACCGACTGTGGAGTGAAGCCCAGGTGACCCATCACAGGTACGCCGACCGCGCAAATCCGCTCGACGGTCTCCGCCATCGGGATTCCGCCCTCCAGCTTCACGGCGTGGGCTCCGGAGAGCTTCATCACGCGACATGCGTTGGCGACCGAGTCCTCGATGCTGGCGCCGTAGCTGCCGAAGGGCAGATCGGCGACTACATGCGTCCGGGTAGTGCCGCGGACGACGGCAGCGGTGTGGTAGATGATCTCGTCGACCGTCACCGAGAGCGTGGTTTCGCGGCCTTGAATGACGTTGCCGAGAGAGTCTCCGACCAGGATCGAGTCGATCCCCGCCTCTTCAAAGAGGCGAGCGAAGGTCGCGTCGTACGCGGTGACCATCGTAATGGTAGTGCCTTTGTCGCGGAGTCTCTGGAAGGTCCGTGTAGATTTCATTTTGGCCATGAGGGCTGCCGTTCAAGGTGGATACAGCGCCGGAAGGGGCGCTCGTAGCATATGCACCACGCGCTCAGAAGCCTGCCACCGGGTGACAGATTGCGCGAGGATCGCTATTGCGCAGTCCGACTAAGGAGAATCCTATGAGAGCACGTACCCTTCCCCTGCTCCTTGCCTGTTTCGTCGCCGCGTGTGGCGGAAAGCAAGTCGATACCAGTATTCCGATCGACGAGGCTCGAGTCCTAAATAGTCAAATCTCGACGACGTACGTGCGAACTCGGACGCTGCTTGAGGAGACGACGGAGCGTGTGCGGTCACTTGACCGCATGCCGGAGGAGATCGCCCCGGCCGATATCGATATCGATCTTCTCCGCCATGTCCTTGAGGCTTGCTTCACCGAGACTGTTTCCGTGGCGCGGGGTGTCGACCGCAGCGTGACTCTATCCGCGGCTACAACCGAGCTTGGTCCTGAGCACGCGCCGCTAACGAATCGGGAACTCGTGGGTCGACTCGACGCCTGCGGCCCTTCTCGGATGCTGGCGCTCGAGACGTATTTAGACGTGATCGAGGACTACGAGCGCGAGTACATCGTCTCCGCAGTAGTGGAGGTCGATATCCTTCGGGCAAATCTCAAAGACGTCCTGGTCGTACAGATCGACGAGGTCGAGCGCATGACCGGTACTGCGACGACGGCGCTAATGCGGCTTCGAGGGACCGCCGACGAACGCCGAGCTCTCGCACAGGCCGCAGACCTGACACCGGTAGAACAGCAGCAGACCGAGGTGGACTACGAGACTATCACCCAAGAACTCGACCAGGTCGAAGACCGTTTGACCCAGCTGGCCGGCGAAATCGGGGATTGGCGGCGCCTTCGGCGGCAACTCGTGGATGAAGCGGCCGCCCGAATTTCGACCCTCGGCACTCCCTAAAGCTCCGCCAGGGCAAGCTCAGGGGGAACTGGCGAGTGCGGCTGCGCGGAAGCGGTGAATCGGGCTGATGTGCAACCAGCTAGTAGCCCACGTCGCGGAGATTAAGGCCACGATGTAAAAGGCGCCCATACCGGCGAGCGACTCGTGCCAATTGAACCAGCGCATCGTGAATCCCATCCCCGCCATGATCACTAGCGGGGTGCACGCAACTACGGATGCAATCAGACGCGAGAACGACGATTTCCGGAACGCCGCGACGGCCGCCGCGGAGCCCGCAGTCGTTTCGTAGAGTAACAAAGCGAAGTTGCGTTCAACTCGTCGCGCCATCATCAGGGAGAAGAAGTAGAACCAACTCACGAACATGTTCAGAACGGCAAAGTGATGCGCCTCACCGATTTTGTACCCACGGAACGCCGGGAGAGAATTCGCGACGTCGGACAGGCGGTCCATATACATCAGCGAGATGAGGGAGAGCGCTGGCAGCCCGACGAAGAGGCTGAGAACCACGAGACCCCGGTTCGACGGCGGTGGTGGCAGTGTCTTTCCCGCGATTCCCGCCCGCTCCCTCGACAGCAGGTAGGACGAAGCGATCGGAGCGTAGAGGCCGCCTAAGAAGAAGGAGGCCCAGATACGCCAACCCTCGTTTGCTGGGTTCGTTGCGAACCACATGTTGTTTGTGGCCGCTCCCGTCCCCGACACCTGTGCGGAGGGCTGAACCGTCCCACAAAAGTAGCAGTGGTTTGAGCCAGCGGCGAGCTGGGCCTGGCAACTTACGCAATGCATAGACTCAGACTAACACAGCGAGGGAGAATCTCATTCTCTGATGCATTAGAATGGCAGGCAGAAGCCAAAGGTGCAGGATAATCCTTCGTCACACGTGCCCCCTGGGCCGCAAGGGCCGGGAATAGGCAGGCCGTCGGGGATGCAGACCGTGAAGAGGCACGAAGAACCATCGGGGCACTCGGTATCGGTCTCACACGTACCCGGGATCGGCAGCGGTAGATCCTCCGGCGAACAGAAGCCGAAGAGGCAGTTCTCACCGGTATCGCAGTCCGCGCGCGTTTGGCACTGAGCGTTGATGCAGATGGCAATCAAGCAGACTTGGTCTGCCCCGCAGTCCCGGTCGTCGCTGCAACCGTCAGGTAGGAACGGGAGGTCCGGAACACAGAGGCCCAGCAGGCAGTCGAACCCGAAGCTACAGTCTGACGCGGAGTCGCAGTCTTCTAGCGGAATGGGAAGTTCGAACGGCGCGCAGAATCCGCTGATGCAGGTCTCGCCATCGTCGCAGTCCCGGGTGTTCTCGCAGGCGAAGGGCACGCAGAGGCCGAAGAGACACTGCTCGTCGGCGTCGCACTCTTCGTCCACATCGCAGGCGGGAGGAATCGGAAGGTCGCCGCTCAGGCACTCGCCGGAGAGACACCGCTGACCGCTTGGGCAGTCCTCGTCTCCGAAGCAGCGGTCCGGCGTGCAGACGTTGAACGTACACTGCAGACCCTCGGGGCAGTCGATGTCTAGGTCGCACTCGGTGCTCTCGATCGTACTGGTGGGAATGCAGAGTCCCACTTGGCAGGTGAAACCGATCTCGCAGCCCGCGCTGTCGATGCACGACGTGACACCGGTGCAGCTTCCCCTGAAGCAGATGGCGTCCCCTGGGCACTCCAGGTCGTCTGCGCACGCAGTGTCGCCGTCGCATACGTCTCCATCGCCGTCTTCGTCTGTATCGCGCTGGTCTGGGTTCGAGATCAGCGGACAGTTGTCTCGGTCATCGACGATGGTGTCGTTGTCGTCGTCCGCGTCACAGGCGTCCCCTTCTCCATCGCCGTCGGTGTCTTGTTGGTCACGGTTTCCGAAGTACTGGCAGTTGTCGCGTCCGTCGTTGATGTCGTCATTGTCATCGTCTCCGTCACAATCGTCGCCTCGCCCGTCTCCGTCGTTGTCGATCTGAGCGGGGTTAGCGTTGTTCGGGCAGTTGTCCGCCGAGTCGGGAATGCCATCGCCATCGAAGTCCGACTGACAGGCGTCACCGAGGCCGTCTCCGTCGCGATCTGCCTGGTCTGCGTTCGGAACGAGTCGGCAGTTATCGGTTCCGTTTCCGACACCGTCTCCGTCAACGTCTGAGTCACAGGCGTCGCCTGTTCCATCGCCGTCGAAGTCCTCTTGGTCTGGGTTCACTGTACCGACGCAGTTGTCGAACGCGTCGGGCAAGCCATCGCCATCACGGTCGGCCGGGACCGGATCTACTGTGACGGAAATCGAGACGGCACACGACGCCTCGCCAGGATTGGAGGCGAGCAATGTGAGGGTCTGAACGCCCACATCTAGCGCGACACGGGGAAGGGTGGCGACCCCGGAATTCACTGCAACCGGCGCCGTGATTCCTGCGTCCGATTGCAACGAGACGACGCTCGCATCGAGCACGCGCGCTGTTACTTCAACGTCGATCTCCGGCGTGCTCAGGTCCAGGTCGTTGGACCGGGTGAGAAGTGCCTCGTCCGCCGGAAAGATGAAGGTGACTGTGCAGTCGCCGAGGGCATCGGGAGAGGTGTCAGTCGCGATATCGATGACGACATCGGGGAGCGTCTCAGCGTCCCAGTCGATACCGGGACCGTCGTATCCCACGTCCGCTCCGCCGAGCGGCGGTAGCGTGACGTTTGTGATGCGAAACACGATGGGTTCTGGTGGCTGGCTCGCCTCGTCGCCGTTCGAGGCGGTGGCCTCGACCCAGTACGCGATAGTGGTTCCGAGGGGTTGGCCCGGAATCTCGGCCAGATAGCGATCATCGCGGAACTCGTTCATCTCCAAGACGGTCTCGTCTCCCCCTTCAATTTGGTACACGACCTCAGCTGAGGTCCTGGCGCCGGGGTCGATAACAACCGCGAAGACCTCGTACGGTCCTGTCACATCAGCTGTGTCGGAGAGATGAGTTACCTCGCTGATTCGCGGGAACGGGTCTGCGTTGCACGCGCAAAGCAGGGCTGCCGCGATAATTCCGCACGATAAGGGCATCCAAGTTTTCATCTCACCTTCCTCCGCGAAGGTCGCACGCCGCAGTGCGTCGTATGAAGCACTTGAAGTAGCGCGCCGGCGGTGTTGAGTACAGGCCAACGATTCCCCCGATTCAGGAGACGAATGTCCGTCTACGATTCCGTAATGCAGACGGTTGGCAACACGCCGATCGTGAAGCTCAACCGCATCGGTGCTCATACGCGCGCCAACATCTACGCCAAGCTCGAGTACTTGAACCCCGGTGGTTCAGTGAAAGACCGCGTCGCTTTCCAGATAGTGGAGGACGCTGAAGAGGCTGGTCTGCTCCGCCCCGGCGGCACGATCGTCGAGGCGACGAGTGGCAATACAGGGATGGGGCTGGCTCTCGCCGCCGCGCTCCGAGGGTACAAGTGCATCTTCGTGATGCCCGACAAGATGTCGGAGGAGAAGATCAAGTCCCTGCGTGCGTTCGGCGCACGAGTCGTCATCACTCCAACCAACGTCGAGCCCGACGACCCGAAGTCCTACTACTCAGTGTCGCGTCGACTCGCCGAGGAGACGCCTGGATCGTTCTACGCGAATCAGTATCACAACCAGTCCAACCCGACGGCTCACTACAAGACCACCGGTCCTGAGATCTGGAAGCAGATGGAGGGGAAAGTTGACGCTTTTGTCTCGGCCGCCGGAACTGGCGGCACCGTCAGCGGTGTCGGCAAGTACCTGAAGGAGCAGAACAAGGACATCCGTATCGTCGCAGCGGACCCGATTGGCTCGGTCTACTACGACTACTTCAACACCGGTCGGCTTCCCCCCGCTCACTCCTATAAGGTCGAGGGCTTCGGTGAGGACTTCCTGCCGACGACGATGCACTTCAACTACGTGGACGAGGTCATCCGAGTAACGGACGCGGAGTGCTTCCAGTATGCTCGAGACCTTGTACGGACCGAGGGACTCTACACCGGCGGCTCTTCCGGCGGCTCCGTAGCAGCCTGCATCAAGCTGGCCGAGCGGCTCGATAAGGAAGTGAACATCGTCACCATCATGTGTGACTCCGCGTCTCGCTACCTCACGAAGATCTTTGATGACGAGTGGATGCGCGAGAACGGTTACCTACGCGACGACCCGATGCAGGGGACCGTCGCGGACCTCATCGCGATGAGGAACCCCGGATCGTTGGTTACCAGCAGCCCGGACAAGCCCGTCCGCGAGGTCGTCTCCCTGATGCAGAAGACCGGCATCAGCCAGCTTCCTGTTCTGGATGGCTCTGCCGTCCTCGGCATCGTCAACGAGAAGGACGTTCTTGAGTTCCTCGTCAGTGGTGGCGACCCAAATAAGCCAATCGGCGACCTAGTAGAGACCCGGTTCGCCGCGGTTGAGCTACGAAACAACGTCGGCCTACTCGGTCAGTTCTTCAAGCAGGACCTGACAGTCCTCGTTATGCAGAACGGCCAGCTCATCGATATCGTAACGAAGATCGACTTCATCTCGTACGTTTCGTCGACGACCATCTCTTAGCGAAGAATTGCTGACGTAAACGGCGTGCCCGCTCTGAACCCTAGCTTGGTGTACAGGGCGCGCGCGCCGAGATTGTCGAGTCCAACGTAGAGAGAAACCCGTCTGTGGCGCGCGAGTAGGCGTCGACACAGCTGTTCAAGGCAACGCTCCGCGATGCCGTTGCGCCGCCGATCTGGTGGGACCCAGATACCTTCAAGCTGAGCAATCTGGGTTGAGGCTGCGCCGGCGCCTGCCTTAAAGACGAGGCGGCCCGTGAAGTCGTCGTAGAGGCACCAAATGAGTCCCGCCCCGACCTTGCTCTCGATGCTCAGTCGTAGCCGCTCCTGGCGGTCACTAGGTACCGGGCGACCCACTTCCTCCTCGTGCATCGTAAGACTTGCCGCGAAGAGGGCGTCCAAATCGGCAGGTTGGGCTTGGCGAAGTCCCGAAGCACTATGGCCTCGCGCGGCGAGCTCCTCGAGCACGTAGACGCGCTGCGCGAGCACGATCGCGTCGTCAGGGACAGCGACTCGGGAGAGCAGCCCTGAGACCACCGCAGTCGCTCCCAATACGGTTGAGGGCCGAATCCCTAGTGCACGACTCTCGTCGGCTAGCCGCTGGCCGTCGCGCTCCGTTCCGTGAGAGGTGCAGATCACTCCACTTCGCCCAAGGAGCGCGACAACGTGGATACGTTCATCGCGGAAGAGTCCGATGAGCGAGAACTGCTGGTCACCTGGCACGATCCCATGGGCGTCGACCCATCCCAGGAGGAAGGCGTTCGCGCCGAGATCTTCGGCCAAAAACGACGAGAGCGCCGCCCCGTCCGATGGACTTAGGGGCCGCGCTCTAGTCGAGTTAGGTACGCTCAAACGGCGTGATCACTGAAGAATGCGGTCGAGGAAGCCCTCGCCCGAATCGTCCTTGTTGAACGCGGCGGCGCGGAAGAGCAGGTAGAACTGCTTGAAGTCCTCGAAGTCGCTCTTCACCGCAGCGATCATGTCAGCCTGGAACCAAGTGTCCTGCAGGGCCGACGTGGCGCGATGGTAGATGCGCCAGTCGCATCCGTTGGTGAGGAGCCCATA
>JBLHWZ010000162.1:0-12299 GCA_047629415.1 Bradymonadia bacterium | reverse complement strand
CGTTCGTTATGGTCGGCGCCTCGAACGCCGTGAACCTAACGGATGGGCTGGATGGCCTGGCGATTGGTCCAGTAATTATGGGGTCTGGCACTTTCATGGTGCTCGCCTACGCATCGGCGGCGGTGTTTGGCGCGACGAGCATCGTGATGGGACCTGGCATGGAGCAGTCGGTGGATGTCACCGCCTACTTCGACGTCGCCGAGTATCTGATGATTCCGAAGGTCGAAGGCGGCCACGAGTTAGCAATCTTCTGCGCCTCGATCGTAGGCGCTGGCGTCGGCTTCCTTTGGTACAACACTTTTCCGGCTCAGATCTTCATGGGAGATGTGGGCAGCTTAGGGCTCGGCGGAGCGCTCGGAACGGTGGCGGTTCTCACCAAGAACGAGCTGCTCAGCGCTATCATTCTCGGCATCTTCGTCGTCGAGGCGCTGAGCGTGATCATTCAGCGCTACTACTTCAAAGCGACCGGGAAGCGGGTCTTCTTGATGGCCCCGATTCACCACCACTTTGAGAAGAAGAACTGGTCAGAGCAGCAGATTGTTGTGCGCTTCTGGATCATCTCCATCCTCTGTTGCCTCGTCGCTTTGGCGAGCCTGAAACTGCGGTAATACGATGGCTGAAGCACCCGCACTCCTTAGTATGCACCGCCCGCCAGAGCGTCCCTTAGAGACGTTCCAGCGTGGACCGATCGACGTGAGCCTGCTCTTCGTCACCGCCTGCCTCGTCTGCCTTGGACTGCTCGCGGTCTACAACGGCTCGGCGTTCAGTTCGTACTTCCACTCGGCGAACGCGGATGACCTGATCTACTTCAGAAAGCAGGCAACCGGTGCGGTGATGGGTACGGCGGTCCTGCTCGCGGCGATGCGAATCGACTACCGGATTTATCAGCGGCACATCTACTGGATGGTCGGGCTCTCGCTCTCCCTGCTGGTCCTCACGCACGTTCCGGGCATCGGCCATACAGTCAACGGAGCCGCGCGCTGGATCCGGGTCGGCGTGACCTTCCAGCCAGCTGAACTCGCCAAGATTACGGCGGTCTTCTACCTCGCGTATTCGATCACGAAGAAGGGCGCGAACGTCTCTAAGTTCATCGAGTCGTTCGCTGCGCACGGTATGATCTTCCTGCCGTTCCTCGTGTTGCTGATGCTGCAGCCTGACCTCGGGTCGTCAGTCGTCATCTGTCTGCTTGTCGCGATCATGCTCTATGTGGGTGGCGCGCGAATGGCCTACATGATGGGCTTCATCGGACTCGGTTTCGTCGCCCTGTGGGCAGCCATTCAGGGAAAGAGCTACCGGCTCGATCGAATCGCGGCCTGGCTGGACCCATGGGCTGACGCAGACGGCGTCGGCTACCACCTCGTTAACTCGTATATCGCGCTCGCTCGCGGTGGCGTGACCGGCACCGGATTTGGTGAGGGAGGCGGGCGTCTTGGCTACATCCCCGAACTCTACAACGACTTCGTCGCGGCTTCGGTCGGCGAGGAGTTTGGGCTCGTCGGCTTAGGCCTTCTTGCGGTGCTCTACATCCTCTTCGTGTGGCGCGGCATGGCGATCTCGCGGAACGCCAAGGACACGTTCGGTGCCTACTTGGCGTTCGGTATCACGATGCTGATCGGCGTGCAGGCAGCCATCAACCTGTGTGTTGTCACCGGCGTGCTTCCAACCAAGGGGCTGACGCTTCCCTTCGTCTCCTACGGACGCTCGAGCCTCATCCTCTTGCTCTTCGCTGTCGGGGTTCTGCAGAACATCGCGCAGTGCAATCCGGACTTCTACAAGATGCGCCTCGACGACCTGAAAGTGCAGGACGCGGCAGCAGAGAAGCGTTCAAAGGCCGAGCGGACTCGCGAACGCCGACGTCGTCGCAAGCTGAAGGAGCTCGGTGCTGATGACTAAGTCCCGCACAATCCTCATCACCGGTGGTGGCACCGGCGGACACGTGTTCCCGGGCCTGGCGCTCGCTGCTGAACTCGTGCGCCAAGACCCATCGATCCAGATCGTTTGGGTTGGGACTCGAGGTCGCGTCGAAGAGCGAGCTGTTCCCGCAGCTGGCTACCCGATCGAGTTTGTTGATGTCGCGTTCCTTAAAGGGCGTGGCGGACTGGGCAAGCTCAAGGCGATGGCTAAGCTGCCGGGGGCCGGTCTGCAGGCCGCGTCGCTGATCCGACGCCACCGTCCGGCCGCCATCATCGGCGTTGGAGGCTTCGCCTCTGGACCGATCGGCGCACTCGGCGGCGCCATGGGCATTCCGGTGTTTGTTCTCGAGCAAAACGCTCGGCCCGGAGCTACCAATCGTGCGCTCTCAAAGGTGGCCCGGGCGGTCTACGCCACCTTCGAACACTCCCGTAACTCGTTCGGTAGCGCGCCGGTGAAAGTGCTCGGGAACCCAGTACGAGCCTCGCTCCTGACGGGGGCGCGGCGGCGCCAACCCAAGGGCAAGCTCTCGGTACTTGTTCTCGGCGGTAGCCAAGGGGCTCGCTCGCTTAATGAGGGAGCGCCGCTGCTCTTCAAGGCCCTCGCGGAGTCCGGGCTCGCTCTAAACATCGTGCATTCGGCTGGTCATGGAAGAGAGGACGAGGTGGTCGCCGCCTATGGCGCTGCCGGTGTTGAGGCGGAAGTCACGCCGTTCATCGACGACATGGCCACGGCATACTCGAACACTGATTTCGTCCTAACTCGAGCAGGAGCGACGAGCCTCTGTGAACTGACCGCGGTCGGCCTTCCTGCGATGTACGTCCCATTCCCGCACGCTGCCGACGATCACCAGACGGTCAATGCGCAGACAGTTGTAGAAGCAGGCGGCGGCGTGATGGTGTCGGATGAAGAGCTGCTGAGTGGCGGGCGCGCAGTCCGTCTTCTTGGTCCGCTCCTGCGGCACCCAGAAGTCCTCGAGAAAATGGCGCGCGCGGCGAAGAACGTTGGACGTCCGAACGCAGCGAAGGACATCGCCGCCGACATCTTGGAGCAGCTACAATGATTGATTGGACCCAAAAGAAGGTCGCCGTCGTGTGTGGCGGGCCAGGCAGCGAGCGCGAAATTAGCCTCAAAACTGGAGCGGCTTTTTCGGATGCGCTTCGTCGCTGCGGTATCGAGCCGGTCGTCGTGGACCTGCTGCCTGAGAATGTGCAGCAGTTGGTTGGCGATCCCCCGGATGTGGTGCTGAATGCACTACACGGCATGTTTGGCGAAGACGGAGCGCTACAGGGAATGCTCGAGATTCTCGGTGTTCCGTACACTGGTTCTGGCGTGCAGGCCTCCGCATTTGCGATCGACAAGGTGCGGTCGAAGTGTGTATTCGAGCGCTTCGGTGTTCGGACGCCGGCCTGGAGCGTAGTGCCCGAGGCTCCGGCTCCACCAATGCCGATGCCGATCCCCTTCGTGGTGAAGCCGTCGCTAGAGGGGAGCTCGGTCGGTATTAGCATCGTGAAGGCTGAGTCAGAGTGGTCCGCGGCCTATGAGCTGGCAGTGGAGAAGCGTGGTGCAGTATTGATCGAAGAGTTCATCGATGGTCGCGAACTAAGCGTCGGTGTCTTTGACGACGAGATCATGGGCATCATCGAGATTGCTCCTGCCGACGGCTGGTATGACTACGAGGCCAAGTACCAGCGCAACGACACAACGTATGCCGCTCCAACCGACCTCAGTGCCGACGTGCTCGCCGAGATTCGAGCGCAGGCTCGCCGCGGCTACGACGCGCTCGGTTGCCGTGGAGTCGCTCGGGTCGACGTGATGCTCCGCGGGTCGGACCTCGTACCTTTCGTTCTTGAAGTAAACACGGTCCCTGGAATGACAGTCACCAGCCTTGTTCCGAAGCTTGCTGCTGACAACGGGGTACCGTTCGATGAGTTCGTTCTCTCGCTGCTCGACAGCGCAACCACAGATGGTCCGGCATGAGTGAGCCTTCCAAAACTGGGCCAATCGAGATTGGAGATGTCGAGACCCGCGTTCGTGAGTTCGCTCCGAAAGCGCTCGCGCTGCTCTTAGCGCTAGCTTTGCCCTTCGCTACCTACGCGGTTGTGGGCGACGCAACGAACTCGCACGTCTTTCTCGTACAACAGGTCACCGTTGGCCCGCTTTCGACACTTTCGACACTTTCGGAGGCTGAGGTGCTTCAGGTGTCACAGATGGACCGGGCCAGAAACGTACTCACCATCGATCCGTACGAGGTTGAGGCTCAACTTGAAGCGCATCCGTGGATTGAGGACGCGACGGTGAACGTCGACCTCCGAGCGCTCTCCGTGCAGATCGACGTGGTCGAGCGTCAACTCGCTGCAATCGTTGCTGGCGCCGTCCCACTGCTCGTCGACGACGAGGGTCAGAGTATCCGACTCTGGGAGCGTGACGAGTTAAACGTTCCGGTCATCGTCGGTGTGGGGGTCGTTCGCGACGCAGACGGTCGTCCACATGCGGAGAGCCGCCGGGTGCGCGAGGCCCTTCAGGTCATCGAGATGGCGCAATCGGAATTCCCGACTCGGACGCTGCGTGAAGTTCAACACCGCGGCGCCCTCGGGTACCGGCTGCACTTCGAAAACTTTGAGATCACAGTTGGTGCGGATGCAGTGAGCGATCGTCTCGCTGGGGTCCGACTTGCCGCCGCTGAACTTGACCGTCGACCGAGCTATGCGCTGGCCGATTCCGCTTCCCCCAACCGCATCACCTTCGGCTTTACGCCTGCCCCCTCGGAGGAGAGATGACCCAACGCCAAGAAGATATCATCGTCGCTGTCGATGTCGGCACCTCAAAAGTCTGTGTCGTCGTCGGACGCCAGACTGAACACGGTGTCGATGTCATTGGCTTCGGAATGAACGAGTCGCGCGGCCTTCGCACTGGCGAAGTCGTTGCGATGGACCAAACCGCACAGTGTCTCGCGAACGCGATTGAGGAGGCTGAGCTGATGGCCGGCGTTCCGATCGGCTCCATCTACATGGGGGTGTCGGCGGGACACATACGGGGTCGCTCGTCGAGTGGGACGGTCCGAATCAACGGACCGGTGGTCACGGAAGCAGACATCGAAGCGGCGAAGTCTGCTGCTGAGACGGGGCGCGTGGCAAACGGCCGAGTGCTCTTGCACACATTGGTCCGAGAGTTCGTGGTCGACCAACGGGACGGAATAACCAAGCCGCTGGGCATGCCCGGTTCGCAGCTTGAGGCCCGGGTTCATCTTGTCACCTCCTCGGAAGGAGCGATCGGCAACCTGACGCGCTGTGCAACGATGTGCGGCCTTGAACTGAAGGGCGTCGTGCACGACACCCTCGCGGCGAGTGAGGCGGTGCTGACCGAGACCGAGCGTGAGATGGGCTGTGTAGTCGTCGACATTGGTGGGGGCACCACGGACGTCGCGATCTGGAACGACGGAGCGCTCTGCCATTCGGTCGTGATTCCTTACGGCGGCGACGCGCTAACCAGCGATGTGGGCATCGCGTTCCGCGTCCCCCGTGACACCGCCGAGCGCTTGAAGCGCCATCACGGCTCGGCGTTGACGGAGCGGGTGGAACAGACGGACACGTTCACGGTTCCGAGCAACAGCGGGCGGGCGTCACAGACGGTCTCTCGCCGGCTTCTTGCGACAGTGCTTGAGCCTCGATTGGAGGAGATCCTGCGCCTCGTGAAGCGCGAAGTAGAGATCTCTGGCTACCAAGATACTGTGCGGGCGGGTTACGTTCTGACAGGGGGCGCGGCGGCTCTGAATGGCGCGACGGAACTCGCTGAGCGCACGCTGGAGACACCGGTTCGGTTGGGCATCCCGCTTGGCGTTGGCGGCATGGTGGATGTGGTTCGCCATACGAAGTACGGCGCGGCCGTTGGGTTGCTGAAGTACGCGGCCCGTGAGCGTGCCGCAGGCGTGTTCAGAGTGGACCAGCGCAGCATGGTGTCTCGGCTGAAAGACGGCATCCACGATCTCTTCCGACGGATGCTGTAGCGACATTCGCAAAAGAATATTCAACGACGAGCGTCGTAGCGTCTCCGCACGCTGGTGCGCGTCTTGAATTAGGAAAAGCATAGGAAAAACAACGCGTTGGTCATCCATACGGAATCACTTCAATAAGCGTTGCGTGCCCGGATCCCTCATGTTACTTTCTTTTCACCGACGCGAAACAAAGTAGTCCAAACGGCGCCATTAGCGAAGCACCGTTCAAGCTCGATACGCCCGCGTTACCCGTTCGCCTGCTCCACCCAGACACCGCCCAATACTCCCGATGAGCAACTTCTTTGCGTTCGACGATACTCCTGAAATGATCAACGGCGCTCGCATCAAAGTGGTGGGCGTTGGAGGTGGCGGGAACAATGCGATTAACACGATGATCGCTGCCGAGTTGGAGGGTGTCGAGTTCATCGCGGCGAATACGGATATGCAGTCGCTGAGCCAAAACCTCGCGACGACCAAGATTCAGCTCGGCTGTAATCTGACGCGGGGGCTTGGAGCGGGTGCGAATCCTGAGATTGGCCGTGCGGCGGCTTGCGAGGATCAGGCTCGCATTGGTGAGGCGCTTGAAGGCTCGGACATGGTCTTCGTGACCGCCGGTATGGGTGGTGGAACGGGTACGGGTGCTGCACCGGTCATCGCGAAAATTGCTCGCGATCAGGGTGCTTTGACGGTCGGCGTTGTCACACGGCCGTTCAACTTTGAGGGAAAGCGGCGCGGCAAGCTCGCGATGGCTGGCCTCGAAGCGCTCCGCGCCGAGGTAGATACACTTATCGTCGTTCCAAACGAACGACTGCTCATGATCAGTGACGGCGACACGACGATGCTCGATGCATTCCGTCACGCTGACGCAGTCCTTCTTAACGCGGTCCAGGGCATCTCCGACCTCATCACCGTTGGTGGCTACATCAACGTCGACTTCGCGGATGTGAAGTCGGTTATGTGTGACATGGGCATGGCGCTCATGGGTTCGGGCACCGGTGTCGGCGAGCGACGCGCTGAGGATGCAGCCGAGATGGCAATCTCCAGCCCGCTTCTCGACAATGTTACGATCGACGGCGCCACCGGCGTCCTCATCAACATCACGGGTGGCCTCAACCTCGGCATCCAAGAGATCAACAAGGCCTCCTCGATTATCGAGGAAGCAGCGCACCCCGAAGCAAACATTATCTTCGGCGCTGTCATCGACGAGTCGATGCAAGACGAGGTCAAAGTTACGGTCATCGCGACTGGATTTGACCGTGCGGCCGACGGCTTGCCGACACAAGATCAGCGTGAGTTCGACGAGTACCAGACGCCGCAGCGTCGTCGCCCGCGCACCGCGAATCCGATGCACGAGCCGCGCAATACGATGCAGCCCGCACCGGCCGAAGTTCCAGTCGCGGCGCCAAGGGCGACTCCGGGCCGACCGACGCAGGCAGCCGGCTACGGCGGACGAGCGCTCGGGAGCAGCACGAGTGAGTTGGCGCCTGTCTACGGACAGGGTCGTCAGGCTCGCGTCCTCACCACCGAGGAGTTCGAGGCTTTTGGCAGTGGCGCCGGTGCTGAGAAGACCGGGAGCGAGCTCTCCGATTACCTGTTCAGTCGTGAAGAGTCCGGCGATGAGCCCCCGCTCATCCGTCGCTCGCGCGACTACTCGCGCTAGACCTTGGGCGCCGCTGGGCTCTGTGACCGCGCGACGGTCATTCTCTGGGAGCCTCAAAATCCGATCAATGTAGGTTCCGTCGTCCGTGCGTGCATGCTCGCAGACGTTCGGGACCTTCGCGTTTTGAACCCCGGTTTCGAAGACCTCGATCGGATTACGATCACCGCGCCGCACGGCCACGAGTACGTTCGGGATCACATGCGGGTAATGACCAGCTGGGAGCAGGCCGCTGAGGGCATCGAGCTGTTCCTTGCGTTCACTGCGCGGGGTCGAAGCGAGAGACAGCCTAGGGCGCGTCTGAGGGACACTGTGGACCGGCTCTCTGCGGAGACCGGTACATTCGCGTTTGTTTACGGGCGCGAAGATCACGGACTTCCAAATAGCGTCGTCGACCGTTGCCACGGTTATGTGTCCCTTGAGTCATCCGACGAGTACCGCTCATTCAACTTGGCACAGGCCGTTATGGTCGCGCTCTACTCACTTCGTGAACGCGCTGGTTCCGTGGCCGAGCTGAAGGTTCCGCAGCGTGAATTCGAACGAGCGCCGGGCGAGCAGGTGGAGCGCATGATGGGTACTGCCGAGGAAGCGCTCGACAAGATTGAGTTCTTCAAGGGCGACCAGCGTGAGAATGTGTTGCGTACGATTCGGCGTGTGATTCTAAGAGCCGAAGTCGATACGCAGGAGCTCGCAACCTTCTGGGCAATGTTCGCCAAGATTCGGCGTGAGGGCTAGCGCGGAGCGGAGATCGGACACGATGCTAGAAGCGCTTAGGGCGGTCGGTGCCGTGACGTTGTGGCTTGGGAGAGCGATAGGCCCTCGGATGAGGCATCGCGCGACGGTTGTCGCACTCGCTGCAGCCATCCTTGCTGCGGCGTTCATGGCAATATGGTCCGGTTGAACGCGTAGAGTTGAGATGGCGCTGCCTCGGCTTTGGATGAGCAATCGGCGTGGGGCCGTAGGGTGTCGGCGGCTACCATCGTCAAGACTACGACGTGCGACTACGACGTGCGACTACGACGTGCGACTACGACGTGCGACTACGACGTGCGACTACGTCCAATATGGCGTTTGACGATCTGCTCGCGAGTCGTAGGATGGCGATACGCTTGGCGAACTGGCGACTCGGCGAATGGAGCGGAGCCGCGATGACGACAATCCGGATGCACACGAACCTCCTGGGGCTACTTTACGGTACCTTTGTGACGGCCTGCGGTGACACTCGGGATGCGGTCGAGTCCAGGGTGTGGGTGTATTTCGAGCAGACTCAGAACTACGAAGCAGAGTCGGACTTTCTCGAGAGAGAGGTCCATGCCGGAGCTGGCCGACGCAATCAGTGAGACGTACGTGCTCCCTGAGGACATGCGCATCGTCGTGTCCGAATGTGGAGAGCCGCGGTCCTACTATGAGCCGAATGATCGTGAACTCGTCTACTGCCACGAGTTTGGTGCACAACTATGGGCAACCATCCAGCGCGCCAATCTCGGCGCGAGTGGCTCCGAACTGGATCAGATCTTCACGGATACATGGACCTGGGTTCTTGCCCACGAACTAGGGCATGCGTTCATCTATATCTTCCCGCTCTCGGTGGGTGAAGACATCGAGGCCGCGTCCACGAAGTACGCGACCGTCTTCGCCGCGGATCTAGGAGCGGGAAGGAGTGTGATCGCTTTTGCTCGACACTGGTACGCCGTGGATTCCTGGGTAAGCGAGCGAACCTATATCGATGAGCACGCGATCAACGCGCGGCGTGTGAACGACGCCCTCTGTTTGCTCTACGGGAGCAACCCCGATGAGTTTGCTGAGCTTCCGTCGGAGTTTCCCGGATTTCGAACCGCGTTTCGGGACTGTGAGGCCGAATGGCGTGCCGAGAAACAGCGGTGGGACGATCTGTTCGGCCCACACATTCGCTAGGACTCGCTAGTCAAAATCCGGGGTGCTCCGACTCGTGAGTCCTACTCTAAAAGGGCCGCAGCGGCGTCCAGGAGGACGAGGAAGCTCGAGGGGTCAGTGACACCCTCGACAGCGCCGGCTGCAATCACTTCGATGTCCTCGAAGCGTGCGCCCTCGGTGTGCATGCTTCCCTTGAGAATCTCAGCCAACTCGGTCACCGCGGCGGCCCAGCGGAACGAGTCGCTCGCATCGTCGAAAGACGCTCGAATCGCCGGGAGTAGAACAGTGTTCTCAAGCAGCACGCTCTCGTCTGCGCCCATCGGCTTGTAGCGGATGTTCACGGCGGCGATCAGAGCATCCTCAGAGAGGTCCTCGATGCCGTCATGCAGTTCGTACTCGATGAACGCGGTGACGTTCTGACCGGCGCCCACCTCGCCAGCGTCGCGGGTGTCATCGTTGAACTCCCAGTCCTCCAGCACACGATTGTCGTAGCCGACGATACGGTAGCGGGCGACGACCTCAGGGTTGAGCTCAACCTGAATCTTTACGTCCTTCGCGACGACCTGAAGGATGCCGACGAAGTTTTCGTCGAAGAACTCGCGGGCTGCTGCAACGTTGGCGATTGCGTAGTAGTTGCCGTTGCCGAGGTTGGTGAGGAATTCCATCTCAGTGTCGCCGTAGGCGGAGGTGCCGACGAGCAGTCCGGTGAGGTAGATGTCGCGCTCTCGAAAGTCGCTGATCATGTCCCACAAAGCTTGGCCGCTCAATCCAACATTGAAGTCGCCATCGGTCGTCAGAATGACTCGGTTGACGCCGGCTTCAACAAACACTGAATCCGCGAGGTCGTAAGCCGCTCGAATCCCGCCTTCCCCGCCGGTCGAACCGCCGGATGCCAGCGAATCGATGGCCGCCTCGATCGTCGTGCGGTCCGAGCCCGGGGTTGGATTCAGTACGGTGGTCGGGGACTGGGCGTAACTGACGATGGCGACCGAGTCGTCTTCGTGCAGGTGGTCGAGGAGGATACGCATCGACTCCTGAACCAACGGCAACTCCGCAGACATCGAGCCGGAGGTGTCGACGAGGAAAACCAAACTTGCAGGCAGGCGATCATCGGGGTCGACGACGGCTGCTTGAATCGACACGCGAAGCAGCTGATGGCCGTCACCGAAGTAGCTGGGTGCCGCCTCCATTTCGATGGAAAACGGCGCGTCGTCGCCATACTTTGGCTCCGCGTATCCGTAGTCGAAGTAGTTGATGAACTCCTCGGTTCGCACCGTGTACGGGTCGGGCAACTGCCCAGCGATAAGCAGCTGCTCGGCCAGCGTGTAGCTCGCAGTGTCGACGTCGATCGAGAACGTCGCGAGGTTGTCTTCCGCCGTGTCGACCCAGTCGTTTTCCTCGATCTCGGGGCGTTCTGGATCGGTCTCTGTTGGGTCTTCCACGGGCGGCTCCGGCACCGGCGCCCCGGATTCGTCGACCGGTGGTGGAGACCCTGCGTCCTCCTCGTATTCGTACCCTGCGTCTGCCACACTGCCCTCGCCGGGGGCGACGGCTGTGTTGCCTTGCTCGCCGGTGGAGCCGCCCCCGATGTCCATCGACCGCTCGGCTTCACTCGAGAATGTCGAGTCGCTGGAGCATGCAGCCAATGCGATCGTGCTCAGTAGAAGGAGAGGGCGAACGAGCGGAGTAATCCGACGATTGAGTGATCGTGTCATGGGTGCTGCGATGATTGGGTGTGGGCAGGAGCGTAGCGGGTCCTCGTCTGGGATCCAGGGGAAACGGGGAGACGAGATAAGGAAGCGTATCCTGATAGAATACGGTTCAGCCGAGCACATAGTTTACGTTTGCGCCCGCGCACATTGTCTACGGGGCTATGGCCTTCGGTCGGTGGGCGAGGGCCTAGAGTGCGCAAACAACGGCGAGTACACGCGGACATGAGTTGAGCCTCGTGAGTCTCTCGTGTTCTCTTCCCTGTTTGTACGCGACGGCGACGCATCACTTGTGCGGGCGCTAGCGGACTAGCCGGACGCCGTTGAATCGACACCGCTCGAACACTCTGTCTGGGGGTGAGCACGGTCAAGGATCCGTATTGCAGGCGCAGAGGAAGGAGCGGGACATCTCGGAGGACGAATCGATGATGTTGGAAGCCTATAAGGTGACGCGAGCGCTAGCTTGTCCAACTTGGGCTGAAAGCATCCTCTGACTTTTCGCGTTGAAGGTGTGGCTGACTCGGCGCTGGCCATCGCGACGCTGAACATGGTGGGAGACAGGCCGCAACCGCCGCTGACGAACTCTGTTCTCGAGTGGAATCCGTCACCTGATGCACTCCAGGTACGAGTTGTGGTGATGTGCTGAGAGGATGGTTGGACATCTGAGACACACAAGGGAGGTGTCGGTGATGGCTGAGGTGAATCAAGAGGAGCGGATGATCGACCTGTCCTTCAAGGCGCTGTTTGCGATAGGCAACGTCACGGGACACACGGTTCTGGTCTACGGGGTGTCTGATGACTGGAAGTGAGGGGCCGACCAGAACGACTCATCAAGAATTTCGGTCATCCACCGCGCGGTGAAGTTCGGGTCTTTCGAGCGAGCCGAGCGCTGGGTTTCCTGACACGAAGGCCCTCGTGAGGGGGGAGTATTTGGCGTCTTCCGACTGCCAACTCTTCGCTGTCCCATCGCCGAGCCCGAGCGGGTCAGTTCCATGCGGTTGCCGTGAGGCGAGCGCGAGCCCTTGAGAGGCGTTGACGTGAAGTAGCAGCGGAGAGACCGATTCTCGCGCCGATTTCAGCGCTAGTGTATCCTTCGGTCCCTAGGAGGAGGATCTGCGGGTCGTCTCTGGACATC
>JBLHWZ010000161.1:0-12315 GCA_047629415.1 Bradymonadia bacterium | reverse complement strand
GGCGCTCATGCGTAGCCATCTCCACACACACATAACCGACTCCCGATCACAGGACGAAACCTCCTCCGAGTGTTTGGTCGCGCAGAAGGCGTCTAAGTGCGGAATCATAAGGCCATACAACCCTCAGTGGGCATGTAACACCAGTCAAGGGTCATGGCGCACCAGGCGTCCACGCTACCGTCCCCTCGGCTGAAAGCCTCACTAACTTCTCCTCAGGCCGGCCGGCTTCTCCCGCAATGCAGGAGACGCTGCGCCGTCTCGGGAGCCTCGGCGCCGCCTTCTCCCCCCGCAGGCGGCGCCGTTGAGCTCTTGTCTCGCTCCGGCTCGCTCGACGCTCCACATGATTGCGGAAGATCACGGGGAGTGTCGCACGCAGCAGGGCGCAGGCACGGCGCTCGGACACGAAGCGCAGGCACGGCGCTCGGACACGGCGTTATGGCATAGTGCCGGACACGCGAGCAGGCAGCGCGGCGTCAGCCTCGGATACGCTTCGCCAGCTGGGTAGCGGAGACTGCGGCAGACTCCTGCAGCGTCATCGCCTCGTTGGCGTAGGAGCCGCAGAACCAAACACGTCGGTCCGGGTCCATGTGCAGCGCGTTCAATCCGGCGACCGCCTCAGCCGTCTCGGAGTCCACGAGCGCGCGCTCAACTTTGACATGCTTCAAGACGCAGGACTCTTCCGGCTCGATGAGTGGATTCCACGTCTGAAACACGTGTTCGCCCTTCCACTTCCCGGGGTGTATGTCACTGAGTACCACGGTTGTCATCGGCGCCGCTGCGCCAGGGAAAAGCACATAGTTAACCGGCGACCACCACGCTCTCTTCGGTGGAGCGAGTCGTGTGTCGGTGTGCACAACCAGCTCGCTGTGTTCGTAGCGGAAGCCGGCCAGCACTCGTCGCTCAACCTCAGTCGACTCCAAGATGTGCCCGACCCGGGTGGCCTGCGTGGCAAACACGACGTGGTCGAATGACTCCAGACCGGAGCGGCTCGCCACTTCGACCGAGCCCTCCTTGCGGACAACGCTCTGGACCGGATCCCCACACCGGATCTCGGCCGCACGGGACGAGAGTCGGTTCACGACGTCACGCGCGCCGTGTTTGGCCCGCCGCATCGTGTGCGTCCGAGGACTGTCGAGATACGCGAGCACAGTGCGAGCTGGAAACGCCCGAACCGCGTCGTAGGTGCAGGTCGCAATGCCTGCGACCGCGGGCAGCAGGAAGTTGTCCACGAATTCGGCGCTGAACGGGGCGCTGCGCAAGTAGTCGCCGAACGTCACGCCGCTGATGACATCGGGACGGTCTCGCTCTCTCCGCAAGCGGAGGACCATATGTCCGGCTTCGATCCCTGTGCGGACCACGCTCGGCTTGTACATGCCGACGCGGGTGAGCCACGGAACGTAGGCGGGCCCGAGCTTCTTGTTGCCGTACCGGAAGAGCAGCTCGCCATCGCTTGTCGAAAAAGAGGCAGAACTATCGACCGGAGCGGACTCCACGCCAGCCTCCCTGTAAATCGCACCGAGCGTCGGGTAGTAGCCCTCGTGGAAGACTCGGAGAGGCACGTCGACCCGGACCGGCCCATCCGGTGTTGGCACGTCGAGTGAGTGGGCATCCATGCCGAGGCTGGCCGCGGCCTCATAGACCACGATTTCGTTGTCCAGGCCGAGAGCCCAGCAGGCGGAGAGTCCGGCTATGCCGCTGCCAATGATCGCAATACGCATGGCCGTTGGCTGACACGGAAGTGCGATCGGGGCAAGTGGTGTCGGCATCCATTTTGCCCGGCGACGGCGGTTAAGACGTTGCGATGCACCCAAAGGCCTTCTAGACGCATTGAGCACATTACACCCTACCTCGTGACATGATGCTTGAAGCGCTCGAAAACCGAATCTGGGACGTGATTATCGCTGGTGGTGGACTGGCGGGTCTTACGTTGGCTCGGCAGCTCAAGATGGAATTCGAAGAGATGGAGATCTTGGTCGTTGAGAAGGTCGCCCGGCCACTACCGGACGGCTGCCATAAGGTTGGTGAATCCTCCGTCGAACTGGGTTCCAACTACCTCGAAACGCTGGGGCTGCAGGACTACCTGCGCGAGAATCATATCATCAAACACGGGCTTCGGTTCTTCCCAGGCGGCGGCAAACTGCCACTGGAAGACCGCTGCGAGATTGGGCCCGCCCAAGAGCCCATCGTGCCCTCTTACCAAGTCGACCGAGGACGTCTCGAAACCGATCTGAGGGAGATGGTCATCGAGCAAGGCATCACGCTGGTCGAAGGCGCCACCGTAAGGGAGCCGGAACTGGGCACTGACGGTGCAAATCACACAGCGATCGTGCGGACCGGCCATGGCGACGCACGCGTAGAGGCGCGCTGGTTGCTCGACGCCACCGGGCGCACCGCGCTGTTGCGAAAGAAGATGAAGCTCAGCCGCGGCACGCGACATCCCGCGTCGTCAGGGTGGTTCCGAATCGCTGGGAAGTTCGACATCAACGACATGGTACCGGCTGAGAACAAGCGATGGCACGACGTTGAGTTCAAGAAGGACCGCTGGCGCTCGACCAATCACTTTATGGGTGAGGGGTATTGGGTCTGGGTGATTCCGCTCGCGACCGGCATGACCAGCATTGGCGTCGTGGTTCACGATGACACGCACTCCTTCGATGACGTGCGCACCCTCGACCGGATTTGGGCCTGGCTCGAAGAGCATGAGCCGGTGCTCGCCAACGCGATTTCAGACCGAGAGCGCCTCGATTTCCTCTGTATCAAGGGCTATTCTCACAACGTCACGCGACCCTGGTCCGCCGACCGCTGGGGCATGGTCGGAGAGGCCGGAGCCTTCGTCGACCCGCTTTACAGCCCAGGCACTGACTTCATCGCGTTCGCGAACTGCTTCACGACTGAGCTCATCCGCACCGAGCGTGAGGGTGGCGACTTGCAACAGAGGGTTCGCGAGCTCAGCCTGCAGTATCGCGCGCTCGTGCTCGGGAACATCGACGTCTATCGCGTCTCTTCACCAGTCTACGGACACCCGTCGGCGATGCTCATGAAGATCTTCTGGGACAACTACGCCTACTGGTGCTTCCCCTGCCAGTACTACTTCCAGAAGGTCTACAAGCTCACCGGACCCGCACATTCGGCGTTCAACACCGCGGGACAACGCTTCGTCGAACTCTCGAACTACATGCAGTCGCTCTACCGTGAATGGGCGCTCGCGAAGCCGGAGACGCCTCGCGGTCAGTTCGTTGGAATGCCTGCATTCCCTTCGGTCCTCGTCGACGCCCACCTGGCCCTGGAGAAATCGCTCACCCCTGAGCAGACGCTCGAGTACGTGAGCGATCGTGCGGAGGTCGGAGCGCAGATCGCCTCGGAAATGCTGGTGCGCGTGTTGTGGGCCCTCGGAGATGATGCTGCCCGCAAGGTCGCAGCGGAGACCGGCTTCGCGAAGTGGGACATGAAGGTGGATCCTCATCGCATCGACATTGGTCGAACCATTGGCCTGGCCAGGCGCCGTGCGCTGACTCCAATTGCCCGTGACATCGAGCGAACCCTAGGACGCCCTGTATTGGAGACCTCTGATGAGGTCATGCGCGAGCTCCTCGCTCCTCTCTTCCTTCAGTCCTCCGCCGAAGCACTTCCAGCTCAGTGAGTTTCGAGCCACCTGGAATGGGTCCAGACGTCCGCTTCATGCAGCTTCTTGCGGGCAAGTGGGTAACGTCGGCTGTCTCCACAGCAGCGCGTCTAGGGGTTGGGGATGCGCTTGAGATCCCCCGGTCGGCTGACGAGCTCGCGACCCAGCTGGACTGCCACCTGCCATCGCTAGAGCGGCTCCTCCGAGTGCTCGCCGCGGAGGCCCTGCTCGATCAGGACGATGAAGGCCGGTTTTCGCTGACGGAGACCGGGCGCTTTCTGCGCACCGACGAGCTAGGAGACCTCGCGACTTTCGTGGGGGCCGCGTTCATGTGGGATCCTTGGACGCACCTGCACGAGGCCGTCCGGGACGGCAAGGCGGCGTTCCAACACGCGACCGGACAGGGGCTCTTCGACTACCTGGAATCCCACGATGCCGACGCTGATCTCTACCATCGTGCCGTCGACGCCTTCACCCGACGAGAAGCCCGTGCGCTGGCTCGAGAGTACGACTTCTCGACGGTCCGCAACGTCGCAGACATTGGCGGGGGACTTGGCACCTTGGTCTTCGAGCTTCTCGACCAATGGGAGCACCTCCGTGGCACCCTCTTCGACCGCGAACACGTGATCGAGCAGGCCCGTGAACGGCTGATCTCCAGCGAGTTTTCGGACCGCGTCGACCTGGTCGCCGGCGACTTTATGCAGGCGGTTCCTGAAGGCCGAGACGCCTACGTGGTCAAGCACGTGATCCACAATTGGCCAGATGAAACGGCGGCGCGCATCCTACGAAACTGCGCCGAAGCAATGAACGATGGCGGCAAAATCCTTGTCGTCGAGGGCATCCTGCTGCCCGGCAATCGCAAGGACGGCACGCGACTGCTCGACCTTGAGATGATGGTCCTCTGCGGTGAGGGGCGCGAGCGCACCAAACAGGAGTTCCGGCAGCTCTTCAAAGAGGCTGGTCTCAAGCTCGAGCGGACGGTTCCACTCGCGGGGACAACCCGGCTTTTGATCGGTTCTCGGCGGTAGCGTCGAGGCTGGAACTGTCGGTGCGACAGCCGTGTCTATCGATCAGAAAGCATCGAAGGCGGCCCTAGAACCGCACGCGTCTTCCGGAGTTCGTCAGTTGCGTGCGGGGTTCCGAAAGCTCCCTGCCAACCGGGCGCGCAGCGGCGCGTGTCGGTAGGCGGGTTTCCATAACTAACTCGTCTCGCGGCGGGACCCGCTCACTCTCGAGCCGCGCGTGACCCGGGCTTTTCCGGCTCGGCCCCCTCGCCTCCTCGCCTCCTCGCTGACCGACTGTTCGCTCCTGGCTCCGGTCGGGTACTTCACGGTTTGGCTCTGAGCCCCACGCAAATCGGAGGTTGCGGTCGATCGGCTCGAACGCGGATTCAGGGGTGTCATATTGCCTGAAAGCACTCGCCAATCCAAAGCGGACTTACGACCACATGGCGGGTCGCGTTCAAAGTCGCCAGCGAGCGAGCGTCACGGCGCTCTCGTTTCTCATTGAGGTGAAACCGCTCTGGTCGAACCCCAACGTCGGGTTCTTCACGCCACTGTCGAGACTCAAAGATCACCATCACCGCGCTCGATCCGATCTATCCGGAGGAAAATAATGGCTCTAGTCGAGCCCTACTCGATGCGGTATGGACCGCGCTCGCGAATCGACTGGGCGGACCGGTACTCCCAGCCGCGTCCACAACGGATCAAGACCCATGACCGAAGAATCTCTCGAACTCCGAATCAAGAAGCTCATCGTCGACGCGCTGATGCTCGACGATGTAACGCCTGAAGATATCGTCGACGAAGACCCGCTCTTCGTCGAAGGACTTGGACTTGACTCGATCGACGCTCTGGAACTCGCGCTCGCGATTCACAAAGAATTCGGAGTGAAGACTGCAGCTGACGATGAGAGAAACCGCGAGATCTTCCAATCCGTGAAGAGCCTCGCTGATTTCATCCGGTCCGAGAAGCCGAACGGCTGAGACTATGAACTCGTTGCTCTCGAAACACGCCGATGACGCATTGGTTGCGTTCGGTGAGAGCGGCGACAGGACCGCTGCCGATCTCCGCCGCGATGCCGCGGACATAGCAGCCGGTCTCCCAGAGCCGAGCGACGACTCTCACGTCGTGCTCGTCTTCCAGAACGATCGCTATCTCTTCGCCGCGGCCCTACTTGGCGCCTGGACAGCGGGCCACGCCGTCGCGCTACCGCCCAACACTCGGCGCGAGTCGGTGTGGAAGGTTGCGGACAGAGACGAGAGCGTCGCGATTCTGCACGACACCGAGTCTGGGAATGCCATTCGCATCGAGAAACTGCTCGGAACCGGAGCCGGGGACCCAACGTTACCGATCGGCACACCACCCGCACGCGACACCGTCGCGACCGTCTACACCTCGGGCTCGACCGGTGAGACGCAGGCATGGCGCAAGTCGTCGGCGCAGCTTTTGGGCGAGGCTCAGCTGCTCTCGGACACGTTTGACCTCGCGGGCTCTCGAACCGCCGCAACCGTGCCGCCCGGCCACATCTACGGCCTGCTCTTTTCGGTACTTGCGCCCCTCATCTCAGGCGGAGCGTTCCTGCGGGAGACTCCATCCCACGCCGAGGCGGTCGCGACCGCGGCACGGGAACACGCCGCAGACGTGCTGATTACGGTTCCCGCGCACCTACGGGGACTCGGAGCTGTCGATGCGGGCGCGTTCGGAAACCTCTCTCGCGTCTTCTCTTCTACAGCACCGCTAGGGCCGAGGATCGCCGCGGCGTTCACCGACCGGCAGAAGCTAGGAATTACCGAGGTCTTCGGCTCATCAGAGACCGGTGGAGTCGCCTGGCGAGACCAGCGTGAGACGGCACGATGGCAGCCCCTGCCGTCAGTCACTGTGGCCACGTCGGAGGATGACCGCCTCCTTGTGAACTCACCATTTGCAGACGCCCACCTCCCGCTTCCGTTTGCCACCGCCGACCTCGCCGAGCTCCACGAGAATGGTACCTTCACCCATCGCGGCCGAATCGACGGCGTGGTCAAAGTGGGTGGTAGGCGCGTCTCCCTGCCCGCGATGGAGCGGGCGCTAAACGGCATCGACGGTGTGGAAGACGCGACGCTCCTCGCCGTCGACGACGACTCGGGCCGCGGCTCACAGGTTTTGGCCGTCGTCGTTGCGACTGACGTGAGAGCGACCGCACTGAAGGACGCGCTGGCGGGCGAGTTTGAGCGCTCCACCCTGCCCCGCCGGTTCCTCTTCGTCGAAGAGCTGCCCCGCGAGGCCAGCGGCAAGCTCCAGCGAAAGCGCGTGCTGCGACTCTTCGGCCTCACGGAGGCCGGCCAACCCATCGACTGGGACCTCAAGTGGGGCGACCGAAAGGGCACAGGAACCGATGGCGGCGTCGAGGTGCAAGTGCACGCCCACGTGCCGGAGACCTACGGCTGGTATGAAGGGCACTTCACAGGCTATCCGATCATGGCGGGTGCCGTTCAGCTGCACGAAGTCGTGTTGCCGCAGATACGGAAATCCAGGCCCGAGCTGGGTGTTCTAAAGCAGGTCACTCGCTTGAAGTTCCTCGACCGGATCAAGCCGGGCGACTCCATTCGTCTTCTGCTCAGCTGGAAGCTGGGCGCTACTGATGTCGAGTTCCGCATCATGCGCGACCAGACCACCTGCGCCGCTGGCCGCATGACCTTCGCGGGAATCTCGGACTGAGCTAGGCGACCCAGATGACGCGCTGACCCACTCTCGGTCACGCGTCCTCATCCCAGCGGTGGTCGAAGGAGATCGACGGACATCGGCGAGCCGAGCGCCCACAGCGCGAAGGGGTTCAGCCCGCAGCCAGTGCCGTCAGGCGCATCGCGAAGGGCTTCCGCCCGCAGCGCTCATCGGCCCGTCGTTTACGGCAGGCGCCACAAAACCGCGTGCCAACTGTCCTGCTTTCTGCTCGGCTTTCGAAGCATCGACGGCTTCCGATTAACCCAAGTCTGATCGATGGCAGCCGGAGGCTGCAATGCTCAACCCGAGCACGATCCAGACGTTTCGCACCGATTTCTCCCACTCCGCCACGACGCAGGCGGAACCACTCGCCCAAACGTATCGGATCCGTTGATACGATCCATGACTCGATCCATCTCAACCTGCCTTTGACACGGTCCGAGCTGCGGGCTACGTCGCCTCTTACTGAGGTACGTGCTGGCCAAGAGCTCGCGCGTCGAAAAAGGGAATCCGGTGAGAATCCGGAGCTGCCCCGCAGCGGTATACCAGAACGAAGACTGCCATCACTCACTGACCGATAGGTTGGGAAGAAGCAGCTAGTAGGCCCCAAGTGCTGGTGAGTCCGAAGACCTGCCCCGGTAACCAAAGGATGTTCCTTTGGTTTTTGTGATGTTGCAGCGCGGGACGCAGCATCGCCGACAAACCGCGCTTCGGCGTTCCCAATGAGATGCCCTATGGCTTTTCGCACGTTTCGAACCAGCGTTCCGCTGGTTCTCCTCGCCTCTTCCGCTCTCTCGCTCGCCGCTTGCGGAGACGACGACACCCCTGACGCCGACGCCTCCACCGACGTGGGGATAGACACGACCGACGTTGGCGCTGATGTTGTTGAAGACACAGCAGATGTTGGGACCGACACAACCGAACAGGATGTCGTTCCCGATTCTCTTCCGGACGCGGATGCAGCGCCCGACGCGGTTCCCGACGCAGTTCCCGACGCGGTTCCGGACGCAGTTCCGGACGCCGAACCGGATGCAGAGCCGGACACCGAACCAGATACGACGCCTGGACCGCTCGAGATCCTCGGCGAGTACGACACCAGTTTCGGCGGGTTTGTGCGCGTCACCGACGAGTCAGTTGGCTTCAACTGGTACCGAGAAGACGTCGCCATCACGGCGTACGACAACGACGAAGATTGGCTCGTCGGGCAAAACGGCCCAAATGACCCCTGGAATCCGAGCCTCTGGTCGCGCTTCGACTACGCAGTGACAGACGACGGCATCTTCTGGTGCCAGACCGCGTTCGGCGCCGAGTCAGAAGAGGCGGCGATGAACACGGCGGCAGCGGATAGTACGGATACGGAAGCTGGCTGTGGCGGCTTCTCCTGGAGCGTCCTCACAGAAGGGCAAGGGCCCATCTCGGTCGACGGCGAGTATGACAATGGATTCGGCGGATTCGTCCGGGTTGACTCGGACGGTGTCTGGTTCACGTGGCTCGGAGAGCCCAGCGTGGCTTTGACCGACTACTCCAACGCAGAGGAATGGGCGGTCGGCCAGAACTCCGCGGATGACCTCTGGAACCCCAGCCTCTGGTCGAAGTTCGACTGGGTGCTCGGCGACGACGGGTTCTACTGGTGCCAGACCGCGTTTGGCGCCGAGGACGAGGAGGCCGCAACGGCGACCCCGTCCGCCGACTCATCAGACTTGGCCGCAGGCTGCGGCGGATTCTCGTGGTCGTTCATCACACCGGGCCAAGGGCCGAGCCCTCTCGTCGGCAATTGGGTCGACGCCTACGACGGCACGCATGCCGTAGACGAGTTCTCTTGGACGCAGGTCTATCCTGAATCGGACCCGCTGATCTTCAACATCACGCAGTATAGCAACACGCTGAGCTACGTGATCGCTCAGAACGACGCCGCAAACGCGTACTTTCCGGAATTGTGGAGCCGTTTTGACTGGGTCGAGGGCGACGAGTCGCTCTGGTACTGCCAGAGCACCTTCGACGGAGCCACCGAGGATGCCGTACTGAGCGGGCTCGCGCCTGACTCAAGCGACCCGAGCACCACCGGCTGCGGCGGCTCCCCCTGGACGCAGCTGACCGCCGCTCCGGAAGACTAGAGCGAATGCTAGTGAGAGGCGCAGCCTGGGTCCTCGTGATCCTATTCAGCGCTGGGCCCTCACTCGCCCAAAGCTACTCCTCCGAAACCCGCCTTCGCGACGGCTCAAGCGAGGAAGCCGACGCCGATGGCCCACGCACGACGATCGAGTTGGAGGGAGCCGCAGAGTCGGCGACCTCGCTCGCCGAGGAGCTGGAAGCGGCCCCGTCGGTGGAGGTCCGACGTTCTGGAGGAATCGGCTCGCCGGCCTTCCTCTCGATCCGCGGATCTGACCCCTACCAAGTGCGGGTCACACTCGACGGTGTGCCGTTGAATGGCGCACGGAACGCGAGCTTTGACCTGGCGACCGTGCCGGTAGAACTCCTCGGTAGCGCCACGGTGCATCGAGGGATCACACCGGTTCAAACCGGTTCACCACTTCCAGGCGGAGCGCTCGAGTTGCGCACGCGATTCGGTGAGCAGGGGACTCGCGTTTTCCTTGGCGGTGGCAGCTTCGGCAGCCGCAGAGTCGGCGTCTCCAACCTCTCGACGCCAGGGGATGGCGACCTGCTCATCTCGGCGACGTACGCCGGGAGCGCGAACCGCTACCAGTTCTTCGATGACGGCGGCACGCCGTTCAACGAGGGAGACGACCGAGAGATTCGAAGGGCCAATGCAGATGTTGACGCCGGTGGTATGCTCATTCGGCATCGAGAGCGCCTCGGCTCGTGGCGCCTAACGAGCATGGCGCTCGCATCGGGTGACTCGCAGGGAGTGCCGGGACTCGGCTCTAATCAAGCGATCGAGACATCGCTCGACCGAGTCCGAGCCCTTCTCGCCGCGCGCATAGAGAACGGCCGTCTCGCGAACGATCGAGTGCATTTGGAGTTGATCGGAGCCGCCTCTCTTGAGTGGCAACACTATCAGGACCCGGCCGACGAGCTTGGGCTGGGCGTGCAGGACAACCGAGAGCGAGGATCGCTCACGCTGCTCGGCCTGCGACCCACCTACTTTGCCCACGAAATGCTGACAGTCCGAGGCGTCGTCGATTGGACCAGTGAGGGAGCCGCCCTAGGCGAAGAACGAGCTGGGAGAAACACACTCTCCGCGGGCGCCGAGGCTGGGTTTGACCCACTCGAAGGGCGCGTCCTCGCACAAGCCGGTGTCCGCTTAGACAGTCACTTCAGCCGTCTCAGCGGCCCTGACGTGAACGAAAATACGGCGAACACCGCGTGGTCTCCACGGGCAGGACTCCTGCTCGAACCGTTCACCGATCGCGACTGGTCCGTCCGCGCCACCGCCAGCGTCAGCTCAGTCGATCGCACACCGGGATTCTTCGAACTCTACGGCGACCGTGGCGGCACCGTCGGCAACCCCGACCTACTGCCAGAACGGAGCCTCAACTACGATGTCAGCGCTCAGTTCAGCGGGGCCGCCGAGCACATCGACGGAGCGCTGATCTACGGGTTCTTCGACCGCAGGATCGACGATCTGATCGTCTTCGTCCAAACCGGACTCGGCGTAGCCATCCCGCAGAACATCGCTGACGCCGCGATCCGGGGCCACGAGTTCACCGGAGAACTGGGTTGGCACCGCTACCTACGCGGACACGCGACGTACTCCCTGACGGACGCCGTCGAGCTCCGCGCAGACAACCCGCAGCTGCCCGGACGTCCAGTTGAAACGTTTGCTTTCGGCCTCGACGCAGAGTGGCGGTCAGTGGGCTTGAGCTATCTCGGCGAGGGCAACGGACTCTTCTATGTCGACCGGCAGGAATCACGGGCGATGCCTGCTCGAATTGAGCATGATGTAGTCGCCAAGGTGAGCCCGAACATCGCATGGCGGCCCGTCGTTGCATTGGCGGTGCACAATCTCGCCGACGCTCGGTCCGAGTTGGTCGATTTGCCCGACGGCGGCGGGCAAGTATCCGTTCCGAGGGCGATCGCCGACTTTGTTGGACAGCCGCTTCCTGGGCGCTCGTTCCACTTTACGCTGACGCTTCACCCGGGCTCATAGCGGCAGGGATGACGGGGCCATTTCCTCGAATCCGCCGCAGTCGGAGGCTGCTATCGAATTCTTGGGGCGTGTCAGGCACCGCGTCGACTCCTGCCGCAATCGAACGAGTGGATTGCGTGCGCCAGGGCCTCCTACCAGCAACCGCCTTCGAAGGAGGCGGGCGCTGCATCGAACGGAGGAAAGCCTGTATTCAACGGTCCGGCCAGCACCTCGCCCGTCACCTCATCGATGACGACCACGCCTGGGTTCGCCACCGACCGGTCAACCACCCAAAGCCGCTCAAAAGCCAACTCCAAATCAAACACGCCACCGGTATCGGCTTCCCACACCGCAGGACCAACCGAGGCACCGTCGAGACGATGCACGCTCGCCGCGAAGTCTTCCCCCGCCACGGCGATCCAAACGCCGGACTCATTGGCGGCCAGGGTAACGACGTCGCGTTGGCCCAGGTCGGCCTCGGTGACCACGAGGCCGACAGATTCGCCGGTTGCGAGGTCTACGAGTTCCACGCCACCGTCATCGGCCGTGTTTCCATGCACTCGATGAGAGCCTGTGTGTCCCAACCAGAGTTCGTCACCGACGAGCGCGTATGATGTCGGGTTACAGGCGGCCAACTCCAGCGTGGACTCCCCTGCGAACACCGCGGCCGGCACTCCGGATTGCGGGTCGAACGCTTGCAAAAGCGCTCGTGAGGTTTCCGTGCAGTGGGGGTAGTCCCCG
Source organism: Bradymonadia bacterium (assembly GCA_047629415.1). Classification (GTDB taxonomy): domain Bacteria; phylum Myxococcota_A; class Bradymonadia; order REDH01; family REDH01; genus CBDUJZ01. The sequence goes on along the minus strand of JBLHWZ010000161.1, from coordinate 164 downwards.
AGACCCTGAGTAATTACGTAGAGAACACCGTTGTGTACAAATACGTCGAGCGGCTCGGCATGCTGATCCTGGTCCGTTCCACTCTGCAAGTGCACGTCAGCTCCCAGGAATTCGCTGGCTGAGTCCGCCAAGTCGACAGCCCGCAGTAGGCCGTCGTTGTAGAG
>JBLHWZ010000160.1:0-12358 GCA_047629415.1 Bradymonadia bacterium | reverse complement strand
ATGCTAAATCTCGCGATGCTCCCGTACATGCTCGTCGTGTCAGTGAACTTCATCGTGTTCCCGCTAATCTCGCGCTCGACCTTCCTGAACGACAAGGAAGCGACGCAGACGTACATCTCGCAGAGTATGCGCATCACGCTCCTGCTCACGCTGCTCGCGGAATCCGTGCCGTTCTCATCACCCGAGCAGTCGCTGGCCTTCCTCTATTGGACGAAGCCAGAGTTCGGAGATTTCCCGCTGGCGATGATGATGCTCGCCGTTGGCTATACCGCTTTCACGGTCTTTAGCGTCGCGACGACGGTCATCAATAGCAGCGGCAGGCCTGGTATCTCGCTGGCAAACGGAGCCATGGTCCTCGCCGTTCAAGTCGCACTCGCGTACGCGCTCATCCCCTCGATGGGACTCGAAGGGGCTGCCACCGCCACCGCGATCAGTTTCACGCTCGGCACAGCCGCGCTCGGCTCCTATCTCTACCTCACGCACGGCGCGTTCATCCCGAAGCTCACCGTCATCCGTGGGTTGGTAGCAGCGGCCGTGTCATACGGCGTGGGACAGGTGCTGAACATCGGCGGATTCATGTTCCTCGCAGAGGCTATTCTCTCTGCGATCGCCTTCATCATTGCGTTGATCGTGACCGGCGAAATCAGCAAGGCCGACCTGGCGAAGGTCATGAAGATCGTCCGACGGCGTGGCTAATCGGCAACGCATCGGCGTCGTCGTTCCGCTCTTCAACGAGCGCGAGCACGTAGCGCAAACCCTGCGCGACATGCCTGCTTGCGTCGACGAGATCATCGTGATCAACGATGGGAGCACAGACGGCAGCGACGCGATCGTGGAGTCGCTCTGCGACCCACGCGTCATGCTGCTGCAGCACGCCACGCGCTACGGGGTCGGGGCCGCTTTGCGTACCGGGTTTTCCCACGCCGCCACCCGCGAGCTCTCGGTCGTCGTCACCATGGACGCCGATGGGCAGATGGATGTCGGCGACTTCGCTCGTGTCGTCGCCCCGGTCCTCGAAGGGCGCGCAGAATACGTGAAGGGATCTCGCTTCGAGCCCGGCATCGATCTCGGTGCCATGCCCGTACAGCGCCGCTTCGCCAATCGCTTGCTCACGCGCATCACCGGGAGAATTCTCGGAGTACCCGGACTGCGCGACGCCCACTGTGGCTACACAGCTGCCTCCGGACGAGTCGTCGAACATCTCGCGAGCATCGAGCTCTACCGGTCGTACGGCGTCTACACCTCGATTCTGGCTGCTGTCCTGGAGATGGACGCTCCGGTGGAATTCGTGCCCGTGAAGGCGCTCTACGGCGAAGAGAAAAGCCACATTCGGCCCTTGGATCTGGCCGGGCTCGCGTGGCTGCTGACGCGCTACGGAATGCGTCGCTAGACCCCACCGGACGCCACGCCTCAAAACCCGACCCCAAATCCCATGGGAGGGACACGACAGAGAGGATTCAACCGAATCCGCGAGGGCGAACCCTCGCCGGCTTGCCCCCGCCGGAGGCAAACGGCGCACCCAAAGACCCAATCATCCGTCGGCCCCGCCGGCGGGGACAAGCCGACGGGACAGCTTCTTCGCTCCGCTCAGGCGGTGTCCCTCTGGCGTGTCCCTCCGTTCGACGGAGGATGGGTGGGTTGTGCACGTTCAGACGCGCGGCGTGCAGACGGGCGCTGCGCCGGTCTCGACCGCCCTACGCCAGTTCCGCGTAGAGGGCGTCGTAGGTGCCCGCGAGCTTTCGGATGTCCCACTTTGAGCGCACAGCGGCGGCGGCTTCGCGAGCGAGCGTCTTGCGTCGCTCCGTGTCGGTGAAGAGCTGCACGATCGCCTCGGCCAGCGCATCGGTGTCGGCAGCGGGGACTTCGACGCCGCCTCCCTCTGCGAGGATCTCGCGGAGAGGCGCGCGGTCCGTGACCAGCACGGGCTTGCCGAGCGCCATGGCCTCCAGGAGCACGAGCGGGATGTCCATTTTCCGCCACGTCGAGTCGATCGGCAGCGTGCAAACCGTGCAGGAGCGCAGCAACTCTCCGACGTCAGAGACCTCACCGAGGAAGGTGAACGCATCCATGAGGCCGGCCGCGGCGACCGCAGCCTTGGCTGATGCCTCCTTCGCTGCAGCCTCACTCGTCTTTGGTCTGCACGCGAAAACGAAATGGGCATCTGGAACCACATCGAGCACGGCTGCGGCGCAGCCGATGATGCGTTCCGCACCGCCGCCGACTTCGTAGTCGCCAGCGAAGAGCAGCGTCGGGCGCGGCATCTCGTGGTCGAAATCAGGGGCGCCGAATCGTTCCGGATCGATCCCTGGAGGGATGAGCCGCACCTCGTTCACTCCAGCCGAACGGAGATTGTTGGCGGTGTACTCCGAGAGCGCGATCGCGACGTCGGCGTGAATCCACCGAGCTGCCGTCGCGAACTCACGAGGAACGGAGCAAATCGTGTGCAACACCGGCCGGCGCTTGATCGTGAGCGCTGGGAAGAGCGCGGAGCCCGACGCGGCGTTGGGAGCGAAGAAGAGATGGAACGCGTCCACGGCTCGTGGCGCGGTGACGATGGACTTCAGCGCCCTCGCCTTCTCCATCAACCCTGGTGCGTACGCGCCGCGGCCGCCGTAGACGGGAAGCCAGGAAACACCTGGCCAAGCGGGTGCGAAGGTGTCGTCTCCCATCACGTCGAAGGACGTCTTGGATGCGTGGGTGACGATGTCTCGAACGAGGTTCTTGGAGCTGTCCGACCATGGAGGACGAACGGGCTTGCTGACCATCATTATGCGCGGGCGACGCGGCATAGTATTTCGCGGTGTTGGGGTGCGATTGCGCTCCACAGATACGCTTGTGCGTCTTCCCTCGCCTGAGCCCCGAGGCGCGCGCGGCGAGCCGGGTCGTCGAGGAGTTCTCGGAGTGCGCTGCTTAGCTGGTCCAGATCGCCCGATGGGACAAGTACGCCGTTGCGGTCGTCGGATATCACGTGCTCGATTCCGCCCGCGCGGCTCGCTACGATAGCGGCACCAGAGCTCATCGCTTCGAGCAGCGAAACAGGGGTTCCCTCGGTACGGCCGCTCTCTAGAATCCGCGAGGGGAACGCCACTATCGACGCCGGCGGCGTCGAATCGCTTGGCCCAATGAACCGTGCGCGACATCCCTGCCGCGCCGCCTGAGCCTTGAGCGCGGAGCGATCTGGTCCAGCCCCCGCGACGACCAATGACGCGCCTGCGGCGACGCACGCGCTTACAAGCAAGTCGACCCCCTTCACCGGGACCAATCTACCCCGAAAACCGACCGATCGATCGGGTATATCGGAGACCGATCGCTCCGCATGAATACCCATCGGAACTACACCGATCGGCCTCTGCCCCTCCAAAAGTGAACCGAACCGTTCGGAGGTCGCCACGGACACGGCGGTGACACTGCTAGCTCGCTCGGAGAGGCGGTTTGCCATCCGAGATCCCAGCGGTAACGAAGCGAGTGCGTGCACCCCTCCCGAGTGCAGGACGACCCGCAGCGGCAGGCCGGTTTTTCCCGAAACATACGACCCAACTAACCCTGCCGGGGCAGCCCAGTGCGCATCGATCACATCGACCTCACCCGCCAACTCGAGCGCGGCCTGAGTCCATCGCTGGAGGAACCTCGGCGCTCGCACGGCGAGCCACGGACGACGGCGCAGGTTGTTCGGGATGCCGCCTCCGTAAGCGATGCCATCGGGGTGTCCGAACCGCCGAACGAACACGTCCTTCGCCCACCGCTCCTCTTTGGCCGCCCCCTCTGCGGCTGGCGCGAGAACGGTGACGGGCAGCCCGAGTTGCTCGACGTACTCGCCGAGGAAGCGTCCAACGTGGTCTCCTCGAAATCGAGGAAACGTGCTCGCCAGCACAAGCACCTTCGGCCGGTCAGTCGTCACTCGACTCTATGAAGGAAGCCTTCGATCGTTTCCAGGAGCTCCGCTCTTACCTGCGGGTTCGACGCCTCGACGTTGTGCTCTTCGCGCTTGTCGCTCACGGCGTAGAGTTCGACCGTGCCGTGTAGTCGATTCCAGAAGAGCCGCCACTCGGAGGTCGAAACGCCGAAGATCTCGTGGTCCACCCCACCCTGCTCATAGACGGCTTGGTGGAAGACTGCCCGGTCCGTGTTCTCGGCGCCCGTGCTGATGGCATCTACGAGGCTGCGACCCTCGAAGGTCGGCTCTGGTGGCAGGCCGGCCAGGTTGAGAACGGTCGCGCCGATGTCGTGAAGCGAGACTGGGCCGACGATCTGGCGCGGCTCCGCACCTGGGACTGTGATCACCAGCGGGATTCGACAGAGTTCGTCGTAGAAGTTCTCATTGTGGTAGCGGATTCCATGGTCTCCGAGCCCCTCCCCATGATCTGCGGTGATGATCCAAACTATCGGGCGGCCGTCTGAGTTGGCCTCGACATGATCGACGAATCGACCAATCCAGGCGTCGGTGAACTTGACCTCAAGGTCGTATCTCTCGTGATCGCCGAGTGACTCGTGGGCCGGTTCGTGGGCCATGTAGTCATGGTGAGGGTCGAAGTAGTGCACCCACTGGAAGAAGTTGCCGTCTTCGGCGCGGAACTCGTCGAACATCGCGATGGCCCGCTCGGTGACGCCTGGCGATGTGACGTCTCGATGTTCTGCCCAGTTCTCCCGCTCGTTTTCATAGCGTTCGAACCCGTAGCGAAGCGGTTCCAGGTAGAAGTGCCCGGCGATTCCTCCCGTATTGTAGCCCGCCCGACTGAGGACCTGGGGAAAGAGCAGGTTGCTCTCGCGCAGCGGCCGTGGGCCGATCTCGCGAGCGCGTGACCAGTCCAGGTCGAGCTGGGTGTCGTGAACGACAGAGAACAGTTGAGGCACAGTGAGAATCGTGCCCGGGCCCATGCAGTAGGCGTTGTCGAAACGAGCGCCGCGACCCGCAATCTCGTCCAGGTTTGGCGTGAGTTCACTCGACGGGTTGTACGTGCCGAGGCGGTCCGACCGGAGCGAGTCGATGGTGAGGAGGATGAAGTTGCAGCCCTGCTCTCCGCATAATCCGTGGTCGTCGACATAGGCCGGGTCCGGCGCCTCGACGATGGTGTCCGACGTGAAGTCGGAGCCGTTGCAGTTCTCGTCGATCCCGTTGTCGAGGATGTCCCGCATACCGGGTGAAACTTCGGCGTCGTTGGGGGCACAATCGCCGCCACCGAACATGCCACTGTAGCCGTCGCGATCGAAGTCCGTGAGCCCGCGCAGCGTCCGGACGACGGGGGTGGAGAGCACACCAGAGCGGGCGACCATATAAGCCGAGGCGGGCGCGCTGGTTCCGCTCGCCAAGCCCACGAGGCCCAGGAGCAAGAGGACACCGCTCAGAAGCCACCGAACCATTGTTGTTCGTGCGCTCGGCGTGGCCGTGCCACGGATGCGTCGCAGGATGCCAGCCGGGAGGGCGCCGGCTACCGCGAGAAGAAGGCCCGATGCGCCGAAGACGTAGTTCGTGGTCAGCCCACGCTCGAGAAGAATGACGACTGCCGCCACTCCGACCACGGCGCCCAAGGCGGTGATGCCGAGCACAGCACGCAGCGGGGTTTTCACCGGCTTCGCCCAGGCCGAATCGCTCTCAATTCCAACGCGAAGACGCTTGGAGAGTTGAAGGTGAATGCCGCGCGCGAGGACGCCAGCGCCAGCCAGCGAACCGATCGTGAACACCGCGTGCATAATCGCGTTGTAGATGGACTTCGCGAATGGATTCCCCACCCCTTTGATCGCCACAGTCGCTGCGACGAAGCCCAACGCCAGGGCCACGCTCGACGACGCGAGCATCGATACTCGGCGCGACGCGGCGCCTGAATCGTTGGTACCCAGCCAGTCAATGGCCGAGTTAAGAGTCTTCTGAGGCGGCCCCGCCCAACCGTTGATCGCGAGCGCGGCCCACATCGTCAGCGCGAAGGGCAGCGCGACTGCGAGCGCCGCACCGATCATAACCATAACGGCTGAGGACGCGCCGGGGGTCCCCCAGAGCTCACGATCGAAGATCAGGAGCGTCACAAGCTCGAACGCCGCAGCGACGGAAGCAGCGGTAATCCCTGCCAGGAACCAGCCTTTGAGGCCGGACACGGCGTTGCTCAGGGAACCACTCGACACCTCGTCTGGCGAGGCGGCTCTCGTGGCGGTGGCGGGCGCTGTGGATTCGGTAGGCGTGGTCATACGCGGGCGTTTAGCCGGATTTTCACGGGGTGACACGCGTCGCGTGGCTACGAACGAGCGCCAGGCCGATCAAACGCTCGCCGCGAACACGCACGAGGGCACCATCAACCCCGCCTATCACAAACGCCCGGCGGTCGATCGTAGGCGGATCGCAACATCAGGCCGACCCGCATCAACGACCTATCGCAAACAACAGCGGTCGTTCCACCACGAGGCACCTCACCAACGCTGCTACCGTCGGCGCTTTTTGCCAGTGGACGTTTTTTTGCGCGTGTTCTTCGGCGGGCGGGCGGGTTTGGCGCCGGCCTTGGGTTTTCCGGCTCTTTTGGGGCCCTTCGATGCAGGCTTGCTACCGCCCTTTGGTGCAGGCTTGCTGCCGCCCTTTGATGCAGGCTTGCTGCCGCCCTTTGATGCAGGCTTGCTACCGCCCTTCGATGCAGGCTTAGTGCCGCTCTTCCCAGAGGGCTTCGACCCCGCCTTGGGTGCCGCCTTGCGGGGGCTCTTCTTCGTCTTCGGTTTCGCCTCACCCGATGAGTGTTCGATGAGCTTGGCGAGGGTTTCCAGCTCGGCCTCGTTGAGCTCTCGCCAGTCTCCGACGGGCAAGCCGCCGAGGTCGATGTTCATCAGCCTGGTGCGTTCGAGCTTTATGGCTTGGTAGCTGAAGTGCTCACACATTCGCCGAATCTGCCTATTCAGGCCCTGAACCAGCACGATTCGGAAGATAGTGTCAGACACCTTCTCGACGACACACTTTTTGGTCTGGGTACCAAGGATGGGGACACCGCCCGCCATACCCGCGATGAAGGCTGCGGTGATCGGCTTGTCGACGGTGACGAGGTAGTCCTTCTCGTGGTTGTTGCCCGCTCTCAGGATCTTGTTGACGAGATCCCCATTGTTGGTCAGCAGGATCAGCCCCTGCGAATCCTTGTCGAGCCGTCCGATCGGGAAGATACGTTTGGGGTGGCGGACGAAGTCTACGATGTTGTCGCGCTCGCTGGACTCCGTCGTGCTGACGACTCCCACCGGCTTGTTCAGCGCGACGACAACGATGTCGTCGACCGCTCGGGCTTCGATCAGGCGACCGTTTACCTTCACCGTGTCGCGAGGCTTAACCCGGCCACCGATCGTCGCCTTGCGGCCGTTGATCGTAACGCTTCCTTGCTCGATGAAACGATCGGCCTCCCGACGAGAGCACATGCCGCTCTCGCTTATGAACTTATTGAGGCGCTGGGGGGGCTGCTTGAACATCGCTGGCTACGGGCTCGTGGTGACCGGCATCGTTGTGGCGCGGAAGGCCCAACCTGAACAAGGGCGGTCACGGGAAACTGAACGTCGGGCCGGGCCCCGGCCACGACGCTCGCTCTCTCCACGAAAGCGCTCGGGGCCTTGCACGGGACTACCACTGACTGTGGCGGGTCGGAACCGACTCAGCTGGGGAGGCCGGCAGCGGAGTCAGATGACGAGTTCTTTCGGCGACGGAGGTCGAGCCACCCTACCTTTGCCATTGCGGGCACTAGGAGGAGGTCGGCGAGTACCGCGACGAGCAGGCAAGTTGGCAGCAGCGTGCCCATCATTCGGGTGCTGTAATAGTCGCTCGTGAGGAAGGGCAGGAAACCAAAGCCGAGGATGATCGACGTCATGAGAATCGCTCGCCCGGCGAAGGTGAACGTCCGTTCCAGGGCGAGCTCCGTGTCGTTGGTCCGTTCTTGCTCGACCTTCAATCGCACCAAGAAGTGAATCGTATCGTCGACGCCGATGCCGATGGCGAGCAGCGCAATGATCAACGTGTCGCTGTCGACGTAATCCCAGGTTCCGCCCACAACTCCGAGGATGACGAGCAGCGGGAAGAGATTTGGCCCCATCGAGAGGATCGCCGGCTTCGGCGCCCCGAGCGCTACCCACATCATCAGCGTGATCACGAGGAACGAGACCATCAGTCCTCGGCGTTGCCCATCGAGAATTTCGATAACCCAGTCGCCAAGTAGATAGAGCAGACCGGAGACCTCGACTTCGACGGCCCCATTCATCTCCTGTGCCGCGAGAGCGAGAATTTGTTCACCGGCGCGGCTGTGGGAGGTTACGCCATCCTCCGCCATGCGCAGTGAAATGCGCATCGTTTGACGCCTGAAATCGACGAGGCGCTCGAGGTCTTGCCCATCGCCGGATTGGAACAGTTCCAGCAGTTGAGCGAACGCTGCTCGAGTATTCGGAAGCGGATCTTCGGCCGCTCGCTCTGGTGTGTAGGCGGCGTAGAGCCGTTCCATCAGGTCGACCAAACTCAGCGCGCTCTCGACTTCTGGCAGCTCCTCCAGCTGGCGCTGAAAATTCGCGATCTGTCTGAACCGGTCGGGGTCCAAGAGCCCATCGCGTTCTGGAACAGTCACGATCACGTCCAGGCCACTCGTCCCCGAGAACTCCTCTCCGAACCAGTCGAGGTCCTGCCGAATGTCGCTATCCGCGTTGAGCCGCTTCGCGAAGTCCGCCTCGAACTGGAGCTGGGCCATGCCGGCGATCGATGCCGCCGCGACGAGCCCGAAGGCGACGATTACGCGCCATGGATGATTGACCGAAATGCTCCGGCACCAATCCAGCACCGAGTCCAAGACGCTCTGCACCTTACTCGTCGTTCCCGAACGCAGGGGGAGCGGACGCTCCATCCAGGAGAAGAAGATCGGGACGAGCGTCATCGCGAGAATCAGCGCGACCGCAACACCGACGCCCAAGACGACCCCCATGATGCGGAACATCGGGGTTGGAACGAAGGAGAGACATACAAACCCTACGAAGGTGGTCATCGATGTGAAGACACAGGCGCGGCCTACATCCTCGGCAGACCGGAGAATCGCCGCCTCTTTGGAGTCGCCCTCTTCCAGCTCCAGCAGATACGCCGAGCACAGATGCACAACATCTGAAAAGCCCACCACCAGGATCACAGCCGGCACCAACGAGATCATCACGTTGACCTCGGGGTCGAGCATAACAGCGAAGCCGAAGGTCCAGACGACGGCGATCAACGAGACACCGCCAGACATCAACGCTGGCCAGAGACGCCGAAACATCAGCCAGACAATGATCAGCAGCAGTAGCGCGACGAAGGGGAAGATCCGCTGAATGCTGTAGTTCGTCGCCTCGACGCTGGCGTTGATATTGACCAAGAGCCCCGCACACTTGAGGTCTCGGTCCACGATGCCCTCGGCAGCAAAGGCCTGCAGAATGTTCAGGCGCAGCAGGGGCAAGACCTCCGCGGGCCGCGAGCCGTCCGGCACCATCTCGACGACCACCGCAGTCGCGTTTCCATCAAAAGAGAGCACCGCACCGGCGGCGAATTCATCTGCTAGAATCGCTGCTCGCACGCGTTCCGCACGGCTCTGATCCTCTTCGACCTGTTGCGCGTATCCCCGGACGTCCATGGTCCGAGAGTCGCCGCGAATCTCTTGGGTATTGAGCAGGCTGTAGGCCCGCTCAACCTCCTCGAGTTCTTCCAGCTCATCCACGATTCGCCGCAACCGCTGCAACGATGGCTCGCTGAAGGGATCGGTGTCCTCGAACGCGAAGACGTTGATCTCCTCTGTTCCAAACTCGCTGACACGCTCAAGGTACGTGTCGTACGCCTCGCTTTCGCCGAAGAACATCTTCTGAAGCGAAGAGGCGAAGACCGCGTGCGAAGCCGACCAGAGCGACATCGCCGTGATCGCCGCCACGACGAATACGACGAGTCCTCGGTGGGAGAGTACGAAGCGGAAGTAGGCAGCGACCGGTCCACTGTGAGTTCGCGTGAACTCGCTCATACAACCCAGCTGAAATCGAGTAGATTTGGCATCCGAGAACACTAGCGCGCACCCAAGCCAGCGTCACTCTTCAGGCACGAGTCGCCCCGCAGACCTCGGCCGACGGGACCTCCGCGCATTCCTTACGAGAGGGCACCGCGCACTGTGACGTGTCGCCTCTGCACTTCGCAACCCCCTAGAATCGATGAGAAAGTCGTTAGTCGCCGTCGCCATCGTCGCGCTTGCTGCGGGGGTCTGGTTCGCCCGCCCGACCGCAGAACCTGAGCAAGGCGTAGCCACGAACGCCGCGTCCGACCCAGAATCCGAGTTTGTGCCCGCGGACCTCTCCCGCTCCGGAGAGACCGACGAGCCAAACGAGGCTCTCGCTCCAACGAACACCGTGGTGACCGGAGACCCCTCCGCTCCCGAGGCAGAGGTCCTAGAGGAACTGAACGTTCCGCTGCCGGAAGACGGCGTGGCATATCGTAGCGCGCTGCAAGTGAGCTTGCGGGCCGAGGTTGAGGACGAAGAGTAGGACTGAGCCCTCCGGCGGGGGATGCGTCGTGCGGGCACCAAACCCCGTCCGGTGCTATGAGCCCAGCATGTCCACTGAGCACGTTGAAATCTGTATCGTTGGTGCTGGAGCCGCTGGCCTTTGGGCGGCAGCGGCTTGCGCCCGCCAACGGGTCGACACCCTGGTGTTGGAGAAGACCCGCAGGACCGGCACGAAGGTGCTCTCCAGCGGCGGATCACGCTGCAACCTGACGACTAGTTTGGGCCCCAACGAGGCCGCTCGACACTTCGGTGACGGGGCGAACTTCGTGACGGCGGCGATGCGCGCGATGTCGCCTCAGCGCGTCCGTGATCACTTCGAGACGCTCGGCGTAAAAACCAAGGAAGAGCCCGAATTCGAGAAGGTCTTTCCTGCCTCCGACTCCGCGGTCGAGGTGCGCGACGCGCTACTTCGCGACGCTACCGAGTCCGGAGCCAAGATTCGCTTAGAGAGTCAGGTCATCAGGGTCGAGAAGCGTGGCGAGACCTGGGTCGTAACGCTCGAGAACAGCGAAGTGACCTGTGACCGGTTGCTGCTCTGTGCCGGCGGCAAGAGCTACCCAAAGAGCGGAACCACCGGCGACGGCTATCGATGGCTGAGGGACCTCGGGCTTCGCATCGTCGACCCGGTACCCGCGTTGGTTCCACTCACGAGTGCAGACAGCTGGATTCACGGCCTCAGCGGTATCGCGGTGGATGGAGAGCTCCGGATCGGTAAGGGCCGGCGAAAGCGCCCTACGCTCTTCACACACAAAGGCCTCTCCGGCCCGGCTCCGATGGATCTCTCGGAGCATGTGACGCGTGGGGGAGAACGAGACGCCCGCCTGGACCTACTGCCCAACATGAGTGTCGACGAGCTCCGCCAGCTGCTGGTCTCGGCGGCGGAGCGCCCGGGATCTCCCCGCCTCGCCAGTCTCATTCCGCTGCCCCGTCGGCTTCTGGAGGCCGTCGCCTCACGCGCTCGACTTCGCGAAGTGAACCCGGCCGCGAATCAGATCAATAAGGGCGAACGGAACCGGCTGTTGGAGTGCCTAAAAGCGCTACCAGTTCCTATCTCGGGCACACTCGGCTTCGCGAAGGCCGAGGTTACAGCGGGTGGGCTGGCGCTGGATCAAGTTTACCGCAAGACCATGGAAGTGAAGGACCACCCTGGTCTCTTCGTCTTCGGCGAGCTCTTAGATCTCACGGGCCCGATCGGCGGCTTTAGCTTTCAGGCTGCCTTCTGCACCGCTGAACTCGCTGCGAACGCTGCATGTAGCGGACTCCGGGGAGAGCGCTAGGCGCCCCACCCCTGAGACCGACCAGAGCGTGGGTTTGAGTCTATCGAATCATCTTCTCGACGATCTTGGTGTGGTCGTCTTCGCGGGGAACCGGACTCACCCAACCCTCAGGCTTTATCACCCAAAGCGGACAGTCGATTCGGGCAAAAACGGACTCAGCGGTATTGCCCACGATGAGTCCTGGTACTCCTGTGCGGGACACCGAGCCCATCACCAACAGGTCAATGCCGCGGTGCTCCACGACTTGGCCAAGATCAGCGACGACCGGCCCTTCTCCGATTTGAATCTCCCAGTGGTCGATTGCGTCACCGAGGATGGCGCGCAACTCCTGCATGACCGAGCGGACCTCGACGTCGCGGGCCTCGCGGGCGGAGCGACGTTCGAGGGAGCCTTCTTCCATCGAGTAGTACGCCTTCTTGTAGGGCAGCGAGTGCACGAGGTGGAGTCGAGCACCCACGGACCTGCGCAAGCCCTCGCCAAGTTCAAGAAGGCGAGACGTGAGCGGCAGGCTCATATCGACGGCCACCGCGACGTTGGTGATAGGAGGAGTTCCAGTGTCTCGCGCGACCCAAACAGGAACAT
>JBLHWZ010000159.1:0-12375 GCA_047629415.1 Bradymonadia bacterium | reverse complement strand
CTGAAGTCGCTCCAATAAAGATCCTTCCCTTGTCGAAGACTCAAATCTGCATGTCAGACGCTCTGAATCGAACCAGTCGCCGCATTACCCAACGAAAGTCGCAGGGAGCATCCCAGGCCATGCTACATGCCACCGGCCTCACCGAAGAGGACATGAGCAAGGCCCAAGTTGGCATCGGAAGCGTTTGGTACGAGGGCAACCCGTGCAACATGCACCTGCTCGAGCTTGCTGGAGACGTGAAGAAGTCGGTCCAGGACTCTGACCTTGTAGGCTTCCGGTTCAATACCGTGGGCGTAAGCGACGGGATTTCGATGGGGACCTCCGGCATGGGCTACTCGCTGCCGAGCCGCGATCTCATCGCCGACTCCATTGAGACGATCATGGGCGCGCAGTGGTACGACGCGCTGATCGCGCTGCCGGGATGTGACAAAAATATGCCCGGTTGCGTGATGGCGATGGCGCGCCTGAACCGTCCGTCGTTTATGATCTACGGGGGCACGATTCGGCCCGGCTGCTTGGGCGACAAGAAGCTCGATATCGTCAGCGCGTTTCAGGCCTATGGGCAGTTCATCGCTGGCGAAATCACCGACGACGAGCGGCAGGCGATCGTCCGGAACGCTTGCCCCGGCGCTGGCGCCTGCGGCGGCATGTACACGGCGAACACGATGGCATCCGCGATCGAAGCGATGGGTCTCTCGCTACCGGCGAGCGCCTCGACCCCGGCGACTCACGAGGACAAGCATCGAGAGTGCGCTGAGGCAGGGCCGGCGATTCGTCTCCTCTTGGAGCTGAACCTCAAGCCACGCGATATCATGACGCCTAAGGCGTTTGAAAATGCGCTCGTCGTCGTCGGCGCGCTCGGTGGTTCAACCAACGCGGTTCTGCACCTGCTAGCGATGGCGAGGTCCGCCGAGATTGAGCTCACGCTCGACCAGCTCGCTGAAGTCGCTCACCGCACTCCTGTGCTTGCAGACCTCAAGCCGAGCGGGCGCTTCTTGATGGAAGACCTGCACAATGTAGGTGGACTGCCGGCCGTCATGAAACTCCTCTTGAACGAGGGGCTCCTGCATGGCGATTGCATGACGGTGACCGGCCAGACGGTGGCCGAGAACCTCGCAGATGTCGACGCTCCGTCGCCGTCGCAGAGCGTGGTCCGTCCTGCCTCATCGCCTGTTAAGGCAACCGGTCACATTCGTATCCTGAAGGGCTCCTTGGCGCCGGATGGCGCGGTCGGAAAGCTCACCGGAAAGCAGGGCCTGAGCTTTGAGGGGCCCGCGCGCGTTTACGACGGAGAGGAGGCGATGCTCGCTTCTCTGGAGCAGGGCGAAATCCAGAAAGGCGACGTAGTCGTTATTCGCTACGAAGGACCGCGGGGCGGGCCGGGAATGCCGGAGATGCTCACGCCAACTTCGGCGATCGTCGGCGCCGGCCTTGCCGGTGATGTCGCTCTAATCACCGATGGTCGGTTCTCGGGCGGCTCTCACGGTTTCATCATCGGACACGTTACCCCTGAGGCGGCGGACGGCGGGCCAATCGCACTGCTCCAGGACGGCGACGCAATCTCGATCGACGGCGAAGCGAATACGATCGACGTCGCGATGAACGACATAGAAGCACGCCGCGCTGCGTGGACGGCTCCTGCTCCAAGAGTCACTCGAGGGACCCTCGCAAAATACGCGCGTCTAGTGCGCTCGGCTAGCGAAGGCTGCGTTACGGACTAGGGTTCCCAAGTGCCGCGCACGCCGGAAAAACCTATCGGTTAAGCGCCTGAGAGACCCATCGGTCGAACGCGTTTGCGAACGCGTTCTTGTCCTTCGGGCTCCAAGCGGATGCGCCCTTTGTTTGGATTCCCTCGGCACGCAACTCGGTTCCGAAATCGCGCAGACTCAACGCCTCACGTACGTTCTTCTCGGTGAGCATTCGCCCGCGGAACTGCAGCACATCCGCGCCCGCTTCCACGGCTCCCGCTGCGAGTGGAACGTCGTCAGAGAGGACCAAGTCCCGCGGCGCGACGTTATCTACGATGTAGGCGTCAGCTACGTCAGCGCCGGATGACACTTGGATCACCTCGACCCAGTTCGATCGTATCGCCTCCACCCAACGGTTGGCAACGAGCACTAGGCGGAACTTGCGGTTGATCGCGGAACGCACCGCCAACTGGAGGATGACGCGCGGGACGCCGTCGGAGTCCACCCAGACGGTGAACGCGGGCGGGTCGGTCGGGCCTTCGAGGGCGGCGTTGGGTTCAGTCATGCGTGGAGGGCGAGGTGAACAGCGGAAGTGAGATGGGTGCTAGCTGCGTGGGGACCGAGAGCGCAAGCTTATGTAACCGAGCGGCTTTGCTGCGTCGGTGCGCGGCACGCCTCCTCCGAAACTCGCCGTCGACCCTGGCCGCAGAACCCTAAGGCCACTATGCTCGCGCGGCCTTCCTCCCCCGCCCTGCATGCCGTGTTCCTTCCGCGTCGTTTTTGTCATCACCCTCGCCCTAGTCCTCACGGCGTGCGTCTCCGATACTGCTGAGCCGGCCAAGGGCCTTGAATCAGTCGAGCAGGAGGTGGTTTACGGCGAGGAGTCTCGCATGGACTACTACGCCTCGGAGAATGAGACGCTTCGGCGCATCACGCGTGAGGCGATCGCTGCTCCGATGGGGCCTAGCAGCCTTGATACGACGGACCCGGACAATATCATCATCAGTGGTGGGAACTACGGGGAGCGCTACAACCTCTGCGAGAGCGAACCGTTCCGTGATCAGATCACTGCCGCCGGTTGCTCCGCGACGCTGATCGACGACGATCTTCTCCTCACCGCCGGGCACTGCGTCGACGATCGCCAAGATGACTGCTCTGGGCTGCGTTACGTATTCGACTTCTATTACGCAGCCGAAGGTGTGCTGGAGACGATCTCCACCGACGACGTCTACACCTGTCTCGACATCGTATCGTATGGGCTAGGCGGCGCCGACGACTTCGCGATCGTGCAGCTCGACCGCCCGGTGGTGGGTCGCGTTCCTGTTCCGGTTACGACCTCGGAAGAGGCGCTCGCAATCGACACGCCTGTCTGGATGATTGGCTTCGGCAACGGGTTGCCGGCCAAGCTGGATGACGACGGGTTCGTGGTGGATTCAGGCGACCTCGCGTACCCGCGCCGCTTTGGCGCGACGGTGGATGCCTTCGGCGGAAACTCAGGCAGTGGCGTGTTCTCCGAAGACGGTGTTGTGGTTGGTATTCTGGTCGCAGGCCAGCGGGACTACAGCGACACCGAGGAGGGCTGTTCCATCGTAAATGTCATCGCTGACGACTCTGGAATCGGTGAGTCAATCGTCTACGCGCGTCGGGCCGTGGAGCGACTCTGCGCGAACGGTCATCCATCTGAGCGGTTGTGCCCAAGCGGCAGTCTTGGCCTATGCGGTGAGTGTGCCTCGCAAGACGACTGCTTGCCTGGTTACGTTTGCGCGGACGATCCGCTGTCGCTTCTCAGTCGATGCACGGAAGCCTGCGAGTCGGACGATGACTGTCGGTCGGACCATGCTTGTGAAGCCGACACCTGCCTACCGCGATGGGACACCGAATGCCGAGACGGTGATGCCGCCTACATCAGCCCCTGCGGCGAGGAAGGACTCATCGCAGACGAATGCGAAGAGTCACAGTATTGCTCCCGTGGAGAGTGCGCGGACCGGGTTGCTGGAGACCTCTGTTCGTCAGCGATCGAGATTCTTGCTGAGTCCGCGTTGATCACTGGAGACCTCCGTGGCGGCGTGCGCTCCGACTATGTTAGCGGTGAATGCGGCGGATCCGGCCGGGACCTCGTGTACCACTTTACGCTAGAAGCGGAGCAGTTCGTTTGGGCGCAAACGACGGGCTTCGATACTGTCCTCTACCTGCGCGCCGACTCTTGCGGAGACGGAGACCTCGCCGCATGCAACGACGACTTCCTCGGAGTGGCCAACGAAGGTTCGCAGATCGGCGCGGTCCTCCCGCCCGGCGACTACTACCTCTTCGTCGACACGGATGGAGACAGAGACGAGTTTGAGCTCGACTTCCGTGTTCTCCGGCCATGTGAAGCGACCTGCTTCACGGGCACCACAGAGTGTTCACCAGAGGCCGAACTCGTCCGCACCTGTGTGGAAGAAGCCGACGCGTGTCCGGTATGGGAAGAGGTGGAGGTGTGCGGTCCGACTGAACTCTGTTTCGAGGAAGCGTGTGCACCCCGTGTGGCCGGGGATGTTTGTGAAAATACCCTCCCTTTGGAGCCCGTCTCCCAGACACTTGTCGGTGAACTTACCGGTCCCACCCGCGGCGACTACGTAGGGTCCTGCGCCGGCAACGGCCGAGAACTTGTCTACGAGATGGAGGTCACCCAGCCGATTCGATGGCGGGCGGTTTCCACCGGTGTTGACACCGTCCTGCACATCCGACGTGAGACCTGCGACAACCGTGATCGGGAATTGGCTTGTAACGACGATAACGATACGGTTCCAGACAACGGTTCCCTCATCAACACCGTCCTAGATCCCGATACCTACTATGTCTTTGTCGACTCGTACGGCACGGGAACGACTGGGACCTTTGAGGTCGAAATCGAAGTGGAGTGCGGGTACGAGTGCGAGCCTGGTGACACCCGCTGCGTTGGTGACGAAGTATTGGCATGCATGATCCCGATCGATGGATGTCCGTCCTGGGAGGTCGAGTCCGTTTGTGATCCGAGCGCTACGTGTGTTGATGCCGAGTGTGTGGAGCGACCGGCCGGTGACCGGTGTGAGAACGCAGTGACCATTTTGGGCGAATCACAGACCCTGGTGGGCGACATGCGTGAGGGCTTCCTGGCAGACTATCGCGGCAGCTGCGCCGGCAGCGGGCCGGACCGCGTTTATCTGTTCGAACTCGCTGAGCGGTCCGATGTGACCTTCGCGGCGACCGGCTACGACACGGCGATTCACGTTCGCAGCGAGTCCTGCGTCGACTCGGCCGCCGAGACCGCTTGCAACGACGACGGAGGGGACCTGCCGGGCTTCGGCTCCTTCTTGGAGACCACCCTCGACGCAGGGTCGCACTTTCTGTTCCTCGACGCGTTCAACAACTCGGTGGGCGAGTTTGAACTCACGATGACCGTCACCACTGTCGTCGATCCCGATGACGTTGGGGTGGACGTCGATACAGGCGCAGATGTTGGCACCGACTCAGACGAGGACGTGCCCCCTGATGCTGACGAGGACACGACTCCGGATGTCACCGAGGATACCGCTCCGGATGTCACCGAGGATACCGCTCCCGATGTTCTTGACGACACTGTGCCTGACACTGCGCCTGACGCCGACGAGGACACCGCTGCAGACGCTGTCGCGGACGCGCCCCCCGACTCGCTCGAAGACGTTGGCCCCGACACCGCCGAGGACACCGCCGAGGACACCGCCGAGGATACAGAACCCATCGGCGACACCTTCACAGAGGACGTCACCGACACTGGCTCTGACGTTGTCGAAGACCCAGTCGAGGATGCGGAATCAGACGCCGCGGAAGACGCAGACGCAGACGCAGAGGAACCAGATGTTACCCCAGACGCGGACCCCGAAACCGACACCGCTCCCGATACGGACGTTCCTGAGTCGGACCTAGGAAATGATACCAGCAACGGCGACGTTGGTTTGGGGGACGCAGGCGCCGACAGCAGCGGTGTTGCCGTTGTTCCGTCCGGTGACGAAGAACCCAAGTCCGGCTGCTCTTCGACAGGCTCCGGATCGGCGCCGTCTTGGCTTGCCTTCACACTCGCCGCCATGGCGATTCGCCGGAGAAAGAGGATTTGAAAATGCGACTCATCACATTGTTGCTCGTGCTCGCGCTCCCCTTGGCCGCTTCCGGCCAGGAACTGATCGCCACAGAGCTCAGCTCCGACACAATCTCGATCCTGGAAGGGCGCGTCGTTATGACCGTCCTTGAGGGCGGCGAACTCGAGGCGAGGGGACACAGTATCATGGCGGCTGCTCCTCAGAATGCCACTGAGTCTCGGATTCGGATCGATGGGGGAGACGAGCGGATGGTCGTCATGGCCTACGAACTCTTCTCCAGCTGTGGTCCGTCCTTTGGTGAGAGCGTGGCCGCGTCTCTCGAGCCGCTTGGAGACGCCGCCAACGTCCGCCCGGTCGCAGAGGCTGGTGGCCTGGAGTTCGTTCTCTACACTCCCACCGAGCGCAACCTGACCTCTGAGGCTGTACACGTTGGGACGGGCTTTGTTTGTACTGCAGACCGGCATGTCGTTCGTCTCGACTTCCTCATTAGTCCGGCGGGCACAGAAGATATGCCGGCACTTGAAGGCCGCGTCTCAGATATGTTGGAGACGCTCGAGTCCGGAGACCGGTCTTTGAACGTCGCCGCGCGAACGGTCAGCATGGGGGAAGGCCTGGAGCTTCCGCTCCCCGCAGGCATTTATCACTACGCCCAGGAAGGGCCAGACTTCCTAGTGAACTTCCTTGGAGAGATCGGAACCCTCGGTGAGAGCAATGGAACCGTCCTCTTTTATATCGGCGGACATCCAACTCGGCGGCATGAGAGCGCTCCGGATGTGTTGGCTACGCTCTTCGGGAGTGATGTCCTGTGGAGTGTCGAAGAGCGAAACGGACGGGCCTCTCAGGAGGCGCTAGTCCCCCATCCGAGCAGTGAGTTTACGATCCTTCACGTTCTCATTTCGAGTGAGGATCAGGAGACGTCATCAGCTCTGCGCGTGATCATCGAGGGCGTGTCGTTGGAGCCATAGCGAGCAGTGATCGGGAGATCGCTGGCGCCCCGCGTGGCCGCGAGTCATGATGTGCCGAATGACGGAAACACACCACACATTCTGCCGCATCTGTGAGGCCCTTTGTGGCCTCGAAGTCACCGTTGAGAACGGTGAGGTCACCGCGGTCGAGCCGGATCAGGAGCATGTCGCAACCAAGGGGTTCGCATGCATCAAGGGCCTTCAACAGCACCGGATTTATGGGTCGCCTGACCGGCTCAAGCGACCGATCCGGCGCACGGGTGATGAGTTCGAAGAAGTCGGTTGGGATGTGGCGCTGCCGGACATCGGAAACAAGGTCGCGCAGATCCGCAAAGAGCATGGTCCGAACGCGATCGCGATGTACGTCGGTACAGCCGCGGGCTTTGGGGTACTTCACCCAACGTTTGCCCAAGGGTTCATGCAAGGTGTCGGCTCCTCAAGCTTTTACAGCTCGGCCACGCAGGACTGCGCCAACAAGTTCGCTGTCTCTCAGCACATGTACGGCTTCCCCTTTACGCAGCCGTTTCCCGACGTTGAAAACACGGAGTGTCTGATTATCGTTGGAGCCAACCCAGTGGTCTCCAAGTGGAGCTTCCTGCAAGTCTCCAGTCCGGTTGAGCGGCTGAAGAGCATGCGAAAGCGCGGCGCGCGGGTCTGGGTGGTCGACCCGCGGCGAACTGAGACGGCGCGTCTTGCGGATGAGCACATCTTCATTCGGCCTGGCACCGACGCCGCGTTCTACCTCGCCTTTCTAAGAGAGGTCCTCGAACGAGGTGAGGTCGATACAGCCCGTATCGAAGAGTTCGCTAACGGATTCGATGGGCTCTTCGAGGTCGTAGAGGGCTGGACGCTCGAGCGCGCCGAGGGACTGACGGGTATTGCAGCAACCACGCTCCGGGCGATGGTCGACGACTACCTCGCGGCCGACGGCGCAGCACTCTACAGCTCCACCGGTGTGAACATGGGCGGCCACGGTTCGGTGGCATTCTGGGCGCAGGAGGTGATCAACTTCATCACCGGAAACCTGGACCGAGAGGGTGGCACCTTGGTCGGAAAGGGCATCATCGACTTCCCGAAGTTCGGAAAGAAGAACGGTCTGCTAGTCGGCCAGGGCACATCGAGGATTGGTGGCTTCGACCAAGTAAACGACTGCTTCCCCGGTGGGGTGCTCGCCGACGAAATCCTCACTCCAGGGAAGGACCGAGTTCGGGCTCTCTTTGTGACAGGCGGCAATCCGCTGATCACGATGCCGAACTCGGAGCGGCTGAAGGAGGCGTTCGCCAACTTGGAACTGCTGGTCGTCATCGACATCTTTCAGAATGAGACCGCGACACTCGCGCACTACACGCTCCCTGCGACCGCTCCGTTCCAGCGTCCAGACCTACCTTTCGTGTTCCCGCTCATGCTGGGAATGCAGTCTCGTCCATACTTGCAGGCCACCCGCGCCATTTTGGCCCCAGAGGGAGAACAGCGCGACGAGGCCACTATTTACCTGGAGATCTGCAAGGCCGCGGGCATCAATCTCTTCGGCTCCGCGATCGCGCAGAAGGCGCTGCAATGGATGATGCGAAAGGACGAGCGTGGGCTGCCGACCGTGCCACAGGAGGCGTTGCTCTCTGTTCTATTGAGGATCACTGGCCAGGGCAGCTTCAACGGGCTGCTTAAACACAAACATGGGCGTTCTCGTCCGGAGAAGTTCGCCGGTACCTTCCTCGGCTCTCGAGTGACCACCGACGATGGCAAGATTGCTCTGCTGCCACGTGCGATCGTCCACGAAGTAGCGACGTTCGGGCGAGCAGCGCAGTCCATCGGCGAGTCGACTCGGCGGTTCGCGCTCATCACCAAACGTCACGTGACGACTCACAACTCGTGGACACACAACCACCCGAAGTTCGTTGGGGAGCGTAATCGGACGAATCATGTGTGGATGCACCCCGATGATGCATCGGCGCAGCACCTCGCAGAGGGCGACCTCGCAGACGTGACCTCGGATGTTTCAACCGTCCGGCTGCCTGTGAAGTTCACGGATGACCTCATGCCCGGCGTGGTGGCGCTTCCTCACGGCTGGGGACATCAGCACGCTCGCGGCCTGTCGACCGCCAACAAGACAACCGGAGTGAACGTGAACCTGCTCGCGGCCGACGGAACAAACTCGTTGGAGCGGGTCTCCGGTATGGCCAGGCTTACTGGTATTCCAGTCGATGTGGCCCCAGCCGCGGGTCCGCTTGCTCCTGAGAGCTGGTCGGGAATCGCCGCCGAGCAGTCTCGCGATCGGACCTAGTCCAGCGAGCAACCAGCTGGCAGTGCGATCGTCTCACGAGACCAGGCCCACATCGGGTCCCAGTACTCCGTGAGAATCTCCTCGGTGACAGTCACGCTGTCGACGATGACTCCCCACTCGGCCAAGTCCGCTTCGTAGAGGTTCTGCGAGCCCAAGTAGAAGGCGGTGTCGTCGACGATGAAGAACTTCGCGTGGTTGCCGATGTTGACGTCATCGTTCCAGGTGTCGTCCTCGGAGACTCGAATGACGGAGGGGCGAAAGTGGTCACAGACGACCTCGTCTGCAGTGGTTCCTACGGGGAGCACGCCTGCGTTCTCCTCAAACCAGAGCAACATGGCGTCGACCACGTCCTGAGTAGTCCATCCGTTCCCGTAGTTTGCAGATGCCGAGCCGAGACCTCCTGGAACCGAATTGGGCGTCGAGAGTACGATCTCGATGTCGACTCCACGGACCATCGCGCGAGCAAACGCACCAAGCGTCGCCTGCGGCCAGTCCCCGATCGTGATCGGACCGATTCCGACCGGGCCAAGGTCCTGGATCGAGAGCCGGACACTCTCAGTCGAAGACTCGATCATGGCGAGCAGAGCGTCGTCTGCCGGGTTAGCGCCTAGGCCTCCGAGGCGGCCGACGGAGACCGTGCGTACACCGGTCTCGAACGCGCGGCTTGGGCGTGGGTCGAGCCAACGCGACGGACAGGGGTCGGTTCCCTCGGGCCGCGCGTGTCTGGTCGTCCAACCTGTGACGGAGTGGTCTTCACAAGTGTACTCCCAGAGGCGGTTCACGAAGCGTTGCGCGTCGGCGGCTGCTCCGCCTCGCAGGCGCATCGAAAGGTCGTGGACTGGACCGCTCGTTAGGTAGTGGCCAGTCCACATATTGTGGCCACCCTCAAGCAGGATCTGCCCGTCAACGGCGACGATCTTGGAGTGATTCCAGGAGTCAAAGCCGACCCGGTAGCCGCCAACAAACACCTGCATTGATGACTCCGCGGACACGTCGCGCGTCAGGGACTCAAGCACGTCCTCGGTGTCCATCGAGACCCCGATGATATGGCCAAACAGCACGCGCGCTCTCGGCGGGTCTTCGAGACGAGAGAGCAGCGTGATGGCGTTGCGCAACGCCGCCTCAAACCGTCCGTCAGGCGGAGAGAGGCTCGTGACGTCCACGATCGACTCGGCCGAAACGATTGTCTCGTACCATTGGTCGAGGACTAGGTCCGAGTGTCCGAGGCAGAGTTGTTCCGCCATCGTTCCACGCTCGGAGATGGTCGCGAGCAGCACGCCGCAGCTCCCTCCGCCTTCGCAATCCAAGTCAGTCTCACACCGCCGGAGGCCGAAGTCCGGATTGCAGCCAGGAGACTCCAGGCACTCTTCAGCGACGACCAGTGCGTTGACTGCCTGCCCCCAATGTTCTGCGAGCGGTGTCTGTACAATCCAATCCGAGCCGAACTCTCCATCGCCTGCGTAGTCCCAGGTGATGCCGAACTCTTCGGCGTGCCGCTCGTCCAGAACTGCGAGGGCCGCCTGGGCGACGTGAGAGAAGCGGTCTCGGGTCAGCTCTGGGGTCGGCTCCACGTCCGGCCCTGAATCAGCGGCGTCCCCCGGAGTGTCTAAGCCGATGTCTGGTGCGTCCGCTTCGGCATCCGCGTGAGCGTCTGATGCGTCGGCGAGCGCGTCTGTATCGGCGGCGTCTTGGACAGCGTCAGCGTCGCTGGTGTCAGGGGCTGCGTCGGCGTCCCCGACGTCCCCGACGTCCCCGACGTCCCCGACGTCCCCGACGTCCCCGACGTCCCCGACGTCCCCGACGTCCCCGGCGTCCCCGACGTCCCCGACGTCCCCGACGTCCCCGACGTCCCCGACGTCCCCGACGTCCCCGACGTCCTCGGTGGCATCTGTGTCCACCCCTCCATCAGCGCCTTCGACGCCGTCCAACTCGACATCCTCGCCGATGTCACTCGGTACGTCCGCGTCGAGACCGATGTCCGGCCCGGTGTCCGTGGTATCCTCATCGACGCTTGTGTCTGAGGTCTCGGCGGCGTCATCGTTTGAGCAGGCGAGTAGCAGGACTGAGAGCAGGACGAATACTGAAATCCGCGTGTTCATTGGCGCAATTGGGTGCGAGGGCTTGGCCCCGCTACCACATTGTCGTCGTTCTACGAACGGGATTCGCTGTGCTTACGCCTCTTCGCCGAAGCCGACGATGATGTAGCCGCCACCCTTCTCCGGCTTCTGGATTTCCAGAAGGTTACGTTTGGCCGCCTCTTGAATCAGCGCGGTGAACGAGCGGAACCCGTAATAGCCTTCGTCAAAGTTCGGACGCTTACGTTTGAGTGTTTGTTTGACGTGCGAGCCCCACAGATCTCCGTCTCGGTCGATGAAGAGCGTCTCCACCGTATCCAGGATCATCTCCATGGCATGATTCACATCGCCGGTCTTCTGCGCGTTTGGCGTGTCGTCCTTTGCGACAGCGGCCTTGTCGGTCGCCGCGTCAGCCTTCGGTCGCTCCGCCGCGTCAGTTTTTGCTGGCTCGGCTGGCTTCGTCTTGGGTGTGGCGGGTCCGCGACCGCGGCCACCCTTCTCTGCCTTTGCCTCGCGCTTTCCGCGGCGGCGGACGAGGTCATCGTAGTAGATGAACTCGTCGCACGCCTCGATGAGCAGGTCAGACGTGGCGTTCTTTACGCCGAGTCCGATTACGCGCTTGTTGTTCTCCCGCAGCTTGCGAACGAGCGGCGAGAAGTCACTGTCGCCGGACATGATAACAACGGTATCAATGTGCGGGCGCGTGTAACAAAGGTCCAACGCGTCGACGACCATCGCGATGTCTGCGCTGTTCTTTCCCGAGTACGAAACGTGGGGAATCTCGATCAGCTCAAACCCGGCCTCGTGCATAGCCCGGCGGTCGTCCGCGTAGCGCTTCCAATCGGAGTACGCTCGTTTGATGAGGACTCGCCCCTTGTCGAGCATGCGCTCCAACGCGAGCTGGATGTCGAAGGCGCCGAGTCTTCCGTCTCGAGAACCGATTGCGAGGTTCTCGAAGTCGCAGAAGACGGCGAGATTTGATTCTGGTTGCATGGTGCTCCTGGGTTTTGCGTAGTGGCTAGCACGCGTCGCGATCGTGGTCCAAGCTGCCGAACGGTACTTGCAGGCGAGCGGCCTGCCGCGCGTCTTCAATCGCTACGCCGCCGGTTGGGCCAGCGCGACGGTCATGTGCTCGAACAGCATGTCCACGTTCGCTTCCATCAGCGTCTTGTAGAGTCGTTCTCGGATTTCGAATCGGGTCGCCACATGCTTCGTCTCGTCCTCGAGCCACACGCGGAGGATCAACTCAAGGTTGTAGTTATTCAGAGAGTT
>JBLHWZ010000158.1:0-12423 GCA_047629415.1 Bradymonadia bacterium | reverse complement strand
TTGATCTGGCGGCTGAGGAACTCAGCGCCGTCACCGTCCTCGCGAACGCTCTGGAAGCAGTCAGGTGGAGTGCTTTCGAAGCGATAGTCCGGCTCGCCCGTTCCGGCGAATGCGCCCAGGCAGAGGTCGGTATTCGCCGAGAAGTCGTTCGTCGGGTTGCCGAGGATGCCGAGCATCAACGAGGCTGCGCGCGTTCGCTTGTCGAACGGGTCGGTCGAGCAGGCCGCGCCTTCGGGATCGCCGTTGGGGCGGGTGCCGAGGACGCTGGCGCCGTTCGATATCAGGAGAATGATGGAGCGATCCGCTCCCGCATCTCCGTCAAATCCGACCTCAGCGTTGGGCGAAATCTCGAGTGGGAAATCCGCAAGGGCGCAGACTCGGTCAACGCGAGGCTGACACGTGCCGCCGGTACAGACGTGGCCTGCAACCGTGCAATCTTCCGCCGTCGAGCAGGCTTCGCTCGATACGAATTCCACGTTATCCAGCGGCTGGCAGGTGAATCCATTCGCTGCCAGTTCCTCGTTGGGGCAGGCAGCACCAGTTGGATTGCCATCACCGCAGAGGACATCAGGCGCCGGATACAGCGTCGCTGAGGTGCCGTCGATAACGAGGTTCTCAGGAGAGAGTGTCGGCGGCGAACCAGCCAACGTCAGCTCAAACTTGCCGAGACGGTGTCCCGGGAACATCTGTTCCTGGTTCGTATCAACAAGCGTGAAAGACAGTGCTGGTCGGGTGTCAGCGCTCGTCTCCGAGCACTCGTTCCCGACGGCGCCCGTCGAGTGAACCGCCTGAAAGTTCAGGGTCAGCGGGGAAATGAACGCGGTCGGTTTGCATGACACGACGCCAAGAACCATCCCGGCCGAAAGACCAACCGTCGCGAGCCGATTGGCGAATTTGGGGGCTCGTTTCAACAACATGGAGCTAGTGCGGGTAGGAGAGCGCCTCACCCTGACCCTCACTGGGTCCGAGAGATGTGGCGGCGAGGTTTCATAAACCACAGGCGGAGTCATTGCAACGCTTCTGAAAACACTGAATTTGCTACTCTTTTTGAATATTCGATGCCCAAATTCCGTGCATCCTAGGTCATAGGATCACAGAGTCGTTGCGAGGCAAGCTGGTGTCTTTACGACACTTCTTGCCTGTAGGGGCTCCTGACGGGCAGGTCCCGATCCTGGGCGCAGATTTTGTTCAGGGTAGAGACGCGTGCCACAGATTTTGCTCGGCCGCAGGGATCGAAGCCGGGTCACTCGGAGGTGAGTTTCGCCCGGGCGGTACCCTGGAGTTCGAGGGAGTGGGCGACCCCTACGGCGTCAGAACTAGTCAGCGAAGACCGCAAGACGCGTGTCAGTGCGACCAGCGCCTCGGTAAGGGCCAACGACGAATCGGGTCCGCAGGCGCGCCACAAGAGCCTCGACCGTCATCTCGACGGACAGCTTGTACCTGCCGGGCGGAAGTCCGCTAATCCCCGTTATCTCAACCGGCAGCAGGAAGCGTCCGGGGAGAATCGGCACCAAGGCTTCGAAGTACGAATCGAGCCGAAACGGTGCAGGCGCGAAGCTGTAGGTGCCTCCGGTCTCATGTGCCAGGTGGGCCAGTTCGCCGTCGGGCGCAGCGGTTGTCGAACCGGCGCACTGTTCGGGGCGCTCGGACGGCGCGTAATGGAGAACGTGGACCGTCACGTCTTCTGCCGGGCGGTTGCGAGCGCTCCGGTCAATGATTCTCCTCGTTGCAAGGCGGCGGGTGTTTCCGCTTCACTCAGGCCGCCATCGGTCAGGAGAATCAGCGTACGTTCACAGGTGCCGCCCACTGACCGAAGCGCAGACTTCCGTCCATCACGGCACTCCAAGGATTACGAGGGCCAACCGTCTCAGAGCCGCGGATTCGGTTCAGTGCATCCTCGATGATCGGGTTCAGTTCGCCTTGCTGGCCGGCCGAACGAAAGCAATCGCTTCGAGTGTTCTCAAACGCATAGGCCGGCTCGCCGCCGGTGAAGCTCCCGAGACAAACCTGAGTTTCTGGCCGATGCCGCCCTTCCGATGCCGCCAAGCGGGAGAGAGAGCGTAGTAGCCCGCAGCCGATCGTCGTCCGGATCAGAGGAACAGCTTGTCGCGGGGGCACCTGACGCATCGATGCCAATCACGGTGGCTCCGTGGTTGAGCAGGACGATCACCCAGTGCGTCTCAACAGCTTCCTCGAATTCGATCGCGCCACCGGAACCAGCGGAGACCGAGAGAAGTGGGCCTGCGCAAACAGCTCAACAGGCGGCAGGCAGAATCAAGCTGTGCACAGGTGCGACAAGGCAGCGCAGTCCGCAGCCGTTTCACAAGGCTCGGTGCTAAACAGAGCCAGCCCGGGGGTGGGGCTCGCACTCAAAGGCGGCGGCTGCCAGGGCCGGGGCCGGACACGGGTCAAACTCGAGAGCCTCGACGGAGCAAGCAACGTCTGGGGAGGGATAGACCTTCGGGGCCTCAAAGCTGACTTGCTCCTCTGCTAGGGTTGGGTTGTCGCCCTCGAGCCGAACAACCCAATCACCAAGGTTGTCGCCCGGATGGATCAAATGTTGGTCAGTATCGCGCAGCAAGAAGACGAGGTGCTGCTCATGCGCCCCAACCGCCCGCCGCATGACGAGGCCTGACGAGGCGAGCGATTGAACTCGGACCACGAGAGGCGTCACAGCGGACTCCCCACAGCCAACGAGGAGGACGCATCCGAGAGCCCAGCGCGCGATCTGTTTGGCACCGAGACCCATCCGCTGCCTCCTTCTAGGTTCGAGCTCTCCATTCTTCATCAACGCCGTTCCTTTGGGCTGGCATGATATCGGACGCAGGTTGGTGGGACCGGCAGGCTGCGGCTCCATCAGTGCCATCAGCGCGGAGTCATTCGCTTACCTCGAAGAGCGCCCGGCGGTCGGACTGTCCCCTGCCGGCGGGGGATTCCAAACCGAAGTCAAACCAGAGATCTCGATCGCCGACGACCGCCGTGAGGGAGAACGACGCCTTGTACACCCCGGGCGGAAGCCGGCTGACTCCCGCTAGTTCGACCGGAAGCGAGAAGAACCCCGAGCTAGCGCGACCAAGGGCCTCTAGAGAGTCTCATATATGGAACGGGCGGCCCACAAAGGCATAGGTCCCACCTGACTCATCGGCGAGTCGCCGCAGCCCCTCGTCGGGTCCGCTGGGCGTGTCGATGGTACAATTCGGCTCAAGGTCTCGCCTTGTGAACTGCAGCACGTGAACTCTTACGAGGTGCTGCCGCGCGGCCGCGGTCGCTCCAGCCGAAGTGTGGCCAGAACCCAAACCGATCGACTCGAGGCCCTCGGAAATGCCTCCGTCCGTGAGTAGCAGGATCTGCCGGCGCCCGGGCGCCTCCCACTCCTCAAAACGAGACGACGCGTCGATTACGGCCTCCCACGGATTGCGCTGTGCGACTTCCGGACGGCGAATGATCTCCGCAATGGACTGAGAGAGAAACTCGGAACCGGGGCCCCGTTCCAGGGTCGACAGAAACGGGGCCCCACTGATCGGATCGAGCGGTTAGTCTGGCACGCCAGTGTTGAACTCCGCCCCTCTCTGCCAACGTAGCTAAGACATTCTCACCCTCTTCAAATACTGAGCAGGGCGGCTAACGTTGGAGACCATGAACAAGAAGCCAGATCCGAACCAGGACAGACCCGATCCCGTTGACGCCGAAGTGCCCGCGAAACCGCAGCGTCGGACGTTCACCGCCAAGTACAAGCTCGGCATCCTTGCGGAACTCGACGCAGCGGGCCGTGGCGAGCAAGGCGCGATTCTTCGGCGCGAGGGGGTCTATTCTTCGCACATCGCCTCGTGGCGTGCAGCGCGGCAGCAGGGGATGTTGGGCGCGCTTTCCAAGAAACGGGGTCGCAAGAAGGACCCGGATGCGGCTGCGCAACGACAGATCGCGCAGCTCAAACGTGAACTCGAGCACACCAAGGAGGAGCTCCGAAAGGCGCACCTCATCATGGAGGTGCAGGGAAAAGTTGCAGGGCTGCTGGGGTTGAACTTCGACAGTGGGAAGAACTCTTGACGGCGGCTCAGCAGCTCGCGCCCCAGACGGGTGTCAGCGCTGCGTGCGAAGCGCTCGGTGTGAGCCGAGCGACGTACTACCGCCGTCGAGAGCCCGTTGCGAAGTCCCGGCAGCCCCGGCAGCCCCGGCCGACACCGGCGCGAGCGCTGAGCCAGAGCGAGCAGACCGCTGCGTTGGCCGCACTCGATTCGGATCGTTTTGTCGATCGTGCTCCAGCCGAGGTTGTCGCGACTCTTCTCGACGAGGGAGAGTACCTGTGCTCGGAGCGAACGATGTATCGATTGCTCACCAAACGGGCCCCGGTCCACGAGCGTCGGAACCAGCGAAAGCACCCCAGCTACAACAAGCCGGAGCTCGTCTCGACGGCACCCAACCAGGTTTGGTCGTGGGACATCACCAAGCTTCTCGGGCCGCAGAAGTGGACCTACTTCTACCTCTGCGTCCTCCTCGATATCTACAGCCGAAGCGTTGTCGGCTGGATGCTCGCCGACCGCGAGAACGCCAATCTCGCGGGCCGACTCATCGAAGAAACCTGCACCAAGCACGATGTCCAGCCCGACGTCCTCACCCTCCACAGCGATCGCGGCGCGCCGATGACCGCCAAGTGCACCGCACAACTGCTCGCGGACCTGGGCGTCACCCGATCGCTCAGCCGACCCCAAGTCTCCGACGACAACCCGTTTAGCGAGGCCCAGTTCAAGACCCTCAAGTACCACCCCGGCTTCCCACGCCGCTTCGCCTCCAAGGACGCCGCGCACGCGTTCTGCCGCGACTTCTTTCCTTGGTACAACCGAGAGCATCGCCACGGCGGCATCGCGATGTTGCCACCCGACGCCGTCCATCAGGGCCGCGCGAACGACATGATCGACCAGCGTCGCCAAGTCATGGGCGCCGTCTTTGAGACCCACCCTGAACGCTTCCCCAACGGTCCACCGGTCGTCCACGATCTGCCGGCAGCCGTCTTCATCAACCCGCCCAAACTACCGCTAGGAGACACTCACTAATTAATACTCAAGTGTGTCTCAAACCCGTTGACAGGTTCCGCGCGACGCAGACTTGGCGTGGACGCCTCGCGTACTCCGCTGCCCTGCCAAGAACGCCAAGAAAGACACTCAGCGCGCGCGCTCGGTGCCGAAGGGGGTCCGTCGCGCATCGGTCGACATCCGTGATCTCATTCCACGAGTTCACGGCGCTGCCGACTAAGACGATGGTCGAGCGCGTCTGCGCACGGTCGTGAAACGAGACCGCGGCGCCCTCGGGGAGCGTCAACGGGGTCGGTGGTGAGGCGCAAATGTGGTCGGGAATCTGGCGGCAGTAGCCAGCCCAACACACATGCGCACTGACCCTGCAGTCGTCGGCTTGCAGGCAGGCTTCGAGGGTGAGGTTGCTCGAGGGTGAGGCTGCTCGAGGGTGAGGCCGCTCGAGGGTGAGGCCGCTCGAGGGTGAGGCTGCTCGAGGGGACCCGCACCTGGCAGATAAAGCCTGCGTCAGCCAAGCGCTCGTCCGGACATCGGTCATCTCCCGCCACACATTCCACGTCTAGGACGGGGAAGATTGTGGCCTCACTCAACCCGAAGTGCGACGCAGACAGAGCCGAATCGTCCCCTCCAACACGAAGCGGTACACCTCCGCTGGTCCCATTCGAGAGGACCTGCGCCTGCTGGTCGTCCTCAAGCGTGAAGGCGAGATGTCTGACGTCGTGCGCCTCCCCTGACGCCGCCGCTTTCAAGAAACCGAAGGAGTCCAGTTGCACGACCCCCGTACCTGAGGCCGCGTCTGCTTATCCACAGCCTTGGACGATCAGACAGAGCAAGGGCGCGGCGAAGAGATCGCAGCGTTATCGCAGCGTGGAGAGGAGAAAAGATGGGGTAGATTGCGTCTCATCTCACAGTGGCTCTCGTCCAAACTCGATTTCGGTGTCCGGAGGACCGCTAAGGCGAGTCTTCACGTTCCACGGCTGGCACTCGTTAAGCAGGTCACCCTTCTCTGACGGCCCAGCCCCACAGACGGGCGAAGAACTCGAGACAGGGAGCTCGCGACCGGGAGTTCGAGACTGGGAGTTCGAGACCGCGACCTCAGGTCGAGGCGCTGGATGGAGCCTGAAGACCGACCGTCCAAATGCCCGGTCACCCCTTCTTCTGCAGAAACCGGTACACGAAACGAAAAAGACTCGCGTGAAGCGAGTCTTTTAAGTGGTCAGGGAGGGGATTGAACCCCCGACACGGGGATTTTCAATCCCCTGCTCTACCAACTGAGCTACCTGACCAGTTTAAGGACCGGCGTCATACCTTTGGCCCTAGGCTGGTGTCAACCAGTTCATGCACGGCGAGTGCATTTACTCGAGTCCGAAATCACTTCGGGCGGTGAAGCGCGCTCCGCTCCTTACCGGACCATCCGGACCAACGGCCACGAGCCGCAGGAATTCCAACGCGTCAGCGTTATACTCTGCGGCCGCAGCGTCCGCGAACCCAACCTGCACACTCTCAACCGGGTTACCGTCGTAGGTGCCTGCACGCGCGTAAAACGAGAGGGTTTTGCCGGCACCCTTCGAGAGCAACTCCTTACCAGCGATGTCGCTCTCGTAATGAATCGTCTTGGAGGTGGCGTCGTAACTGAGTCGTTTATTGTCCATGTCTCACTTGGCGTTGGCGGCTAGATGGTCGTTAACCTCGTCACTTGGCGAGAAGTCGCAACCGCTCATCTACCAGATCTCTTCAACTGCGGGCTTAATCCAGAGTCCATCCTCGCGCTCGTCGACGATGTAGAGACGTAACTCGTACATCGAGTGTTCCGCACAAAGTCCGGTGGTCGCATCAAACGCCCAGCCGTGCCGTTGGCAGATGATGTTCGAGCCTCGCATCGAACCGCCGCTGAGCGGAGCACCTGCGTGAGGGCAGGCGTTCACAAAGGCGCGAACCGCCCCGTTGACGCGGGTTAGCACTACTCGCTTAACGCCATAGAAAGCGGTTCGGAGCCCACCTTCTTCGACCTGGTCGGCCGCGCAGACGCGCTGGAACTCACTCATTTGCGTCCATCCACGCGTTGAGCGCGCGATAGATTCGATCTCTGCAAATACGGAAGGCCTCAATAGGCTGTCCGACGGGGTCGTCGACTTCGGCAGGACCGCCCTCAGGATCGAGAGCGCCCATAAGTATGACTCGCGGTCCGACCGCTGGAGCCGCCCGGAGCACGTAGTCGCGATGCGCCTGCTCCATCACGAAGATCACGTCAGCGTGGCCGAGCAGGCCTGCGCTGACCGCTTGAGAGCGATGGCCGGAGAGGCTGATACCAAGCTCTTCCACTGCCGCACGAGCGTTGCTGGAAGCAGCGCGCCCGTGCAATCCCAAGGTACTCATCGAAATCGCCACGCCTTTGCGCCCACGCTCACGGAGTTCGTGGGCGAAGATTCGCTCGGCCATGGGTGAGCGGCAGATATTGCCGCTGCAGATAAAGACGGCTCTCATCGGGTTAGAGGGGGATATTGCCGTGCTTCTTCGGCGGGTTGACGTCTCGCTTGTTCTCGAGAATCTCGAGCGCACTGCAGAGCCGTTGGCGTGTCGACGATGGCATGATCACTGCGTCGACGTAACCTAGCTCCGCGGCCTTAAACGGGTTCAAGAACGTCTCTTTGTATTGCTCGCGGTAGTCAGCCCTCGCCTGCTCTGGGTCGTCGGCATTCTTGAGTTCG
Organism: Bradymonadia bacterium; assembly: GCA_047629415.1. Taxonomy (GTDB): domain Bacteria; phylum Myxococcota_A; class Bradymonadia; order REDH01; family REDH01; genus CBDUJZ01. The sequence goes on along the minus strand of JBLHWZ010000158.1, from coordinate 4,688 downwards.
TTTCGATAGACAATATTGACCGCTCCCTCGGCGCCCATGACGGCGATCTCGCCGGTCGGGTAGACGAAGTTAAGGTCGGAGCGAATATGCTTGGAGGACATCACGTCGTAGGCACCACCGTAAGCCTTGCGCGTGATGATCGTGACCTTGGGCACGGTCGCTTCTGCAAAGGCGTAGAGCAGCTTGGCGCCGTGCTTGATGATTCCGCCGTACTCTTGGGCGACACCGGGCAAGAAGCCCGGGACATCCACGAGGGTCACGATAGGAATGTTGAACGCATCGCAGAAACGGACAAAGCGCGCGGCCTTCACCGAAGCATCGATGTCGAGACACCCTGCGAGGTGGACCGGGTTGTTCGCAACGATACCAACAGATCGTCCGCCGAGCCTCGCGAAAGCGCAGACCATGTTGCGGGCGTAGTGCTCTTGAACTTCGAGCACGACGCCGTCGTCCACGACCTTCGTCATGAGGTCGCGCATGTCGTACGGCTTCGATGGGTCCGCCGGTACGAGATCGTTCAACTCCGTCAGATCACGGTCGATCGGATCGTTCGTCGGGACCTGAGGGGGGGATTCCAGATTGTTCGATGGCAGGAACGAAAGAAGCTGGCGCACTCGCGCGATGCATCCTGCCTCGGTCGCGTCACTGAAGTGAGAGACTCCACTGACTTCGTGGTGAACTCGCGCTCCGCCCAGTTCTTCTTGCGTCACCTCTTCGGACGTGACGGTCTTGATGACGTCAGGCCCCGTGATGAACATGTAGCTGCTCTCCTCGACCATGAAGACGAAGTCTGTGATCGCGGGCGAGTAGACTGCTCCACCGGCGCAGGGTCCCATGATCGCGGAGATCTGCGGAACAACGCCGGAGCTCATCACGTTACGCAGGAAAATATCTGCATAGCCGGCGAGTGAGACGACTCCCTCTTGGATTCGCGCGCCGCCAGAATCATTCAGCCCGATGACGGGAGCGCCCGTCTTCGTAGCGAGATCCATGACTTTGCAGATCTTCTCAGCGAAGGCACCGGAGAGCGACCCGCCAAAGACGGTGAAGTCCTGGGCGAAGACGTAGACCGTTCGGCCATCGACCTTGCCGTATCCTGTGACGACTCCGTCACCCGGAATCCGGTTGTCCTCCATTCCGAAGTCGGAGCAGCGGTGAGTCTTGAACTTATCAAGTTCCACAAAACTACCGGGATCCACCAAGAGATCGATTCTCTCTCGAGCGGTTAGTTTCCCAGCGGCGTGCTGACGGTCAATTCTGGACTGACCACCACCGAGTTCAGCGGCGGCTTCTAGTTCGGCGAGGCGTTCGAGATTGGTCTTCACACAAGCTCCGTGACGAGTTCGCGCGCCTAATCGCATAACCCACCGCGCCTCGGCAAGGGTTGGGAGAGCGGCCCCGCCTAGGAGGTCGCGTCTCCGTTCAGGATTCGTGCGATTCCGAGCAGGTCGTAGTGGTCACCATCCTCTGAAATCCCTTCACAATACTTCTGCTCCGCTTTCCATGAGCGGGGAGAGTGCAGAACCTCTGGCCAGAACGGGTAGGTCTTGCACTGGAGCGGCTTGAACTCGTGCACGCTGCACTTACCGTCGACCAAGAACGTGCACGCGCTGTCTTTGGGTACCGCGATTCGATAGGTCCCATCGAAGTCCTCGTCCCAAAGTTCCCCAGCGAAAGCTTCGGCGGTCGCTTCGGGGCCGTGCAGATGACGAATGAGCCGCCTCGCCTCACCTCGAGTGAAGAAGACGTCACCTTCGCGCTGGCAGCAATCGCCGCACTGCGTGCACTTGAAGCGAAGCCCGGGGGCGTACCAGGGTTGCGCGCTCAGCGGCCGAAACCGTTCAAGCGGACCCCAGATCCGTTTCCGTCACCCACGATCAAGGCCCTCTCCTCCTCGGTGAGCGCGGTCGGAGTGCTCCCCTCTCCCTCAAATCGGCCATAAAGGAGGCGGTCAGCATGCAACTCGTCGGACTCAGCCTCGCCATCTGAGGAGACTTGGACTTCGGCCCAATCGCGCCGTTCGTAGGGATAGACGTCAATGGCAACCCCTCCGGCTGCCCAGTAAGTCCCAACGGGGACTTGGAGATCGCCATCCTCGCACAGCGGCAGCCGGAGCCCTCCGTCGTCCTCAGGGGAGAGAGCGAGCTGGGGACGGGTGCCGAATACCGGACCTTGGTAGCCGGTTGGCAGCTCGTTGACTTCGTTCTCTACGACCGTGAACTGAGCCGGGACCTCGTTAAAGTAGACGAGTTGTTCGCCCGCCATGAGCTGAATGGCACCCCATGTACCGACGTCAGTCCCCTGGTTCGATGCCGTCAGCACCTGCGCGCCATCCTCTCCGCTAACGAACACGTCGAGTTGGGCAATCCAGGGGACGCAGCCAACATTCGGCATGGAATCCATCGGTTCGGTCCGCACCGACACCCAACCTGTTGGGACGACAGTCACGTGCTCGGCTGCCACGTAGAGCTTCACAGCATTTGCCGGCGCCCGGTAGCTACCGACCTCGACGAAGTACCAGCCTTCCTCCAACTCGATGTAGTGGCCTGCTGGGTATTGGCCACCACCCTGCGCGGAATGGACGATCTCGCCGCTCGAGTCGTAGAGAAAGAGTTCGGCGGCCTGCGCGCCGTCCCGCTCACTCAGACTGTGCTCGTTCACAAGAAGGTAGCCCGGGGCTGCGAGTGCAGCCGACGAAAACGCCAAGATGGCGATCGTGCTGAGAGCGCTTTGTAGTTTCATGGGGAGGTTCCCGCGACGGGCGTCAAAAGGAATCCGCAGTCGATGAACGAATTCGCCGGTTCGGGTATTCCGACAGGTTCTTGGACCTACCACATGTACGAGTTTCGCGTGCCCCGAAAACTCGCGGGTGTACGCCCTACTCCCACTCGATGGTGGCCGGTGGCTTTGACGAGACGTCGTAACAAACCCGGTTAATCCGACGGCAACGATTGATGATCCGGTCAGAGACGCGCCCGAGGAAGTCCATCGGGAGCTCTGCGCGATCAGCCGTCATGCCATCCGTGGAGGTGACAGCGCGAAGTGCTGCGAGCCATTCGTAGGTCCGCGCGTCGCCCATGACCCCAACAGTCTTGACCGGGATCAGGACTGCGAACGCCTGCCAAACGTTATGGTAGTGGCCCTCTGCGTGCAGCGAGCTGATGAAGATGTCGTCGGCGATGCGCAGCGTCTCGAGTCGCTCTTCGGTCACCTCTCCAATGATACGAACTCCGAGTCCCGGGCCAGGGAACGGATGGCGATTGACCATCTTCTCGGGCAACCCAAGCTCTCGGCCAAGCTCGCGGACCTCGTCCTTGAAGAGTTCGCGAAGCGGCTCAACGAGTTTGAACTTCATGTCGTCGGGGAGCCCACCGACATTGTGGTGTGACTTGATGGTCGCTGAGTGACCGCGAACGGAGATACTCTCGATTACGTCCGGGTAGAGCGTACCTTGGGCCAGAAAGTGGAAGATGCGAATGAAGGTATTCCCAATTCGTTTTCGCTTCTCCTCCGGATCGGTCACACCTTCGAGTTCGCTGAGGAAACGTTCCCGTGCGTCGATGACTCTGAGTTCCACATCAAAGTGGTCTCGAAAAGTCGTCTCGACGTTTTCACGTTCGTTCAGGCGGAGCAGACCATTGTCTACGAAAATGCAGACGGTTTGATTCGGAATCGCTTTGGCCAGCAAGGCAGCTACGACGGAACTATCGACGCCACCGGAGAGCCCACAGATGACACGCGCGTCACCGACCTGCTCGACGATCTTTGCGGCGGCCTCGTCCACAAACGAGCCCATGTTCCAATCCGCCTCACACTTCGCGATTCCGAAGATGAAGTTCTCGATAATGATCGTGCCCTTTTCCGTGTGCACGACTTCGGGGTGGAACTGCACCGCGTGAATAGGTCGCGATTCGTGAGCGATCGCCGCCAAGACACCGTTCTCCGAAGTCGCAAGCGCACGGAAACCGTTCGGGACGCCACTAACGACGTCGCCGTGGGACATCCACACGGTGAAATCAGAGCCTGGCGCAAAACCAGCCAGCACACCTTCTGGGCGCCCAACGCTGATTCGGGTCCGACCGTACTCACCGACTGTGCCCTCCTGCACCGACGCGCCGAAGGCGTCGCTGAGCAGCTGCATTCCGTAACAGATTCCGAGTACTGGAATGTTCAGGTCGAGGAGTCCGTGACCGATGTCCGGAGCGCCCTCAACATGCACGGAGTTCGGACCGCCAGAGAGAATCACGGCCCTCGCGGGGCTGCGTTCCTCGGCCAAGGCACTGGCAAGACGCGCGTCATTGCACGGCCAAATTTCGCAGTACACGCCGGATTCTCGAATCCGGCGGGCGATCAGTAGCGTGTACTGACTGCCATAATCGAGAATCAGGATGCCGCGCTCAAGTCTCTCAATACTCATATCAACCCAACCGCTCGAAGCCAGCAACCGCCTTGTAGTTAGGCGCTTCCTTAGTGACGTAAACATCGTGGACGTGGCTCTCTCGAAGACCCGCGCCGGTGATACGAATGAACTGTGCCCGCTCCTTCAACTCGGGGATCGTGCGGGTTCCGCAGTAGCCCATTCCCGACCGAAGACCGCCCATCAGCTGATAGATGTTATCGGCAAGCGGCCCTCGAAATGCGACCATTCCTTCGATGCCTTCTGGCACTAGCTTCGGCGCGGCGACGCC
>JBLHWZ010000157.1:0-12453 GCA_047629415.1 Bradymonadia bacterium | reverse complement strand
TCCCCCCGGGGGGGGTGGCGGCAACCCCCCCCCCCCCCCGACCGGGCGCGTCACCCGAGCCATGGAGCCCTGCTTGGAGCCGGACCAGCGCAAATCAGGATCTCGGCTCCGGCGTGAGACTTTCGATGAGGTCGATCGCATGTGCGATCCTCGGGTCGTCCCGTAGGGCCTCGCGATCTGACACGCAGAACAGACGTGCCGCGCCGGCGCCGCCTGGCAATGGACCGACCAGTGCATCCGCGGGGATGCCGGCCACGGGGTACCCGCCTTCCGGGTCAGCGCGATGCCGGTGCTCGACGTCGCTACGTGAACGAACATAAGCGGTGACGAGGTCGACATCGCGGGCGCGAAACGGCTCGGCGTCCAGTCGGGGCCATACCACAAGTCGGCGGGCTCGCCGGGCGGCCGCCAACCGTAGGTTCGGTGGTTCGCGAGCGCTTCGGCGAGCGAGATGGGTCTCCCGTGGTCCTCGATGCAGTCCCGAGTCGCGATCAGTCGGACGGCGGACCGAAGCACCGCACCCCAGGCCTGGCTCGCGCGGACCGTGGACCGTGGACCGTACTAACTGGTCGATCGCGCCAAGCGCATGCTCCAGCGAGTCGTCGGAGAGCGTGAGCCGGAATTCCACATCTGGCATTGCCTGTGCCGCGACGCTGGCCATCATCTGCGACCCCTCGGGTGGACCGCCGGATGTGACTACGCAGCGAAGCCGTCCGCGCATTGGTAGGCGTTACGAACTACGACCAGCAACGCGTCTGTGCTGTCGACAAGTGGGCGTCCGCGAGCGACCAGCTCGGCGCCGACCTTGGTGAGTCCACCGCCGACGGCATCGGTTAGGAGCAACGGGCAGCCCATACAGGCTTCGCGGGAGTGGACTCACCTCCGAACCGGCGACCTGGAGATGAGATGAGTAGCGTACGTGCGGCCGCCTTTGCGGAGCCGCTGTCTGCAACCGCGACGAGCGCTCGTCGATGGCGATGGCTCTGCTATGGGCCCGTCTGGGGGGCCGATAGCCTCGCACAGCGTTCCGCAACTCGCGCTCGACTCACGCGGTTGATGTAGAGTTGGAGCCCATCTCCAAGCGTCTTCTGGTATCGTGACTTCAGGTTCTCTAAGGGCTGATGCCGTGCGGAAATCTTCGGTGTCCCCTCCGGCGGGGCGTGGACCGTTCCTGGCGTCGGCCATTGCTGGCGTCGACCGTACCTGACGTCGGCCATTGCTGGCGTCGACCGTTCCTGGCGTCGACCGTTCCTGGCGTCGGCCATTGCTGGCGTCGGCCATTCCCAATCGCAGGTTGCGCTCGACCTGTCGGACCGGCTTACCCTTGCCCGAGCTGGGCATGCGTCGTGGCGGCGACAACGAGAGACCGAGGTAGCCATGGGTTCGTCGGATCCAGCGCGCCGCGTCGCGCTTGAATCGCGTCGACGTCGAAGATTCCGTGCTCTTCGACCATGGCTCCAGCTAAGAGTTCGCACCACTCGGCCGGCAGCTCGTGGGAAGCGCGCCCGCCCGTCTGGGACGCGATCGGGTCCTTCGGGACATCCTGCCAACGCGCACCCAATGAGTCGGTTAGTATCTGCCGCAGAGGAGACTTTCCTCGCTCCGTATCGAGTAGTGATGGCACAGAAAGGGCAGCGCACACGACGCGCCGATCGCTCAGCGGCGCCGCATACTCGATGCCAACGAAGGCGCAGAGTGCGGCTTGCAAGTCGACACATTGAGGGCCCATGCGAAGCATCACATCGACGAAGCGGAGCCTGTCCGCGGTGTCGGTCCGTGACATCGCGGCCGCAAACGTCACGGACGCCAGTTCCGACTGCGTCCAGTCGGCCCAACGCCCCGAGTGGCTCGGCTTCACGATGGAGTTGAGTTCGACCTGAGCTGCCACCCCACGAAGCTCGCAGTACGCCGCCCAGAAGGCCTCAGGCTGTTTCGCTGCGGCGAATTCGGGCTGCGAGATGCGGTGGTAGGCGTGGCCCGCGAAGAGCTCGTCGGCGCCGTCGCCGGTCAGCACGCGTTGCACGCCATCGGCAGCCATCGCGCGATACAGCTGCAGGAACGCGAAGGGCGCAGCCGAGTGGGTTGGATGGCCGAGCGCCGCGACCACATCCGCCACCGGCGTGCCGAGAATACCTCCTTTCGCCTGTTCGACGATGCGGAGGTCTATGCCAAGTTCTGCCGCTGCATGTTTGGCGGCAGGAACCGCCCCCCCCGCGTTGAACACCCACGCCTCGTTGATGGCACCTTTGGCCATCGCGGCGACACATGCCGAGTCCACGCCTCCGCTGAGAGCGATGGCCGTGCGAGTGCCTGGTGTGATCGCGCTCGAAACCGCGGAGAGAATGCTAGTCTTCAGGTCACCCGGCATCGCGACGGGCTCTTCGGCACTGTCCGGAAGAAATGCCCCGAAGTTTGCGAGCGTGCGCAGGTTAAAGTCGGCCATCATCGCCCCACCCGGATCAACGGCAGCTCCGCCTTTGCGACGAAGAGCAGGGCGCCGAGAAAGGTGCATCCCGGAGCGAGCGCGAGCTCACGGTCGCGCACCCAAACAAAGTGCTCTGCCCGATAGACCGCCACATGCGGATTCGGCGAGATGTCGACCTTACGAAACGCTGATGAGGGACCGTCTAGTGCGGACAGCGACGCGACGATCTGTGTGTCAGTCGAGGCGTAGATCAGCTCGCTCCACAGCTTCGGTGAGCCCGTATAGCCGCGGTCGTTCCAGTTGAGTTCACGCTCTGGCCTCCCCCAGCGGTCGCTGCCGTGGGCCAAGACCGTCGGCACGTTGATGCCCTCGGTGACTCGATAGACAAATGGGCCACTGTCTTGGGTAAGCGCCTCGCATCGCGCGGCTTCGTGCAGGGCGCGAAGCTCCAGGAGTCGCGCCAGTGTCACGGTGTCTGACGTTGTTCCGGCGCCTCTAGCAGCACGCCGTCCCAGGGCTGCCAAGTCGACGAGAGCGCTCCGTTGGGGTGAAACACCAGCTCGTGCACGACATCTGAGTTCTCCGGATTTTGCTTGTCGGCTTCGATTCGCGCGAGGTCCGCACCCTCGATGCAAACATCGATCGGTCCACGCGCCGAGTGGTAGCGATAGACCTCGACGTAATAGTAGTAACCGAGGACTTGGCGAATGAACTCAAACCGTGGATGACAACTGGCTCCAGCAGCGCCGGGTCGGATCGCCTCTAGAATCGGGTGCATCGGAGCGCGGGCGCGGCGCGAATAGCGGGTCACGTAGTTGTCGACGACCGTGCTCTCGTCGACCTGCATAAGCTGCCGAAAGACGACGTTATCGACTCCAATACTCGCTGCCCACTCCAAGTAGCTCATACAGTCAGCGAGCGTCTCGCTGTGTCCTTTGAGCAAGACACACGACAAGCGAACTCGGGTTTCGGTCTCGGCGGTCCGATCAATTATGGAACGAAGCTCATCGTTTGTGTGTAACGGCTGAATCGCCATGATTCGCTGGTTCGTCGCTTCGTCCGTGTGGGCGCGACTGATGTTCAGGTGCTTTAGTTCTGCCGCGAGCACGTGCGTTAGGAGGTCTGCGCCGGTCCCGTCACCGCTGTCCAGCAGGAGACCACTCGCATTGGTCGTCATCGTGAGCTTGCGCGCGTCGGCGGCCCGCAGGACCTCGAGAATGCGCGGCAGGCGTGGGTCCAGGCTCGGCTCGCCACCGGTAATCGAAACGCTAGGTCGGACCGGCTCCACCGCAGCGAGGGTGCGGCTCAGAGCCGAGAAGTAGAGTTCATCGTCCTGCTGCACGCGCTTCTGCTGCGAAAGCTCGCGACCTCTCGAAAGGGGCCGCAACTCCTCGACACAGAATGGGCACTTGGCGTTGCACGTTTGGGCTGAATAGACCGAGAGATTGGCGTTGTCGTAGACGCGAAAAGTACGATCGCGGAAGCGAAGCGGGACAAAGGAACTACCTGTAGATGTCTTGCCGACAGCGAAGATGTCTTGCCGCAGCGTTCGCAGCTCTGGACGAAAGACGAGCTGGTTCACGGCAGCGCTCCCATGGCTTCGGATCGTCCAATGAGGTCCGTGCCCCATGCTTCGCCGTCGGGGTTGATCAGCGTGAAGTGGGTCCCGGCGAGGTAAGGTACGTCGAGTTCGTCGTTGTCAGCTGCGAGGCCGTACCGCTGAAGGAAGAAGTCATTCGTGTGCTCGGAGAGCGAGGCTGAATCGATCAGATCGCGCACCCATTGGTCGTCTTCGGTGCGGCGTCTTCGGAGATTCACGACGAGTTTCACATCGTCGGTCACGTCTAACTCCGCGATCGAGTCCGCGAGGCCCCGGAGCCGGTCGATGTGTCTGCGGTCTGCCTCGACCAGGTGATGGTTGATGCTGACCTTGATAGTGAGTGGGGCGCCGAGCCGCCGCAGCCATGAAGCACGCGCGACGGCCTCTGCCGGAATTCGCGTTCCGTTCGTAGACAGGATCAGTCGGGAGCACCGGCGGTTCTCCCGTGCGCTCGATACGAAGTCCCAAAACTGAGCGTGAATCGTCGGCTCGCCACCCTCGAGTTGTACCTCGAAGAGGCCATGCTCTGGAAAGTGCGCCGCCATCGCGTTCGGGGTCAGAAACGTCGTGAGTCCTGGCCGTGAGTAAACGGAACACCACGGACACGAGCGATTACAAGCGTTCGTAATCGCGAAATAGAGGCGGTGGGGGCGGTCGGGATGCGGTGCGTCGAGTGCAGTCATTCAGGCAGAGGGCGGAGGCAGGTGCACCCTAATCGGATCGGAGGTCGCAGTCTCCCATCTCGCCGGCGAAGAGCGGCTTGAGGGCAGGAGGCCGACGAGAGATGATAGCGTAGCGCCGTCGACTTTGAGAGAGTCTCCTCCATGTCAACTGCACGAATCAGCCCTACCGCTCATTACACAGGTCAAGTCTGGGTCCGCGCCGGCCTCTCGCCGCCGGAACTTGGGACCGCCCGCGGCGTGCTCGCATACCGCAGCCTGGCGCCGTTCGACCGCTTGTCCGCGGCGGGATTTGCGGGCTCACGCCTCGAAGACATGCTGCTCCTGAGGCATCGCTCGATCGACGCCGCGGTGGAACTCGCGATCAGCCAGGGCGCGGAGCAGGTACTCGAGATTGCGGGGGGCCTCACTGGCCGGAGTCTCCGACTCGGGGCGAAACACCCGCATGTGCGGTTCGTCGAGGGCGACCTGCCGGGAATGGTCGCCGAGAAGCGACGGCGCTTGGCCAAGCTCGGCCATGCAGCCTCCGCGCTAACCGTTCGGCACGTCGACTTCCTCGAGGAGTCGGGTCCGCACTCAATCGGCGGAACGTTCGCGGAGTGTCTGGATCCAACGAAAAAAACTGTCGTCGTTACCGAGGGTCTCCTCACCTATCTGGACCGGACGTCCGTAGAGGCGGCCTGGGCACGAATCGCCCGCGCGATGTTGCCGGCCGGTGGGTGGTACATCAGCGAGCTTCATCCGCGCTCTGAGATTGTCGGTTATCGTGTCGCACGAGTTTTCCTCCGCTGGTTGGCCGTAGTCGCTCGAGGCCGAATCGAACTGCACCACGACACCGCTGAGGAGGCGATTGGGGCCGCAAAACTCGCAGGGTTCGATAGTGTCGATGCGAAGGACGCCAACGTCTGGCTAGGAGGCGAGACTCGCACGCCCCTGATCCGAGTCCTCTTCGCTGAAGTGCGGTCGAGAAAAGCGACGGGTGCCGAGACCAAGTGAGTACGAAGCCAACAGCGCTATCGCCACTGCCTCCGCCTCCGCCTCCGCCTCCGCCTCCTAGCGTGGCAGGTCTCCCACTCATCGGTCCCGCATGGGCTCTCTTGCGCGATCCGCTTGGGTACCTTCGTGGGGCGCACGCAGACTATGGGGACATCTTCTCGGTTTCCGCAGCGCATCGCCGATTCGTTGTGCTCGCCGGTCGTGACGCCAACAAGTTCGTCGCAACCCGAGGGCGGCAACTGCTACACTCGCAGGGCTTCTGGGGGAAGTTCACCGCTGAGCGCGGATGCCCACACATGATGCTCGCCATCGATGGTCCCGACCATCGAGCGCTCAGAAAGGTCTATCACAACGACCTCTCCCGACGAGTCGTCGATGAACGCCGCGAGGCGATCGCAACTCTGACCCGTGAAGCGTTTGTCGCCGCCGCTGAGAACCCGCGCACCCAGGCATTGGAGCTCTTTCGTACCTTGGTGAGCCGTCAGGTCTTTGACCTGATGACCTATGGCGCGGCCCCGATTTCCGCCGAAGATGCTGAGGCGTTGCGAGAAGCGTTTCGCTGGGAGACGAACTCGCTCCTCCTTGGGAAGTGGCCACGATTTGCGCTGCGCATGCCACCTTATCGAAAGGTGCGGAACCGATCCGAAGGATTCATCTCGTCCCTGGTTGAGCGCTACGAGAGCGAGCCGCCACCGGGTTGGTTCGCGAATACCTTCGCTGGACGCGAGTCTCTGCCCGAGCTCTTCGCAGACGGCGACGTCGCAGCCGCGTTCTTGCTTCCGTTTGTCGCCGGAGTAGACACTGTCGGCTCGACATTGGGTTTCCTCTTCTGGGAGCTCGTTCGTTCGCCGGAGCTCACCCGCCGGTTGCGTGCGGCCGTCGACACGGCGTTTGTGGCCGCTGAGGGATTTCCGTCGATCACCGAGCTTCGCGATGTTCCGGAGCTGGACGGCTTGGTGCGAGAGTCGCTGCGCCTGCATCCCGCTGCGTTCGCGGTCTATCGCACGGCGAAATCGGACTTCGAGTTTGGGGGATATCGAGTCGAAGAAGGGACTGATGTTCTGGTCTTCACTTCTTCCACACACACCGATCCGGCCTACTTTCCTGAGCCGTACAGCTTCGACATCGACAGGTATCGTGAGCCACGCAACGAACATCGGAAGAGCCACGTGCTCGCGCCGTTCGGAGGCGGCCCTCATATCTGCCTCGGCGCAGGCATGGGGGAGGCCCAGCTCTTGCTCACGGCCGCACTCGTCATCCGAGAGTTCGACCTGAAACTCGTCTCGCCGACGGGGCCCCTCAAGCCCTACTACGACCCGTCCTATTCGCCTCCGAAGAACCTGTGCTTTCGCGTTCGTAAGCGCGTCTAGTCAGCGCGCTCCGCAGGGCGGAAGGGTCGTGGCTTCGCCCCGGGCTCGCGCCAACTCTCCTGGTGCAGAGTGATCGCGAGCTCGATCGGCGCACCGAACAGGCTCTGGAGGCGGCTCGTCAGGGCCTCTGCGGCGCGTGAGTTCGCCGCGGCGCTCTCGATCGCGTCGAGGCGATAGTGGCCCGGGGTCTCCTCCGACACTGCGAACTCGGGATAGCCTGAGCGCGCCAGAATCGGGACGAGCAGGTTCGGGTCGAACCAATGGCCGTCGTACGTCGCGAACCGCTCCTTCGTTCTCCCATGGAGGCCCTCGATGATCGACACATAAGCACCTGAACCCGTCCTAGGGACTTTCAGAATGGCGCGATCCCCGAGTCGGTACCGGATCAAGGGAAACCAGGGGTTGCGCAGATTCGTGACAACAACTTCGCCTAGACGTTCGTCGGAATTTCCACCGGATTCGGGCAGCACTTCGACGTGCACAGCAGGGTTGAGCACCTCGTATCCGAGCCGCCCAGGTAGGTTCACGCCGATCATGCCAGTCTCGGCGGCCGAGTAATATTCGACGACGGGAGCCCCCGTTGATTTCGTGAGCGACTGACGAGTATTCGGCGGCATCGGAAAAGCGCTGCTCATAATGAGCTTCGGACGAAGCTCCCATTGAAGAACGGCGTGCAGAGAATCTGGATCGCCGGTGATGAGTTGCGGATTCAGGCGCTCCAACTTCTGTCGCGCTCCAGGGGCGAGCACGTTGATCTTTCGGAAGCGTACGCCGTGAAAAACCGGAATAAAGTCGCCATACTCCGGCGAGTGCCCAAGCGCGCAGAGCAACACGGCGTCCACGCGTCCTCGGCGCCACCGGATGCCGAGCGCTAGCATCGCGACGACCGCGTCCACGAAGGCCCAGTACCAGAGGTACGAGAAGCCATCTGCCAGGTACTTTAAGGGTTGGCCGGTGCTCCCCGAAGTCGTGCCGATATAGGCATCATCCCAGACGCTCTTCGGCGCATCTCGGTGTACGATGTTCGAGAAGTTCTCTTGAATGTCGGTGCGACTCACGGGCGGGATAGCCTGGAGTGCCCCCGGCCGGGGGAGGTCGCGGCGTGTAAGTCCCGCCGCGCGCATGCGCTCCTGCCAGAACCGCGAGCCGTCCCAAGACGACACCAGAAACGCTCCAATATTCGGTGGAATATCCGCGCGACGCGCCTCGATAAGCTCGGCGGAAGCCCGCTTCAGGCGAGAACGGTAGCGGAGGAGCTGCGTCAGGTACGCGTGCTTCGGTTGCGACCCGAATGGATGCCTCAGTAGATGGGCTCCAGCCCATCTTGACCCTGCTCCATTCGCCCCAGCCCCGGCCGAATTACTCACTCGCGTCGCCCGGAGGCGAAGGCTTTCTTCTGCGCTTCTCGGTCGGCGACGGCCCACTTGATACGTTGCTCAGCGGCCTCTTCGAGTCGGTTCTGCATGGCCGCCTCTTCGCGCCAGTGAACTTCACGGCGAGGATCCCCGTCGATGAGCTTGATCCCACGGACGATCGCTGACTCCTCAAGTCCCGAGACACGGTACCGGATGCCCGCGAAGTGCAGCCAAACCCGCGCGAAGTGGTCACGGCGAGGCGAGTTCTCGACCCCGTCCGCGATCAAGAGCCACGTTGGGTCGAACCAAGCTGCGACTTCGATGCTGAACCCGCAAATGATGGTTCGGGCAGCATCTCTAGCCGGAGCAGCGCTTGGCAGGTCGGCGGCGAGGCGGTGGATGGCGCGCTGGATGCTCTGCTGGAGAACGCTCTCGGACTGGCAGGCTGCGATCAGCGACTCCGCGATCTGGCTCGCCTTCGGAGGCAGCCCGTCGATGTCTGTGCGGGTGAGTCCGAACGCTGAAACGTCGTCACCGGTAAGGAATCGGGTCGCTCCATCGTGGCGGCTAGTGGCTGTCTTTCGTAACGCGGCGCTCACAGCGCCCAGCTCGAGCGCGGGCGTCTCATCGTCCCTAGAAATGGCCGTCGGATAGCCGCCAAGAATGTCTCGGATCACCTCACCGGGTGAGAGTTCCTCGCCGCTCAGCGCGGTACTGCTCTGCGCTGTAGCCCTCACCACAGCGCCCACGCGCACCAGCCTTACGAGTCTTCGTTCGAAGTCTTTGGCCGAGCAGCGCGTTTTGTCGAACCCAGCCGGTGGGGGCCAGTTTTCAAGCCACTCGCTGAATAACTCGTATTGATCGAATCCGCCAATCAGCGCCCATTCGACGAGGGCAACATCGACAGAATCGTGAATCTCTAAGCGCTTCAGACTGCGGGCTACTTGTGACGGCAGATCGAGCCAGGGGAGGGCACTAAGCAGACGTTTGAGGTTCATAGGCCCCGGTAGGTGACAGCCGCCGGAGTGCGTCCGGCAGCAAGCTCGCGAGCGAGGTCCGCCAGTGCGTTCGAAAAGCGCTCCTCCCGTGAGATCGATCGCGCAGATGACGCCAGCTGCGCAGGGTTTAATCGCTCCAATGCAGCTTGCTGTCGGGCTGCTGGCTCTTCCGATTTACCCATGCGCGTGCTGAGTCCTACCGCTGCGGCGAGAGCGCGCAGGACCCACTCCCGTGCGCTCGCTTGCGAGAGAGTTGTTCGGATATCTCCTCCGTCCGCTAGGATTCGGGCGATAGGAAAGAGCCGTTCTCTGACTCGATCGGTCTGATGGTCACTGAACTCAGCGCGAGCAGCCGCGTGAACATCTGGGACGCCGGCCGCCAGCGCGCACGTGAGCGCTGTCGCCCGGAGTGTCGGCAGCGGCATCGCGAGTAGGTCTGCCACCACTTCTGCGAGCGCGATGTTTGGAGCGAGCTCGGTGATCAGGTCGAGCGTGACGCTTATCAGCCAGCGGCGCGCGTTATCTGCCGACGCCGGCTCGCGCCAGTCTTCGACGACACCTCGAACGCGACGGGCGTCAGCTTTGGGATCGATACTCACGAGCATCTCGTTGGTTCGACATGAGGATCTCACGCGCAGCGCTGGACCTCAAGCGTGCGACTCCGGCGGGTAAAGGACCTTAGAGAGCGCGCGAGCGGCTGCGAGTAGGTCCTGGCGGGACGGAAGCGCGATGATTTCGATGCCGCCGAAGGCCTCGCTGCTGGTGTGAGCGCTCGGCGGCACTACCAGCACCGCGACGAAACGATCCTTGTCCGCGCAGGCTTCCGCCAGCCCTGCCGTGGTCATGCTTGGGCTGATCGACTTAGTACTGGGGCGTGTGACGTTGCGCAGAAAGTCCGAGTCAGAGAAGAGGACGCGAACGACGCGGGCACGGCCGCGGGTTCGCCGGATGCTGCTCTCCAACTCGTCGAAGGGGAACATCGTGCCACCCCCGATATACTGTACGAGCGCCATCTCCGCTTGCCGTGGCGACGATACGAAGTCCGGCATGGCAACGACCTGACCATGGGCGGAGAACTGGATGACGCGAACACGACCACCGGCCTCCGTCGCCGCCTGCACAAGCGCAAAGGCCGCGAGCACCTGTGGATTCATCGCTTGAGTCGGATTCGGCATCGAGCCTGACGAATCCACGTAGATTTCCAGCCAGGGCGACTGCTGCGCGCCAGGAATCGGTTCGTCGGGAAGCCACGTTCCTTGCAGAGTGGTCACTCCCGGGATCGCGACCCCACTGCGGCTCAGCGTTGCGAACCAGTCGATTTTCCCAAGGGAGTCTCCGATCTCCCATTGAATGGGCGCGCCAGGGACTGTGTCGGGCTCGCGCACCTGAGAACGTGGCGGATCGATCGACGCCGCGCGCGCCTTACGGCGGTACCAGCTGGCCGCTGCGTCGTTGATGTCTGGAACGAAGTCGACGATCGCGGTCCCCGGGAACCCATCGCTGTGGGGACTCGGTGAGCCCGCATCGGGTTTCGGCAGGGCCTTCTTGATCACTCTTCCCGCCGCCTCAGCCCGTCCATCTGCGTCGGTAAGCCGCCTCGCGTCCGCGGGTGAAAGCGAACCGCCGACCCCGTCCAAAAGCGGGGGTTGGGTCGGCTCAAGTTGCTGCGGAATATAGTGCGAGATCGTCACGAGGAACTCTGCGAGTTGCCTCAATTGGTTCCCTTCGGCCGCCTCGATACGTGCTGCCAAATCACGCGCGTCGTCTCGCCACTGCGACCGAATCTTGCTCAGCAATTGGGCCTGTTTCTCGGTGACGAGTGTCAGGTCAGGCAGGTACCAAATAGCCTCGTAGACGCCCATCGTGAACGCCATGTCTGGGCCTGTATGTTCCGATGTTCTGACGAGCTTCTGATAGAGAAGGACGAAATCATCGAGAAATCGACCGGATGAATCGTGACGTACGATGTAGTCGTTTATCAGAATGTCAGAGAGGACGTTCTGGAGATAGTCGAAATCTCCGTTGGCGCTCCTCCTCAGTGGGTATCGCGAACCGAGCCTTGCACTCAGCAAAGCGTCGAAGTTTCTTCTTACGAAGAGCTGCTGCCGTCGCAGCCCCAGCAGCGTATGTGGGAACCGAATGTGATGCCCCACCTCGTGGGCGAGAACGCACTGCGTCTGCGCCTCCAAACCCATCTCCCGAAGTTTCGATAGATTGATGTGTGTCTGACGATTCGCGAGGTTGATGAACGCGATTTGCTCGCCCTCCAGCGAGACAGGCGGGCGGAGCGAAACCGATGAATCCCAGAAGTCGCACGCCGCCTCCCACGCCCTGAGAATGACCGGGTCCTCGATCGGCTTCCCCGCGACTGGCTCTCGTTGAATGGCCTCCGACATCAGGCGGGCCGGAGGAGGACGACTCGCTGCCGAAGACCGTCGGCGATCGCTACGAGACCCGAGCCGTTGGCGGCCATCGCGATTGGCGCGACCACTGGCACGGGGTATCTCGCTTCGCGTTCCCCATCAGTAGTCTCCAGTGCACCGCTAAGGGCCCGGTACTCCCGCAGTCCGACTCGGGTGCTTAACGTGGCCGGCGGTGGGTCCGCCGCATCGTGTATCCCCTGGAGGTCGGCGCCGGCGACCGTGAGTGTTGCGATAAGCGCTCTGGGGGAGTTCGCTTCGTAGATCCACAGGACGCCCGCTGCCGAGAGCTCAAGGCTCCCTGCCAGGAAGGTTGGGTCCGCGTCGGCCAGCGCGATCGACGCGTAATGCTCGTAGCCATTCGCCGTGGCTCCTTCCGATGCGAGAACGCCGCAATCAATCAGTACCCGGCGCAAGGTCGTTTCAAACTCGCCCGCCAATGTCCTCACCTCGTCCTCCAGCTGCTCCGCCGCAGCATTCGCTACGGGGCGCGAGGCTCCGGTCAGTGTCTCTCCCAGATTGAAGAGCGCGACCGTCTGTTCAAACCAGTTCGGGCCGGCCTTGGCGAGCTCCGGAACGATGTGAAGCCAGAGCGTGGGGAAGTAGCGG
>JBLHWZ010000156.1:0-12499 GCA_047629415.1 Bradymonadia bacterium | reverse complement strand
TCCAGATTTTCCATCGATGGAACCACCTGTGACGCGAGGGCCGCCATGCCCCAGCCAACCAGCGCAGCGACTCCACCGAGGAGGGCAGCCAAGAACAGTCGCCCGGCGACGCTCCAGAACACCTTCTTGCCCGAGGGCTTGGAGTCGAGGTTGGTAGAGGCTGACGTTATCCGCCCGATCCATTCACCAGGATCGCCGAAGTAGACGTCCGAAAGTGCAGGCTGATTGCCATTGTGATTCGGCCAGACGACCGCTGAACCCATTCGACTATCAGCTTCCACTTGGTGTCCCTTTGAGAGGAGAAACAAGTGTATCCGCTCGTGCGGGACGAGCGGATACACTTGTTGAGTGCCTAATGTGACGGACTCACTATCTCATCCAAGAGATCGAATCATATGAGAAAATCAATAGTGAGACAGAGACCCGTCAATCAAGACAGCCCGCGCCGAGTACCGGTATGCGAGGAACACGAAGGGCAAGAGGCCTACGGTTGTGATCGCAAGCCGCATCACCGCGGTTCGCAGATCCATGCCAGCCGGAGCTTCAAAGAGCAGGATGCGCATGGCGTCTACTGTCGGTGCGACTGGCAGCCATCCTGCGCCGGCTGCAAGCCAGTCCGGGAGCAGCTCGCGCGGGAAGAACGCGCCGGAGAAGAGCATCGTCGCGAGCGAGATACCGCGTGTAAGAGGCTCGCCACGCTTGAGGACTAAGACGCCGCAGGCCGAAATGAAGCCGAGACACAGAAAGCTGGAGGTCCCGAGGGCGAGAACGGCCAGCGCCTTGAGTGTGCCACCGATAGGGACTGTCTGGCGGGCGACGAGGAGGGCCAAGCCGAAGAGCATGGCGCTCCGAGCTAACGACGTGACAAACTCATAGGCCGGGGCGGTGAGCAGAATCTGCCAGAGTTTCGTTCGTGTCATGACGCAGGCCTCAAGGAGACCATGCAGTTGGAACTGGCGAACGCGAAACCGAAAGCCAACAAGTCCGGCATTGAACACTTGAATGACTGCGTAACCGGTCATTCCGTAGAGGAAATAGTCCGCTGGCAGCGCGACCGTCGTGTTCTCTGGAGAGAGCAGTCGCCCCCCGTAGAACAGAAGGATGGTGACTGCGCTGAGATTGATCACACGATCAAGCATCATCAACGGATAAGAAAACGCCTCACGGATCCCGACTCCGAAGAACGCTCGGAGCGCGTAGAGGAGTCCAGTCACTTGGCGAGCCCAAAGACCGAGGCGATGTCATCTCGGATCTCGTCGTAGGTCCCTTGCGCGAGGATTTCGCCCTTCTGCATGAGGAGTAGGCGGTCACAGACCTCTTCTGCCTCGTGTAGATCGTGGGTCGCCCACAGAACGCCTACGTCTCTTTCGTTAACGAGGGTCTTAACGACCTCAACGAAGTGCTGGCGGACACCCGGATCGAGACCGGTGGTGGCCTCGTCGAGCAAAAGCAGCTTCGGCTCAGCGAGGAGTGCCCTGGCAAATGAGAGCCGTTGCCTCATGCCCGCCGAGTACGTCCGATAGGTACGTTCGGCCACCTCATTGAGGTCTGCCGCGGTGAGCGCGTCCTCGATCCGAGTCTTTGCGAGCCGCTCCGGCAGTCGCTGCAGTCTCGCGAAGAGCCGCAGGTTCTCCCAGCCCGACAAGCGATGATGAAAGGTTCGGTCGTCCCTGAGAACGAGTCCAACCTCACCTCTCGCCTCGATCGGGCTGGCGCCCGCAATCCGGATCGAGCCGTGCGAAGGGGAGAGAACCCCCGCTGCGCAACGCATGATCGTGGTCTTTCCAGATCCGTTTGGTCCTAACAAACCGACCACCTCGCCCGGGGAAACGGCGAGGTCGACGCTTTGCAGTGCGACCACTGCTTCGGAGGTGGCGCGACCCAGCGTAAGGGCCCTGGAAAGTGCAGACGCGGCAGGGTAGGTCTTGCCGAGTCTGCGCGCCACCAGAAGGGGTTCTTGTGTTGCGATCAGGGCACGCTGCCGCCAACAATGGCGGGAGAGCTTCCTGAGAATAAGGTGGCTCGAACAAGGCTGCGCTTTCGCTCCAAACGAGGACGAACGTAGATCTTCTTCTCGGCAGCTTCGACGCTGGTCTCTTTCTCGTTACGTTTCATCTTTTGCATTTCCTTGGTGGGCGTGAGTGGTGAGGGACACGCATCCTAACCCTCTCATTAAGCGAAAGACGTGCCAACATTCGATCGAATGGACCAAGTGCCGTAGCACGGCTAGGAAACTAGCACGCAGGCAGCGTTCTCGGACTACTTTTGAACTTTCTCCGGCCTCTGAAAGAGTGACACTTTTTGTCAGCAAGGATTTAGACGGTGACGATTCGCGTCGGCTCCACCGTCATGTCATCCAACAGGTCATCCTCAGCCAAGAGTTGGGGGCGCTCTCGTTGGACGATGTCTCGGACCTTCCGGCGCTCTTCGAGTTGGCACGTGAGTACGCGCTCCTTCCGCGTCTCTGTTCGCGTGTCGATACCCGCAGTCTCAGTAAAGAGTTGCGGGGGTTTATTAGAGATATAGTTGAGGACTCGAGTGCGCGCGCAGCCGCCCGTTCGGCCGAGGCCCATCTGCTCTCCATGCTGCTCAGCCGTGCCTCTGTGAAACACGTCTTCCTCAAGGGGGCCGGGATTGCAGCGCATGCCGTTCAGGTGCTTTCTGGCGATCGTCACACAGATGACGTCGACGTCGTCGTCGCACCAGGAGACCGGGCCACGGTCCTCGAGATCCTAGAGACGCTCGGATACGTCGCCGATTTGGACTCCCACCTCCCGGCAGTCGGAGGAGGTTCGTTGAGTGAGCAGGGATTCACCACCTCGGATCACGCCGAGATGGGGCTGATTTCACCGCGCGGAGTCCGACTCGACCTTCATTGGTTTGTCCCGGACGCCTGGGTGAGCGATCTTGAGGAGCTCCTCCTGCACACGCGTCCCGCAGGGCCCGAAGGGGGGCAGATTCCCGTGCCCATTCCGGCGCTTCTACTCGCCCAGATTTGCGATCACGTTGTCGTGCACCATCGCGCCAGACCCGCATACCTCCCCCGGCACCTGGCGGATGTAACAGACCTACTCGCAGCGTTTGGCCCGCAATTGTGGCTCGCCGCCGCGCCGCTCGGCTCACAAGCGGCGCTCCGCTTCACCAAGTGGCTCTACGACGCGACGGTGCAAGAGCGGCCGGCAGTGCGCCTGATCGCCCCATCGGCGCGGACACGGGCGATCTGGGACGCGAGTGCCGAGGTCTTCGATGTCATCGACCGAGCGCAGCGCGATCTAAGGGAGGATCCTCGGCGTATTCTGCGCAAGCTCGCACCCGCGAGAGAATTCGTCGCCGCGTCCTACGGGATTGCGGAGGATGATCGACGATTGCCGCTGTGCTACGTGCATCGCCTAGTCACTCTCCGCTTTCTCTTTCACCCGTTACGCGGTTGATGTTCAGCGCGCCTTTCGGGCCGATTCGAGTCAGCTGGCACGAAGACGACCTCTGCGTCCCCCTGGGCAAACTGCTCGGTGGCTTCGTTTCGTCGTCCGAGCGTGGCGACATTCATGTGGCCGTCACGGGGCGGAATTCCTGTGCGCCACCAGCTGGAAGGCAGATCTTCTCTCTCGGCGTTCCAAAGGCGCACGCAGAGGGCGACGACGTTCTGATCTACGACGGCCACTCGTCGGCACGCATTTCGAACAGTGGCAGTGAGATCGCGCTACACTTTGTCGATGGAGCGCTCGCGGAGGGAGAGGCGTTTCGAGCACACTCGTTGCCAGGAGCTCTGACGGTCGCCGCCCGCGCCCATGGCTACTTCCACATGCACGCGGCCGTGATGCGGCTCGACGGGGCCGGTATCATCGTCAGTGGAGACGGCCACGCCGGGAAATCCACCGTCGCGACCTGCCTCTTGGAGAGCGGCGCAGAGTGGGGCACTGATGATATCGCGCTGTTCGGTCGCGTGGGAGGTGCTCCGGCCATTTGGGGCGTGCCGCGGGCGTTTCATCTGAGACCGCGCACGGCAGAGATGTTTCCCTCGATTCGCTCTGCTGGGAAACTAAGCACTGGCTACAACGACGAATCTCGATGGGAGGTCGACCTTAGCACTGCACTCTCAGGCCGGCAGCTCCGGAGCGCGGTTCTGCCCAAGCTGATCGTCTTTCCGAAGATCGTCGCCACGGGAGAAACCGCTATAAGCCCCGTCGAATCTGCCGAGGCCGTCGCACGTCTCATGATGACTTCCGCGTTGGTCATCGTTGAGGCACTCGGACGGCAGATAGAGCAGCTGAGTCTACTCGCAGAAATGGTGAGTAGCGCCGATTGCTACGAACTCACCCTCGGCCCAGACGCACTTGTCGACGTCATGCTCCCAGCTCATCGGATACGCGCCGTTCTCAATCGATAGCGGCGCAGGTTCCTTAGCCGGATACAGTCGCCAACGATTCTTGTGCGAGTTCGGCTAAAAGCAGCTCGGTGTCTTCTCGGGCTGAATCCGCACTGACGTCGAACTCTTCGACTAGCATTGCGGTGATGGCATCGACGGTGACTTCTTCGCTCGCACTCATCGTTTGCCAGATGCGAACACCGGTGGAGTTCAAGGTGAAGTAGCACTTGGAGTCGAGATCCAAGAGAACCCCTGTGCCGTCTACCAAGGGAGTTAGGATGACGCGGTCGCTGGCCTTAGCAATGTTCATGTCACGGAGGATATCGGAACGTGAGAGTGCAGTCGAGCGGCTCAAACTCCCAGTAAGGAGAGCCGTCTAAGAGAATCCACGCGTGTCCTTCGAAGTGAGGCTTCGAGGGATCAATGCCCACCAAGAACTCCGGGTGGCAGCCAGCGTCACGTAGGAGAGCGAACCGGGTGAGCGCCCGTTGGAGACAGGTTGTCCTCGGATGGCGACGGTTCCTCAGGAGTAGCGCTGTTACGCGGCCAATCTCGTCCGGCTCAAAGTCCGGCGGGTCGCGCCGGGGAACATCCAAGGCGGCCAAGCAATGGTCCAGCGACTCGGTGGCCAGCAGACGCCCGACGCGTACTCTGGTTCGCAGAATTCTCGCGATCAGGCGTAATCTGCGTCGCCGCGACACGCTACCGCTCGCTTGAGCCTGTACTTTCAAGCTCGGCGCGCCTGGCCTCGGCAATCTCTACCTTCTCTTTTGAAGGCTCCCAGGCGCCGCGCCAGCGTTCACGCTCGGCGCGCGGCCCCGCCGGTCCTTCGGCGGTCCAATGTGGCTTGCCGTGGCACTTGAAACAGAAGTTGCAGGGACTGTTATCCCAAGGGTCCGAGAGTCCCTCCGACAGCGCCCGGAGGCGGGCCGTCATCGTCTCGGCAGACGCCTGAATCATCCCCGCGTGAGCTTCCGCTAGGCCGACTTCGTTGAGGTTCGCTAGAACCTCAACCCCATCACCACCGGCGGGGATTCCGCTGTAGCGGCAACACAGGTTCAGGTTGCCTTCAGGATCGAAGTGTAGCGTTTTGTTCTCGAACGACTCGCACATAAAGAGGGGTTGGACGATATTGAACCCCTCGTCGCCGGTGACATCGATAGCCAGGATCTCGCTCAAACGCTGGATGCGCTCGATGACGCGGACGAACTCTTGGTACTTCAGCCCCAAGGCCCAATCGTGAAAAGTACCGTTTGGTTGAAGCGAGCCGAACGTCACCCGAATCGCGCCGAGTTGAGCACCGAGTAGAGCGAACTCCTCGATCTCATCCACATTGGCCCGG
Organism: Bradymonadia bacterium; assembly: GCA_047629415.1. GTDB lineage: Bacteria > Myxococcota_A > Bradymonadia > REDH01 > REDH01 > CBDUJZ01. The sequence continues at coordinate 6,791 of JBLHWZ010000156.1, read as the reverse complement.
GTCACCGTTAGCTGCAGCACGACTGGAAATTCGTGCGCAATGGCGAGTGAGACAGCGCCGAGAACAGTACGATAGCTGCCTTTCCCGCGAACAAGGTCGTGGGTTGCTTCGGTGGCGCCATCCAGCGAGAAGTTGAACGCTGAAAGCGCCTCCAACCGTCGTGGCTCCGCTTGCAGGGATGCCAACACTCGCGGAAATCGCTCTCCATTGGAGACCATGCGCCACTTGTACCCGTGCCTCACAGCAGAATCGACGAGCTCCAGAAACTCTGGATGAAGCGTTGGCTCGCCGCCGGTGAACGACGCGTCGGTTGCGTTGTAGAGTTGTTTCCCTTCGGCCAGAAGGCGGTCGACGAGCGCCACGTCGATATCCAATGATTTTAATCCCGGGTCCCGCAAACAGTGGTCGCAGTTCAGCTGGCAGCGGTCGGTGATATGGAAGGCTAGGGTCTCGACAGTCATGGGTGGGTGCGGGCCAAAGAGGTATAAGGACCATAAGGCGAAACGGCCTGCAGCGCGAGGCTGAGTCCGTTGTTTCGTTTGGCCGAGCTCTGATCGAGCTCGGGTCAGTCAGGGACCGGGATGTCGGTGTATGGCTGGGAGGTAACTGCAGGGAAGTTGTCCCGAACGTCGATCGACTGAGAGAGGTTCGTCAGCCCTGAGGCGTCGGCGCCGACGACGACCACGTCTCGTACGCAGTCTGAACCACCGGAGAAGCAGGCTGCGAAGTCCGGTGCCGGCCCCGAGTTGCGTTCGCACACCATACGGTCGGAGTCTCCATAGAAGATGCAGTTCGAGTCTGCCCCTGGCAATCCTACAGGCGTAGCAACACCGGTATCGAGGTCAACACGCACTGGACTGCCGAACGCGGAGGAGTCGAGCAGGGCGGAGTCACAGTTGATGGACGGCACGATGCTCGTGCTGTTGAGGCCGATTGAGACCTGCTGCGCGCCAGTGCCGTCGGCGTTCATCACCCACAGATCGCTAGAGGCCGAAGCACCAGTGCCTGGAACGCCACTCAGGTAGTAGATCTGAGTACCGTCGCATGACCACTCCGCTGCGCTGACGAAGGTCGTCGTGCGGTTGCCTTCCGTGATCGTGGTGAGGGTCTCAGTCGCGTCAGGAGATGCGACGATGATATTCCAAACGTTTGGCGTGTCCTCGATCTTCACCGAGACCAAGAGGGAATCAGATACGGGGCTAAACCGTGGGAAGCGCAGCGCCGTGAATTCGTCGTCAAGGACATCTTCAAACGAGCCGTCGGCCATGGTCACCAATCGGATAGCAGGCGATCCAACGCGTGCGAGCGCATAGGCGATGCGCGTCCCGTCCGCGGAAAAATCGGGCTGTTTGGCGGAACTAAACTCTCCGTCTGCCGGCAGCTCGATGGGGCCGACTGACCGATCACCTGAGATCAGATTTACTCGGTCGAACCCTCCACCCGTGCTGCTGTAGGCGACCCAGCCGTCGTAAGCTTCGACGACGGTCTCTGTGTTGCAGTTCTCGTCGCATTCGTCGCCGGCGGTGTTATTTCCGTCGTCGCACTCTTCGCCCACATCGAGAGTCCCGTCACCGCAGGTGTCGCACTCGTCGGGCTCGCACTCCGCGGAGCACCCGTCGCAGTCAACCGTGTTGCCGTCTTCGCATCCTTCGCCGTCTTCGAGCAAACCATTGCCGCATACCCGGTCATCGAGCGGAGTCTCGGTACAGTTCGACTCGCATCCATCGCCTGCGACGTCGTTGCCGTCGTCACACTCCTCCTCGTTCTCAATGACCCCGTTTCCACAATCCGCGCCGGCCGGCGTTTCGGTGCAGTTTGACTCGCATCCGTCGCCATCGACGTCGTTGCCGTCGTCGCACTCTTCATCGGAGTCGACGGCTCCGTCACCGCACCCTTCCGGCGGAGTGGTTGTGCAGTCGAACTCGCACCCGTCGCCATCGACGTCATTGCCGTCATCGCAGCCTTCGCCGTCGTCAACGATACCGTCACCGCAGCTTCCCGCGTCCGGCGTGAGCGTACAATCGGACTCACATCCGTCACCGCCGGCTGCGTTTCCGTCGTCGCAGTCCTCACCGTCATCGATTGCCGCGTCTCCGCAGGTTCCGGCGGAGGTGGCCACGCAGATCCCAGACCCGAATTCACCCTCGCAGCTTTCGTCGATCTCGCACTCGAGGTCGCTTAGGCACGAGGTCTCTGCTGCGGTAACATCCTCTTCGCCGCAGCTGGCAGCCACCAGCGGGAGGGCAAGGAGTGAGAGAACCCGAGGCGCGAGTAGATGACGTATATTGAAAGGCATTTGAGTCTCCGTTCCCGTGGACATTGAGCGAGAATGTGAGCCGAACCACACGCTGCTGAAGTTGATTGAGGTTAAAGTAAAACGGCCCCGAGTGCGAGACTCGGGGCCGTAGAACGAGAGCGGGTCGCCGGTTAGGGCTCGGTGAACATGAGATCCGAGTAAGGTTGCGTGCTGACCGCCGGGAACGTGTCTCGCTTGTCGATCGACTGGGTGACGTTCAGCTGTGCGTCGCCGGTATCGAGGTCGAGAACAACGATGTCACGGACGCAGTCAGCGCCACCTATGGTACAGGGCACAAAGTCCGGAGCGGGCCCGGAGCTTCGCTCGCAAGCGACGAAGTCGGTCGTGCCGTAGTAGGTGCAGTTCGAGTCGGCACCGGGAACGCCGAGCGGTGTCGCCACGCCAGTCTCCACATCAACGCGGACCGGCTGGCCGAATCCGGTTGAGTCGAGAAGAACCTCGATGCAGTCGCTACGGACAGCCGGCATGATGCTGGTCGTCGTCTGTCCAACGGTGATCTGAGATGGGTTGCTTCCGTCGCCGTCCATTACCCACAGATCGCTCGATCCCTCGGAGCCATCGGAGCGCGGAACACCCTCGATGTAGAAGATCTCGGTTCCGTCGCAGGACCAGTTACCGGCACTGACAAAGCGCGTAGTTCGGTTCCCCTCGGTGACGAAGGTGAGCGCTGTTGGAGCTGCGCTTCCGTCGACCGGAGCGATGTACACGTTCCATACATTCGGGGTGGCTTCGACCTTGGCGGAGAAGAGCAGGGTCGCTCCGTCCGGGCTCACACGTGGGAATCGCAACGCCGTGAATCCGGTGGAAACAAGGTCCGTGTGAGTACCGTCAGCGAGCGTGAACACTCGAATGGCGGGCTCGCCGATCTGCGCGAGTGAGTAGTAAAGCTGTGTTCCGTCGGGCGAGAATGCTGGGTACTTAGCGGAACTGAACTCTCCCTCAACGGGCACGAGGTAGGGCCCCTCGGAGCGGTCACCTGCGATCACCTCTACGCGCTCAAGAGCGCTGGCGCCGCCAAGCGTGATGTAGGCGAGCCAACCGTCGTAGCGACCTGCTTCTACGTTGCAGTCAGCGTCGCATCCGTCACCCGAGGTATTGTTTCCGTCGTCGCAGTCTTCGCCATCGTCCAAGAACCCGTCGCCGCAGAATGGGTTGGTCGGCTCAATGAGGCAGCCCTCGTCGCAACCGTCGTCGACGTCTGTGTTTCCGTCGTCGCACTCCTCTCCAGCGTCGAGCACACCATCACCGCATACTGCTTCTTCGGTGCAGTCAGCTGCGCATCCGTCGCCATCCGCGGTGTTTCCGTCGTCGCACTCCTCGCCATCGTCTAGGTTGCCGTCACCGCAGGCCGCGTTGGTTTCTTCTTCGGTGCAGTCAGCTGCGCATCCGTCGCCATCCGCGGTGTTTCCGTCGTCGCACTCCTCGCCATCGTCTAGGTTGCCGTCACCGCAGGCCGCGTTGGTTTCTTCTTCGGTGCAGTCAGCTGCGCATCCGTCGCCATCCGCGGTGTTTCCGTCGTCGCACTCCTCGCCATCGTCTAGGTTGCCGTCACCGCAGGCCGCGTTGGTTTCTTCTTCGGTGCAGTCAGCTGCGCATCCGTCGCCATCCGCGGTGTTTCCGTCGTCGCATTCCTCGCCATCGTCTACGTTTCCGTCACCGCAGACACCACCTGCATCCGGCTCGACATCGGCATCTGGGCCGACGTCAGTGCCACCGTCTGTGCCCGTGTCGGGGTCAACGGTTTGAGGCAAGCATACCAAAGCAGCGCCTACCAACTCACACGTCTCCCCCGTGGGACAATCGAGAGTCGACGTGCATTCGCAGGCATCGCCGGCGCCGCAGTCGGCTGGAGGGTCATCGCCACCACAACCAATGGAAAGCGCGAAGAGCCCCGCCGATGCGAGCGTGAAGAGTGAGCGGGCGTGAAGGCCCACTCGAGTTGATTTTACGGGCATAGTGCCTCTGGCTCTTCGAATCACCGAAGAGGTTGGTGGGGGAAGTCTCAAACTTTTACGGCGATCTCCGGGGCAAGTCAAACCCGCTAAGTATGCGCTTGTAAACCAGCGAACGTCGCACCCTGTGTGGCTCGACCGTGTTCCGGCAGCAAAACGAGAAGCGGCGAGACAAAGGTCTCGCCGCTTTTCCGAGATGTCTTCGCTGTTAGAGCTCCAACGGTCTAATCCAAAGGCTGACGATGCGGTGTGGCGGATCCGATTCGACTTCGAGTCCGACCACGCCTGCTTCACCGACCGACGTATCGAGCTGGGCTTCGAGGTATGTGTCGGTGGTCCGTCCGAGCAACCGGTCGAACTGGTAGTACGGATATGTGTCGTGCCAGAACCGGAGTTCGTTGAGGATGAGTCGCGCTCCGCGTCCAACGTCACCGTTTCCTGCGCCTTCGAGAGAGCCAGGAACGAAATGCTGCTCGACCTCGGCGCTGGCCATGTCGATCGCCCCTCCGTTGAGCGCATCGATGACCCAAGCGAGCTGCTCACCAGCTACGGAGTCTGGCAGTGTTTGGCGGACCTCCGCTTGCCTTAGGAAGAGCCCAGCGGCAGCCATTGCGAGGAAGAAGACGACTCCCGAGGCGACTCGGAAGTTGCGCTTGCTCCGCGCCATGGCGGCATCATGGTCGCGCATGCGCTTGGACTTTGGAGGCCTTTCCTTCTTCTTTTTCTTCTTCCTCTTCTGCGCCGCCTTATCGATCTTCGCAGCTTCTTCCGCTTCGACGGCAGTGCGGGCTTCTGCTTCTGCTCGTTCCTTGGTGCGCTCTACTTCTTCCGTGGCGCGCGTTGCTGCTGCCTTGGCTGCTTCGGTCCGGTACTCCTCTACCTGGGCTTCCGCTTCCGCGGCGCTCAAGGCTCCGGCGGCGACGGCGGCCTGCTGCATGCTGTCACTGAGCCGCATGCTGGAAGTCCGGAATCCCCTCGGTTCGATCCCAGCCAGGTCCGATATCTCTGGGGCGGGCTTCCACGAATCCCCATCATCATTCGAGAGGAGGAGATCCTTGTGGGATGATCGGCCCTCCAGCCAGGAGCGTACACTTTGCGTGTCCGGGAAGTCGTAGACCATGCCGGTCGCATTCTTCACCTTCCACGCATTGGAAGAGCGTCCGGAGGCTACGTTTGATCGCGCTGCGGCTCTGCGAGAAGATCCGCTTGCAGTCCCGCTTGAGTCCGTATCGGGGTCTGCGTTGATCTGAGGAAGGCTTCCCGTCAGATTGAACGAATCTTGGGGTCGCGTACCGCCGATCGCGGCCCCAAGGGGTTTGCCCGGTGTCGTCTCGGGTGAGGGCGGGGGAGCGATTGCGGCAGAGGGCTCTATCGGCGGGGCCTGAGCGTCCGCGGGTTTCTGGACAAAGAACACCGCACCACACGATGGGCAACGGATGTTCGCCCCTCCATCAGGAACTCGGGTTGGATCAAGCTTCCCTCCGGTATGACATTTGGGACACTCGATTTTCATTAACGACCTCGTCCGTGGTGGGAGAACAGGATACCCCGCGCGGGGGCGAATCGTCAAAGCCGCGGAGCATCTCTATTCCAAGAGGCCGAGAGCTTCGCGCAATCGATAGCATTCGGGGCTCATGGCGAACGCCGCCAAAGCCCCTGCCCGTGAATCAACACTGCCCTCCTCATGCAGGGCCGGTGCCACAGCGGCGAGGTCCAGCGCGTCTGAGATATCGCCGGCGCAGATCAGGCCGGTTCGCGCGGCCTCCGCTGAGACATCACGCCGCCACGAGTCGATGGACGGCGCCGTGACACTCTCTTCGAGTCGTCGCGTCACATCCTGCAGAGGTTCTAACCAGCGGTCCTCAATCGAGGCGCGGCCGAAGGCCCGGAATCGCTCCGTGAGTTCGGGATCGGGATTCGACTCCGCAGGCAAGCGAATTCCGGTTAACGCTTCTGCGACAGCGACGAGGGAGGACGTGTGCATCATCCCGGCGAATGCGAATCGCGGTTGCAGCATCGTGAGGAGTTGCCCAAGCTCGAACCTGAGCGCTCCATCGTCGCTTGCCGCGAGGCGATCCGCTCCAATGAGGAGTATTGGATCGAGAGTGTGGGCACTCCGAACCCCCAGCCCGGCGTGTGAGTATGCGGCCGGTGGACGAGGAAAACCGAGGTTGGCACTCGTTTGTCGTAGAGCTCCGAGCACCGGGAGTCGCGCGTTGCGTGTTAGCCGATCTCGCTCTTGTAGATCGAGTTCGTCAGACTCCTGCAGGATGTACGGGCCGAGTACGAAGAACGCGATGTGAAACAGGGAGTCTAACGCAGCGCGGCGCGAGCGAGGTCTTAGATAGCGGTTGCGCAGGTCGTCCGTCAGCGGCCGCCGGAAGTCGCGAACGCCGCGCCGTCTCGCGGCGGCTGCCTGTCGAGTCTGGGCGTCACCACCACCGATCGCCGCGACGACGTCGAGGACGTTTTGTGCGTATTGCCAGTCTCCTCGGTCGGCGAGCGCGGCGGCATAGTCCATC
>JBLHWZ010000155.1:0-12692 GCA_047629415.1 Bradymonadia bacterium | reverse complement strand
AGATCGCATAACCTGTGCCAAGTTCGACAGCGGCCGTACCAAGTTCGACAGCGGCCGTACCAAGTTCGACTGCGGCCGTACCAAGTTCGACTGAGGCCGTACCAAGTTCGACTGCGGCCGTACCAAGTTCGACTGCGGCCGTCCGCGATTGGCCTGCGATTAGTCACTGACTCAAGGACTTCGCGGTCACTCGCGCGACTGCGCGGACTTGGAGGGCACTGGTGCCGCCTCGCTCCCCGACGCTCAGAGCATCGCGGCAGGAGCGCATTCGCTTCAAACCGGACTCCAAGATACGCACCGCGCCCCAAGTTAACGGATCTCACTCCCCCCGAAGCAAGATCACCGATGGGTCTCTTTTTAGGGAGACTCACCGGCTATCCCCCCAGGCCGCCAAGCCGAGCAATCCAACCCAAGTTGGGTTGAACGCTGCCGCACTTGGAGCGCGTTACGTCGGGCTAGGATAACTGAACAGCGGGACCGATCAACGTCAGAGTTGTCTCTTAGATACAGGCCTAGATACACATTTTGTCCGACCCCTTTGGGACGTGCGATATTCCCCCTGTCAAGTTGGCCTGCAACTACCTGAAATCATGGGACTCTGTGGGTTTGCGCTTGCGGTTCTCCCCCTCACACTGTACGTCCAAGCCCTGCCGCACCAGCTGTTTGGACGACCATGACCGACAACATCTCCGAAGAACTTCGACGGGCTGTAAAGCTTTTCAACCGTTGGCAGTTCCAGGAGGCATTCGATGCCTTCACCTCGATCGCCGCCGAAACAGAAGGGCGCGACAAGGGATTCCTCGAAGCGATCGCCATGCTCGCCGCAGGATTCCATCGAATCTGGCACAAGGGTGGAGAGCCGAACGCAATGGTCTCCTACCTGAACAAGGGCATCGAGCAGCTGACGCTCTACAAACGCGGCGGCGCTGGCATCTCGGCGGATGGCCTCCAAGAGGGACTTCTCAACTGCCTCGATGAGGCTATGCGATGGCGGCGCGGAGATGAACACATCTTCAACCGCGACATCATCCCGCGACTTGAGTTCAAGTCGGAGACCAACAACGTGCTCTGAACTCTCGCGAGTTCCTCAATCGGGAACGGGAGCTCGCGCTGCGCTATGGGCTGCGTAAGAGCGATGTGCTCTTCCAAATGGTCCGCTGTGACAAATGTGAGACTGAAGCCGTGCTTCGCAGCCGGTTCAATCGCCACGAGTTCACCAGCATCGAGGAAGCCGAGAGCCGGATTCTTGAGGTCATCCTGCGGCCGATCGACGCAAAGTGTTCGGCCTGCAAAGACGACGGACTCAGCGGGATGGGCTCTCGTCATGTGTTCCTCATGTACAGCGAGCGAGCGGGCGCACACTTGGCGATCACTCTCCGAATGACCCGCGAAGAGGACGAACGCATCAAGGTCCTTCGCCAGGTTTGGATTGTGCCAACCGATGCGACTGCGCTGGAAGTGGAGCACGAGGACGAGAGGCTGGAGGATTTCTGGGCCGACTCTAAGATCCGGCGACGGTCGGTAAACCCTGACGCTGCGATGGGTGCCGAGGAGCTTGAAGAGCTCGCGACTCAGATACCAAACGATCCACTGCTTCTTCGAGAGCTGGGCAATTGCCTCATTGACGCCGGAAACACCGCTCGGGCGTTGGCCGCGTACGAACTCTCACTTGAGAATGACCGTGAGCAACCGAGCACACTGAGCAAAGCGGGGCGACTTTATACGTCGCTCGGTTTGCCGGGCCGAGGGTCCGAACTCTTGCTCGAAGCATGGAGTCAGACGAAGCAGCCAGAGCTTCTTCTCGATGTGCTACGAGCAGCATACCGAGGGCGACGCTTTGGCGCACTTGAGCGAGCGGCCCAGGAACTGCTCGTCCACGAGCCGGGCAACGTTCAAGCGACGAAAGCGCGAGCGCTTTGCGCTGCCTTCGATGACGTCGGCGACCTACGCGACCGGTGGGAAGATCTGCAGGCTGCTGCCGCCGATGCCGGCGATCGCGAGACACTTCACACAGCCCGGTTCTGGTGCACCATCTTAGAATTCCCACTGCCAGACTGGATGCCCTCAATGCGACCCGATGAATGGGTCGATGCGTTCGCCGAGGAATTGGAGCCTTCGCGTCACATGGTGGAGCGGGACCCCTCCCCTCTAGACTGGGGTGAGGCGGAGATTCCGGTCGACCTGGAAGTCGTTACCGAAAAAGGAGAGCACTTGCTCTTCGTCATGATTGAGGCGGTCTCAAACGCAGCGTTGCAGCAGACGATCGCCGCGACAGTTCGCGCTGCCATGCTCGATGAGCGCCGACCGATCTGTCGTGTGGTTCCCATTTGGAGACAGCCGCTTGGGTACGGAATCCTGAACTTTGCGAGCAACGCTCCGACTGCGGAGACCCTGCTGCTCGCAGACGCGGACACGACGATGTCGGTTATCGATGAGAACGTTTCTGCCTTCGTATTGACCGCAGAAACCCACTTCGGCCGTTCATTGGATTTCTCGTTTCAGTCCCTCGAGGAGGTCGACGCGATCTTGCTGCGTCTGCACGACGGCGGATTCGGCGAGGTCACCTATGCGTTCCAGTGCCAAGCCGCAGCGTACGTTGGAGAGGTCGTCCGAAACTTGCTGGAAGATGCCACCTGGATCGCCTCCGACCCGCCGATGGATCCTCGCGTGTTGCAAATCGCTGAAGAGGAAGAGCTCAACCTGATCTCCAAGGTCGGGAAGATGGTGCGGAACGGCGTGGAAGACTCGCTTACCCACTTCATCTCCGCCGTCCTGAGCCACAGCAACTGATGGGGATTTCACGTACACAGACCGTCGATGCGAGCGTGGTACGAGACGGGTGGGCCGTGCTCACAATTCACCACTTCGACGACTGGGAAGAGGCGGCGGAGTTGGCTGAGCAGCTCCGCTCCAAGATCGCTCACTACCTCGAACACATCCGCTCGCCGCACTTTCTTGAGCGCGCACATCGGCTGCCAACCCGTATCGAGCTCTCTTGTGCGGACCCCCCGCCAGCCGAGATTCTCGAACTCTGCAAATCCTCCGGTCTAACCGTCCTCTGCTAGCGGTCTACTCGCTACAGGCGAACTCGCCGGACGGCAGATGCTCGCACTCACCGTCGTGAATTTTGAATCGAGCGCTGGCGGTCGACTCCCACTCGTCGTCGTGACTGCGCAGCGTGATATCAAGCTGAATAACGCGCCCGTCTAGCTCAGACGCGGGCAGATTGAAGGGGATCCGAAACGATGGGACCAGCCGGAAATCGTCGCCGAGGGGTTCGAACAATACCTGACTGTCATAGAACGGCAGGCGCTCGTCGACATCGTCGAAGACGACCTCGCCCTCGGCGATGTAGCGCGCCGGAATCTCGCCGTCGGCAAAGAGCGCGAGGTTCACGAATACGAGCCCCTGGAAACCCATAACCAGCTCGATTGTTCCCTCGTTCTCAAGCTCCGAAAATACCTGGTTTTCGGGGTTCCAGACGCCGAGCTCAAACTCAAAGACCTCGCGATCTGGCCCCGGATCTGTGGAGTCTGCGACTTCGGAGCAGCCAACGAGAGCGACGAGCGAGAGGCAGAGTAATGGACGCATGATGATCGGCGATAGGCGGTTCATGCTCTGATGTAGAGCAGGAACAGTGCCAGATCGAAAACCTCGACTGCAACTGGGTTCATGGCCGACAGTGGATGAACCACGTATCGAATTTCTGACGCCTCATTCGGAGATCTGCGGTCTCCCAACACGAAGCCTGCGGTCCGTGCCGCGCCCGGCCACGCCCCCACGATCGTACCCCCGTAGGGGCATCATGAGCGAAAGGCGGGGGCGGAACGAAGTGGAGCTGAATCGTGCCCGGCGGCGCACTCCGCCGAACTCAAGCGAGGGCGTCATGCGTAGGAACTCTCAATCGAACCGGGGGCCGTACCGTGAGAAGACGGGCACGATTCGCTCGGGATCATGATGCCCCTACGGGTCGGGCGAGCCGGAGGTTTAATGTGTGAGGCCACAGGCAACGAGTCGAACGGAGAACCGCCCTCACCCAGCTAACTACTGGTAGTTCATCGGGTTGGTCGCTTCTTCGACCTGGCTCATCACCCCCATAAACCCGGTGACGATGCCGAACCCGATGAACGCCATGACGACGACCATGATGACTCCCATCAAGGTGCGGCTGAACCGCTTCATGAGCGTTGACGAAGCCTCGAACGCCTCGCTTGCGTAGGCGTCTAAGACGCGGTCGAGGGTCCCAGTACGTTCTCCCTGGGCGATCTGGCCGATGAAGATGTCATTGAAGACCCCACCGGCGTTCATCCCGTCCGCGAGTGTAGCGCCTGACCGCACCTGGTTGCGCACCACGTTGGCGGCTCGTCTGTACTTCTCCATCCCTGCGGCGTCGCCGGACAACTCCAGGGCGCGATCGATCGGCAATCCAGCGCTGATGGCGCGGCCCAGGACAAAGGCGAATGTCGCCTCACTCCGCTTTGAGATGGCGATTCGGGCGATCGGCAGGTTTTGTCCGATACGGAACGGCAGGGACCGCCGCGGATCGGTCACCGGAAGCCGTGGAAGATGCCAGAGCAGTAGGAAGCCGAGCGTGGCGATGATCGCGGGCATCCAGAACGCCGAGAGGACGTAGGCCTTCACTCCGTTCGTAACGATCATCGGTAGCGGCAGGATGGTATTGGCCGCGACCAGTAAAAGTGCGGGGTAGATCGCTCCGCCGACGAGGATAGCTCGCTCGTCCATCCGCTGCTTGATACCGCGCGCCACGTCGAGGACGGCGTCGTCTAATCGACCGGTTTGCTCCCCCGTCTCGAGCAGCGCGAGCTCGTGCTTGAGGAAGAGCTTCGAGCGACGGGCTCCCTCGACGAAGGTTCCGCCTTTGAGAATGACTTCGGAGAGTGGCCTAACGAGCCGGTCAGGAAGCGTTCGTGCGATATTCGGATCGCCGAGGAACGCGACGATTCCTAGGCCAGATCGAAGCGCGGTTCCGATGCCGTCGAGGGCGCGAACCAGACGTCTATCTGTCACCGGTCCGGGTGCCCCAATCAGCGTTGTTTTGGTTGTGGACACGTGGCGGGTTCAGTGTGGAAGACTTGGGTATCGTCGTGGATATCTCTTCGGGAGTCTACCGAAGTCCACCGAAGTCCGCAGAGGAGTCCCAAGTCTTCCCCAGATGGTTCAACACGCCTGCGGAGTGAGATTGCGTTGTCGTGTCAGGGAGTTGGCGTCGAGGGTCCCCAGATCTACAGCTCCTTTACTATGACTGTTATCTAGATCTCTCTCTTATATATCTTATAATCTTCTTAGCTCAGCGCTGGGGAAAACGGCACGGAGAGAGGGTCGAATCGGTCTTACTGGAGGGTGATAAATCGAGGGGAAGAGCCAAGCATTCTGCCGCTCGACACTGCGAAATCCTTGTACTAGGACCCACAGTCCCTGACGTGAGGAACTATGAAGATCACCCTCGATACAACGACGCTTGCGGGCGAGCTCTTTAAGCTGCAAGGCATCGTTAACTCGAAGAGCACGCTGCCCATCCTCCACAACGCTCTGCTCGAAGCAGACGCTGAAGGAAACCTGAGTTTGCACGCGACTGACCTCGATGTCAGCGTCTCAACCCAGGTCCAAGCAGACGTTGAGAAGCCTGGACGCATCGCCGTTCGCGCTCGCGACCTCTACGATGCGGTCAAGAACCTGCGTTCGCAAACCGTCACACTTGAGCGCGAAGACAATCTTTGGGTTCAGCTAACCGCTGGTACCGTGAAGGCCCGTTTGGTCGGTATGGACCCCACCGAGTTCCCGCAGCTGCAAGGCGCAGACGACGTGAGCTTCCTGAAGGTGCCCACCGGCAAGTTTGTTCGAATGATCGACCGAACTCTCTTCTCGATCTCGACGGACGAAGCTCGGCCGAACCTCACTGGCGCCCTTCTCAAACGAGCAGAAGGCGGCCTCCAGATGGTCTCGACCGACGGTCACCGCCTCAGCATGTGTCGCGTCGATGTAGACCTCGCCGATGCCCCCGAGAAGCTGCACGAGCGCGACGTAATCATTCCCCGAAAGGGTCTCTCCGAGCTTCGCCGAACGGTGGACCTCACGAAAGAGACACTCGAGCTTGGACTCGTCGGCTCCTCGATCGTCTTCCGCCACGGAAACACCACTCTATTCGTCCGACTTATCGAAGGCACCTTCCCCGTCGTCAACTCTGTCCTGCCGAAGGAAGAGGACGACCGGAAGTCCATCGTCGACCGCACCGAGCTGGTAGGCCGCATCAAGTTTGTCTCGCTCTTCGCAAACTCGCGGACGAACAATCTGACGCTCACGATGGAAGACGGCACTTGCACCATCTCGGCTCAAGACCCAGACAAGGGTGAGTGCCGTGAGCAGGTCCCGGTGAACTACTCGGGGCAATCCGCAAAGGCTGGCTACAACTACAAGTTTCTGCTCGACGTGCTCAACGTGCTCGACACCGAGCAGGTCGCCATCGAGATCATCGACACTGTCTCCCCAACAGTCATTCGCGACGTTGCTGGTGAGCCGAACGAAGAAGCGCTCTTCATCGTGATGCCGATGCGGCTCTGATCGGTGCTCGTCCGCTCGCTTCGTCTGCGGGACTTCCGCAATCTGCCAGCGGTCGAACTCGAACCCGGCCTTCGATTCAACGTAATCGTAGGCCAAAACGGACAGGGGAAGACCAACCTGCTGGAGAGCATCTACCTCCTAGCGGCGCTCAAGTCCTTCCGTTCGCTGCGCAACGCCGCACTCATTCGGCATGGAGCTCCAGAAGCGCTCTGTTCGGCCTGGATTGACCGCGGAGGAATGCGACGAGAAGTCGAGCTGACCTTGCGACCACGAGGCCGAAAGATCAGTCTCAACGGCAATGCTGTTCGTAAAGTGTCGGACTTCTTCGGGTTGGTGAACGCCGTTTCATTCTGCCCAGAAGATGTCACAGTTCTTCGCGACTCTCCCGGCAGCCGCCGAACGTTTCTCGACCGCATGATCTTCAACGCGTTGCCAGGTTACGCCTCGCAGATGTCGGATTACGAGGCGGCACTCAAGAACCGTAACGCGCTCATCAAAGACGGCATCGTCCGCGACCAGTCACTCCTCTCCGTCTACGACCAACAAGTCGTCATGCACGGAACAGAGGTGATGGTGCGCCGCCGGGACTTTATTGCCGAGATGAGGGAGCCTCTGATTCAGAGCTTCAGCGAGATCTTCGGGGAGGGATTTGACCCCAATATTGCGTACCGCTCGAAGTTCCTTGAGGACCACCCCGAGCACGACGAAATCCTGAACGAAACGGCTCGGTTGGCCGCAGAATTCCAGACAGCGTTAGACAAGGGCCGCCGCCGGGACCTCGCACGCGGCTTCACAACGGTTGGTCCGCATCGCGACGACTTCACGGCGTATCTGCTCGGTAATCCGATGCGGGACTTCGCTTCACAGGGGCAGCACCGCGCGTTTGTCCTCGCTCTAAAGATCACGGAGATTCGCATGCTCCGAGAAACTCTTGGGCACTATCCGATTCTGTTGCTGGACGATGTCTCAAGCGAGCTAGACCCACAGCGAAACGAGAAGCTCTTCGATTTTCTGTCGACAATTGAGGGCCAAGTCTTCATTACGACGACCGACGTTAACTACGTGCGTCTTCACCATGAATTCCGTCGGTTTGATGTTCTAGACGGCCAGGTAACACCAGCATGAACGACGAGATTAAGGACCTGAAGGGCGAAGAAATTATCGAGTGGATTCGCTCTGAGAAGGCGCGTTCGTTTCGCTATAAGCCGAATGTTCCTGGCGCATGGTTTCTGATAGTTTCTGGCAGCGTCACGCTCGGCATGGCGGCGCTTTTGGCCTACCAAAGCGGCCTCATTCTTCTGATTCACAAGATTGGTTTTTCCATTCTCACCGCTTTCACGCTCTGGGCGTTCTACACGGTTGGACGCTGGACCCTTTTTGCAGTGCGCACCTACGTCGCCGTCAGTCCCGAGGCGCTGCTCATCGGCAGCGGCGCCAACGCCAAGGTTGTTCCCCGCTCTTCGCTTTCGACGGACACCGTCAAGATCGAGAATATGCAGCGCGGCAAGTTGACGAGCGTGCTCCCAATCGTGATTGGCTCGTTCAAGTCGGAAGTGCATCTGATCGGGCCGTTCGCAAACATGAACAATGTGCAGCAGTTCATCGCCGAGATCCTCGCCGCATTGCTTCCGGCGGGTGAGTCGACCGAGGCCGAAGAAGCCTCGCCGTGAGGCGGTTCTTCGGATTGAGTTCCTTGAACGGCTGGTTTGTTGTTGTCGGGCTGAGCGCAGGCGCAACCGCCTGCAATTCGTGTCGGATCGAAGAGGTCACGACCGAGCCCTCAGAGGCAGAAGGATCCGCCATTCCAGAACCGGTTCTCGTCATCGAGCAAATGGTTCGTCGGCATGCTGGTGAGCCACTGTCGACGGTGGCTGTGCACACGGATGGTCGCATCGCTCTCTTTGGCCAGTCTGGCGCGTTTGTCGTCACTAGCATCGGCGAAGAGTCGGAGGACCCTCCAACTCAGACTGCGTCGTCGCCGGTGATGGACGCCGAGTGGGTCGCTGACTCCATAGTTGGACTCGAGACAGCGCCTGCGGCCTTGGTGCTCTGGGACTCGTCGGCCCAGGAGCAAGCGAGGATCGAACTACCGGGAGACGCCGTGGATCTGTGGGCAGACGATGCTCGCGGCGTCGTATGGACGCTCACGCGCGTCGGAGGCGGTGCCGAGGTCCGTGCTCACGCGATCATCGGACAGGAGCTTGAGCCACGGCTGACACATGCCATCGGTGGGCAGCCGGTCGGACTCTACGGGGCCGAAGACGTCGTCTACGCTCCAACCTTTCTGGATCGGACGATAACGGCGTTCTCAGCGAGCGACCTTGTCTGGAAAGCCTCCACGCCGGTGCAGTCACGACCGCTCTTCGTACATCCGATGCAGGACGGTTTCGCGGTAGTCGGCGCCAACGCCGAGTTGGTCGAACTCGTGAGAACCAGCGGAGGCGAGGAGTTGGAGATGGCTCAGCCTCAGTGGATTAGGGAGCTGGATGGCAGAACCTACGCGTTCACTTCCGGCAATTCGGTCCTCCATCGACTCGATTCGGAGACCCTCGAAGAGCGAACATCCACCGAAGAGCTTGGCCTGGTTCTCGACATCGCCTCGATCGATACCGGGCTCGCGGTCATCGACGCTGGAAACGAAGCTTCCATCGCTCTGCTCGACCCGCACTCCCTTGAGTTGATCGCCGGTCGCGTCGCCGAGGGCCGGCCCGCTACGATTAGTGCGACGGGCCCTGACACGTTCGTGGTCGTGAGCCCTGGCGAAGGCATGATTACGAGCTATCGGGTTGTGCTGCGGTAGACCTTTTCTCGGGGTGATGCAGCATCGCGAACAGAGTCATGCGCTGCTGCTGTCGCGTCGGTCCGTCATCAGGTGCCTGCGTTACGGTGGGCGTAGGTTTGGGCGTGCTGCGCCCTTGCGACGAATGGGATATTTGGTCACGGTGAGGCCGTTGACCATCGCCCGGTGCGTTCATGCGCAGCTCCTTCGCGATCCTTACCGCCGTTACGTTCGGCTGTGGCAGCCAGCCGGCCGAGGAACTCACCGACGCGGACGCCGCGATCGAGGCAGACGCAGCCTTCGGGGCGGACGTAGAAACTGACGCCCCCTCGTGTATAGCGCCGACCATCGAGCCAGGGCCTACCTATGTCCCCGACCCTTCTTGGGGCACGAAGCGAGCGATCGCAGACGGGCGGGCCATTTTTGCGACGATCCCGTTTCAGAGCGACGCGGTCGAAAGTCACTATGTAACTGCATACATCGATGGGGTTGAGGTGGAGAGCCAACTCGTTTGGGGTCAATTGCGACTGATGGATGCTCGCAATGGTCGAGCGCTCGTCCGGTATGTCGGCGAGAGCGGAGATGCGCTGATCAGCGTCTCCTCCGATGCTAACGTAGAAGATCTCAGCGAAAACCAGCGGCTCTGGGTCCCGCCTTTATCTGGGCGCCGGTGGCTCTACACCGATCCCCAGTCTATGTTCGACGGCAGCAAAGCAGTTGGGGTTGAAGGTCCCGACAGCCAGCTCATCTCTTACTTCGACCCGTCCTTTCAAACGTCCATAAGGGTCCCGGTTCAGGATGCGACGTTCGTAGAGGCTGAGATTATTCCGACGGGATTCATCGCCACGGTTCGGACAGTAGACGAGCCGCGAGTATTCAGCATCCGCCGATGGTCACGCGACGAGGAGTGGGAGTTGGTCGCCGGCGCCCTCACTCGAAATCCACGAATCGACAACGGAGACTCGGGCGTTTTTTGGACGCAACCTGCTGGTGTGTACCAAGCATCAAACGGTACGTCAGAGCGCATTTTTGAAGGGGATTGCGGTCCTGTCGATGCGGCAGCCGAGTTCGCCACGTTCGCGTGTTGGGGTGATTAAGGTGATCTCGGAGGAGAGGTAGCTGTTGGGCAAGAGCAGATTCGCAGAAGTCTGTGGCTCTTCGACGGCACGGCGGTTCGCGAGGTGCCAACAAACGATGGATACATCTTTTCCCCGCGAGTGAGCGCCAGCGCGGTCGCGTGGGTGGAATACGACGCGCAGAGCGGTGATTCGCTCTGCCAAGCGAACGCCGATGGAAACGTGTATCTGGCGGCGATTGAGGATCCGGAACCGACCGTGGCGGGCGAGATCGGAATCGGATGCGGCTGCTGCACGTTTGCAGGAGACTCGCTCCGGTTCAGCCTCTCGTCCCACTACGTTGTGTGGAACTACTCGGATCCAGAGGCTTCGCTCTCCTCCCCCGGTTGGGCCTCAGCCCGCTACGAGGTCGAAGGGTGCGATTGAGCCCCGCGTGCCTAGATTACGCTCCATTTTGCAGGCTTTGAATGAAGAACTCGCTTAGTTGTCCGCTCGTATCCGCCGTCCTTCTGGGCGCTTGTGGAGGTTCCGCTCCAGTCGCCGAGGACACGGTTGAGACTGTTGAAGTCGTTGAGGAGACATCGGAGTTCGAACTGGGCTTCGAGATCGAACTCGATCCGTTTATCGCGACGGCGCCAGAGACCATGAGCGCGGTTGTTACCGAGGTGGATCCCGAAACACTGGTCGTGCCGGCGCCTGAACTCCCGCTCGTCTCGCAGGGCTTCGACCTCGTGCTCTCGGAGTACGTCACCGACGATGGTGGCTTCCGTTACGAGGCGCTCGGAGAGAACGAAGAACACAGCGTTTTGCTGGCTTCTTTTCTGGCGGATGTCGCCGATGCGGACCTGGCATCGATGGGAGACGATGCGCGACTGGCGTTCCTCATCAACGCCTACAACGCGTACACGATCGCGTCGGTGATCGAACTCTGGCCTATTGATGGAGTCCTCGAAGAGGACGGCTTCTTCGACCGCCGTGAGCATTTGGTCGGCGGCGCGTCGATGACGCTGAATACGCTGGAAAACGAGCACGTCCGTGCTGCCTTTGGCGAGCCGCGCATCCACTTCGTCGTGAACTGCGCGAGCACAGGATGCCCGTGGCTCTCACCAGAAGCGATCACCGCCGATAACCTCGAGATGATGCTGGACCGACAGTCGCGCGCCTTCGTGCAACGGACGACGGCCCTGCATGGGCACGCCGCCGGCGTCAGCCAGATCTTCGATTGGTTCGCCAGCGACTTCGACGCATCCGGCGGAGTCCGTCAGTTCCTCGTCGATCACCTCGATAACGAGCGCGGGGATGCCCTCGAAAACGGAAGGATCGACATCGAGTTCTTCGATTACGACTGGTCCGTGAACGCGCGATAGTCGCGCTTTCGGACCGTTAGAGAGCTCAGCTCTCTAACGGGCGTTCGGCGACCAATCGTAGTCGAAGAAGCCGACCGTGGTCGCTTCATCGGCGACGAAGGCTGCGTCGTCGCCCTCCATATTGGCGACTAAGAACGCCCGAACGCCGCCGGTTGCTTCGAAGTCTCCGGCAAACCAGTCAAAGATTTGTGAGACCTGAACTGTTCCGGCCTCGCGGTCGAAGATCGTGGTGCGCTGAACGTATGACGAAGACTGAGCAGCCAGCAGGCCCTCGAGATTATCCGCGGTCGCCATGGTGCTTGAGAGCCAGGGGCAACCGGTGCTCGCGCAGTTCACGACGAAGTGGATACGGGCCTCACCGAAAGCCGCTCGGATGTGCTCGTTCTCCAGCGTGTTCAGCGTCATCGAGTTGCCCGCAACCGTATGCTCGCGGCCGTCAAAGAAGCCGTCTTCTTCGAGGACCCCGCTGACAGGCCAGAGTTCGACCATGGAGCCGACCGTATAGGCGTTGTACGCGTTGATGAGGAACGCGAGCTTCACCTGCCCTTCCATCGTGGAGAGGTCGGCTGCAGCGAGGCTTGCGAGGTGCTCATGAAGCATCGCGAGGTCTGTCTCGTTCGCCATCAGCGCTTCGTATCGGAAGCCGCCATCGTCGGTCACGTACGCGCCGAGGATGTGCTGCCAGACCGCGACTTCGGCGTCTGCGACCTCGATGATCTCGCTCGGCGACGCAGAGATCTGCTGGTCGTTCGCAGGGGCATCTGCGCTTGCGGCGGCGCCAGCGAGGAGAATGGGCAGAGCAAGCAGCCGCAATGAGGACTTTCGATTCATAGTTCGTCTTTGAGGAGGAGGATACGCAACGGGAGCGGACGCATGACGATAACGCCAGCA
>JBLHWZ010000154.1:0-12718 GCA_047629415.1 Bradymonadia bacterium | reverse complement strand
GAACACAAGTCTCAGCCAGACGAAACGACACTGAACAAAAAATCACCACTAAACACTTGACCAGCCCATGGTTGCCGAGCGATTTGTGGTGCACCCTCTGCCAAGCGCGACGATGCCGACCGATTCAAAGAGAACCTCCGGAGTTCCCCAACCAGTCCATCAACCAATGCAGGCGTTCGTCGATCGCCTGACCTCGTCTGGCCGTACGAAGGGCTGCGTGACGCGGGTGGAGCGAATTCCCCCTAAGAAGGCCATCTTCGGCGACTATCCGCAGAGTGTTCCTCCCTGGCTGCGCGAGGCATTGGTTGGTCGCGGAGTGGAGCGGCCCTATAGCCATCAGGCGTCGGCATGGGCAGCGATCGAGTCGGGCAATGATGTCGTCACGGTCACGCCGACCGCGTCGGGCAAGACCCTCTGCTACAATGTCCCGATCGTGTCGATGCTCGGCGAGTCCAGCGACGGATGCGCGCTCTACATGTATCCCACTAAGGCGCTGAGCCAGGATCAGTGCGCAGAACTGAACGCGCTCTTCGGAGAAGCAGGGCTAGACGAGCAAGCCCACGTCTACGACGGCGACACCCCTGTCGACCTCCGACGGCGCGTGAGGGACAGCGTACGAGCGGTGCTGACGAACCCTGACATGCTGCACGCGTCGATTCTCCCCCACCACGACAAGTGGAGGCGGGTTTTTGGAAGCCTGCGCTACATCGTTGTGGACGAGATGCACACCTATCGCGGCGTGTTCGGCTCACACGTTGCCAATGTCTTTCGACGACTTCTCCGGATCTGCGCCCACTACGGCTCCAACCCGCAGTTCGTCTTCACGTCCGCGACGATCGCGAATCCGCTGGAACTCGCGACGTCTCTGACCGGCCGAGTGCCGACGCTGGTTAACGAGTCGGGGGCGCCAAACGGAGAGAAGCTCTTCGTGATGTACAACCCGCCGATAACGGACCCCGAGCAGCAACGAAGACAATCACCTAGCGCGGCTGCAAACCGACTCGTCAGCTCGCTCATGCGAAACGGTCATCACGCCATCGTCTTCACCCGCTCGCGGAAAGAAGTCGAAATCCTCACCCGCCGACTGAAAGAGGGCTTCAAAAGGAAACGTGAAGACCGGCTCGCGGAACGAACTGAGGGCTATCGTGGAGGCTACCTCCCGCAAGAACGACGGCGAATTGAACGAGGTCTACGCAACGGATCGGTGCAGGGAGTCGTCTCTACAAACGCGCTGGAGCTGGGGATCGACATTGGGAGTCTCGATGCCTGTGTCATCGCCGGGTACCCAGGCACGATCGCCTCCACCTGGCAGCAGGCCGGCCGAGCAGGCAGACGCCAGAGTGCATCGCTCGCAATGCTGATCGCTGGCGATAACCCCGTCGACCAATACCTCGTCAACAACCCGGACTATTTCTTCAACGCCACGCCAGAGCACGGACGCATCGACCCCGACAACCTGAGAATTCTTTGCGAACACTTGAAGTGTGCCGTCTTTGAGCTGCCCTTCAATTCAGACGGTCTGTTCGGTGACCTACCGACGGGGGACGTCCAGGAGATTCTCGAGTGGCTCTGCGAAGACTCAGGCCTGATGCTCTTCGCAGATGGCCAGTGGCACTGGTCCACAGACGATTATCCAGCGGCGAAGATCAACATCCGAGACATCTACGACGAGAACTTCGTCATCATCAACACGACCAAGAAAAAGAAGCCGCAGATTCTCGGCGAGGTCGACTTTGAGTCCGCGCACAAAACAGTGCACCTCAACGCAATCTACCAGCACGCAGCGCAACTCTACGAGGTGCACCGCTTAGATTACGCCGAGCGAAAAGCCTATGTGCGGCGGATCGAACCTGAGTACTTCACGACCGCGATCGCCCAAACGCGCGTCTTCGTTCTCGAGCGATTCGATGACGAACCGGAAGACCTCCTACAGCCACTTCCTGCCGAGAGAGGCTGGGGAGAGGTTCGCGTCACCACCCGATTCAATGGGTACAAGAAGATCCGCTTCAAGACCTTCGAAAACATCGGCTACGGACCCATCGAGTTGCCTGATCTCGACAAACACACGACGGCCTATTGGTCCACGTTCCCCTCCGATATGCTCGCGTCCGTCGACTTCGACGCTACCGCTATCTCCGGCGCGATTCACGGCATCGGACGCGCGCTCCATACCGTCTCGCTTGTGCACCTGATGTGTGCGGCCAACGACCTCTTGGTCACTGTCGGCTCACGTATTGAAGACCCCGATCGAGAGCTGCCCGCGATGAGCAACGGCACGAGCTTGGCCGAAGGAGTAGCAGCTGGAGCCAGCTCACGTGGCTCCGTGCCGGACGGCGCCGTTGGCAGCCTGCTCCTCGATGACCCTACGATCTACCTCTACGACAAGTGCCCAGGAGGAGTCGGATTCAGCGAGAAGCTCTTCGCCCTCCACACCGAGCTTATGATTAACGCCCGCGACCTCATCAAGAAGTGTCCGTGCCAGTCAGGATGCCCGTCCTGCGTAGGCCCAGAAGAGCTCGTCACCAAGCAAGGAAAGGTCGCCGCCATCGCCGTCATGGAGGCTGCAACGGCAGGAGCGCCATCGCCCTATCGCCACTAGGACGCAGCGCGCTTCGCTTAGAGCGGCGGGACGCCGTAGACCGGTTGCGGGACGATGCGGTTGAGCTGCTCCTGAAGCTCCTCATCAATCGTCTCCTCTTGTTCCGACTCTGACGCGTCCCCTTCACTCGGCTCTTCCTCGCCGCTCCCCTCGGACGGCGGTTCGGGTGCTAGCTCAGGAAGCGGGGCAACCCCGTAGAGCGGCACAATCACCGAGCTCGGCGGAAGATCCGGCGCGATCAAGATCTCCGCTGGATCGACTTCTGTTGGTGGCGCTGCGATCAGCGAGTCGGTCGTCTCTCCGCTCTCAGTCCCATCAGCAGGGGCCTCCGTTTCCTGAGCGCCGGAGCATCCAGCGCCTAGCACCGTCAGGCCCAGCAGTGAGGCGATCACCGCGGAGCGCGAACGAGGGGCGCCCGAGCGAGCGTGATCGCAAGCGGCCCCGCGGAAGTGCTGGCCGCAGGCAGAACATAGGGAGAGGCGTCGTTTCATGCGAGGCACGTATCGGAAGAGGAGGCCGCGCTATGTTGGCCGCCCGAGTTCAGAACGCAAGTGCACGCCGTTCGGTCCATTCAGTAGCCGGCGAACGTTGGGAGGTGAGCCGACGAACGCTGGGAGGTGAGTCGGCGAACGTTGGGAGGTGAGCCGGCGAACGTTGGGAGGTGAGTCGGCGAACGTTGGGAGGTGGCCCATGATCCTGCGAACCTAACCCCGGCCCTGACCCCCTAAACCCACTTCCGCCATCCCTAAACCCACTTCCGCCCGTCTAGCTTTCACTCCCATCCGGCGGACGTTCCGGAACGACTCATTCCTCCAATCCACCGTTGGCGGTGCGAGCGCGGTGGAGGCGAGCCTGGAGCGGACCCGGTAGAAGATCCAGCCACGACGCCGCGGTGGCACCCGCCAAACGATCCCCCCCGGGTCGCCCAACAAGTGCGTCGGAGCGGTTTGTCATCAAAAGGAGCGGGCGTTTCACTGCGCCGCTCTTTGCGTCCTCCATTAGGCAGGCGAACGCTTTCCCGGTGTAGACCTCGTCGCCTGGCACTCCGTCACTTCGCAGGAGCACGGTGGCCGCACGCGACTTGTCCGAGCCTCGACCATAGGCGGGCTCAGCAAACTCTCGACGAAGAACAATCGGGGCCGCCTCGCCCGTCAACCCGACTGGGCGCAGCAGCTTCATTGTCTGCCGCTTATGCCTGCGAAGTCTGAGCTTTCCGATGAAGAGCCTCTCCACAACGCTCACTGCGTGCACCTCCGTCCGAACTCCGCCGAGCCCGAGCCCGATCGCGAATCCGACCGCGGTGCCTCCCGATCCGATTGCAACGTAGACTCGGTCTGGCAGCGGTTCGTCGGACCGCGTGAGTTGCCGAGCGAGTTCGAGGCCTCCACGCACAGCGCCCAGGGTGCCGATCGGACAGGTCGCCCCGGGAGGAACGACGACTGCCGAACCCATCTTCGAGCCGAAAAGAGCGAGCGGCCATGACAGCGCGAGAGCGAGCCGGCTCGAACGGTATCGGAGGCTCGTGGGCCCATTCGCGACAAACGCCAGCGACGCGAGGACCTGCAACGAAGGCTTTTGCCAAAAGAGATAGGCCCGGACACGCCGATCGAGAAGTTTCGCCGACGAGACCAGCGATACGAGTTGGCCTGACCCAATCGCGCCGACCGCGGCCCACTCGGAGGCAGAAGCCCAGGGTTCGCTCGCGAGGAGGTAGTCTAGTTTCCGTGTTTTTGAACTGCCACCGAGCGGTTGCGTGAGATCGTCTCTTTTCACGCGGAGCGAGTCCAACCCTAGCCCTTGAGCCACGCGCGAATGCTCAGTAATTGGCGTCTCTTCACTCACCCAGCCAAGCCTTGGTAAGCGCTCGATTGCTGTGATCTTTGCATCGATTTTCACGCGGTCATCGTCGGAACCTGGACCAGGTTTGTCGAGAATCTGGGCTTTAACCTGATCAACTCTAGTGATAGGTGGCCTCCACCTTCGAGGGAGGCCACCGTGACCGCGCTCATCAGCAATCTCACCAAGTTCCGAAAACTCTTCATCGTCAGCACGCATGTTTTGGTGTTCGCGGTGTCGCTATGGCTTGGATTTACGCTGCGTTTCGACTTCGCGATCCCCGATGCGTACACGACGCTGTTGTGGCGCACGCTGCCGATTTTTGTCGCGGTAAAACTGGTCGCGTTCCTGCTTTTCAACCAATATTCTGGCTGGTGGCGGTTCGTAAACCTACACGACCTGTTGGGAATCGGGCGAGCCGCGGCGGTGTCCGCGCTGTGCCTCGCTGGGGTCATTCTAATCGCCGACCTGCGGGAGTTCCCGCGGAGTGTCTTCATCCTCGACGCACTCCTGACGGTCGGACTCCTCTCGACGATTCGGGTCGGAATTCGACTCTTTCGAGAACGAGTTGTCGGACGCAGCCAGAACCAGAGCGCTAAGCGAACCCTAGTTGCGGGTAGCGGAGTGACTGCGGAAAGCCTGATTCGCGAGGCGAATCGAAGTTACAGCCTTAATCTCCGCATCGTCGGCGTCATCACGGATGACGAGACGATGGTGGGAACCCGCATCGGACAGACCCCTATCCTCGGGAGCCTTGCCGACCTTGAGCGGCTCGTCGCTGAGTTCGAGGTCGAACAGGTGATCTCCGCATTTGACTCCAACAAGGGTGAGTGGGTGCGGACCGTTGTGGCAGGAGCCAGCAGCGCCGACGTTCCTCACCGCGTTCTTCCTCCGGCCAACGCGCTCTTGGATGGAAGCGTCAGCATCTCCAAGATTCGCGACGTGAGCCTGCAAGACCTTCTGGGTCGGCCCCCCGTCCGGTTGGATTCGACCGAGATCGCGAATCTGATCAACGGTGAGACGATCCTGGTGACGGGCGCCGGCGGCTCCATTGGTTCCGAGATT
This sequence comes from Bradymonadia bacterium, assembly GCA_047629415.1. Taxonomy (GTDB): domain Bacteria; phylum Myxococcota_A; class Bradymonadia; order REDH01; family REDH01; genus CBDUJZ01. The sequence goes on along the minus strand of JBLHWZ010000154.1, from coordinate 7,218 downwards.
TGCCGCCAGATCGCGAAGTTCGGCCCCGGGCGCCTGGTGCTGCTTGAGCAGGCTGAAAACCCGCTCTTCCTGCTGGAACGAGAGTTGCTGCAGCATCCTGATGTGCTCCTAGAACCCGTGATCGCGGACATCTTCGACGCCGAACGCATCAACCAGCTGATGCAGCTCTACCAGCCCAAGATCGTGTTGCATGCCGCCGCGCACAAGCATGTGCCACTGATGGAGCAGAACCCGACTGAGGCGATCAAGAACAACATCATCGGCACGCTGAACCTTGTTCGGGCAGCACAGGCCTCCGGCGTTGATCGGTTCGTCTCCATCTCCACGGACAAGGCCGTCAACCCGACGAGCGTCATGGGTGCGACCAAGCGTGTCGCTGAGATGGTGCTCCAAGGGCTGGCGCCCACGAGCGGGACGAAGCTCTGCGCGGTCCGCTTCGGAAATGTGCTCGGCTCCAACGGATCGGTCATCCCGATCTTCAAGAGCCAAATCGCTGCTGGGGGACCCGTGACGGTCACCCACCCCGATATGGAGCGGTACTTCATGACCATCCCGGAGGCGACGCAGCTTGTCCTCCAAGCAGCGACTTTCGCCGAGACAGGCGACATTTTCGTTCTCGACATGGGCGAGTCAGTGAAAATCGTCGATGTCGCGCGGGACCTTATTCGGCTCTCCGGCCTGGAACCGGACCAAGACATCGAAGTGGTGTTCAGCGGTATCCGACCTGGTGAGAAGCTCTTTGAAGAGCTCGCAACCGACCGGGAGAGCACTGACACGACGACCCACAAACGAATTTTCAGGTCGAAAATCGAGCCGCCAAAAGCGGAGAACGTGTTATGGGCCGCCGACCGCCTCATCGAAGTAGCGCGCTCCGGAAAGGCGCCTGCGCAGGTGCGTAAAGCGCTCTTCGACGTCCTAGAGGTTCTCGAGAAGCAAGGCTCGATCGATCAGATCGACTCGGCCACTCACAACGTTGTTCGGATTGAAGATGCCGCAGAGAAACGTGATGCTTAGCGCCCGAACTGTCAGCCTCCTCCTCCTTGCCGCCACGGTTGGATGCGACGAGGTCCCTGATGTAGGTGGCGACGTTGGATCGGAACGAGACATCACCGAGCGAGATACCGACGCAGCCGATATCACGGACGCGGATACCGCTGAGGACACCGATCCTTCGGATACGGACGCCGCAGAGCCGGATGTGGAAGCCGACACAACGGGCGACGCGACGGGCGACGCGACCGCCGACGCGACCGCCGACGCAGCCGCGGACGCGACCGGCGACGCTGCAGATGCTGACGATGCCGATTCGGCCTGCGACCAGGACGGCGACGGGCAGCTCTCCGAGGAGTGCGGCGGCGAAGACTGCGACGACGGCTCGGTTCGAATCGGGCCGCATGTGCGTGAGACCTGCGATTACATCGACAACAACTGCGACGGCCGGGTGAACGAGGGCATCGAGTGCTCATTCTTCGCCCACACCGCCGACGAGCTCTACGAGATCAACCCATTCACGCGCTCGCTCGTCTACGTGACCGACGTTCCCAACCTGTGGGACTTCGACACGTCGACCGACGGCACGCTGTGGGGGATCTCGCGCGACACGCTCTGGCGCTTCGACTCGACGACCCGCCAGTGGATCAATGAGGCCTCGCTCGCAGACTTCGCTTCGGAGCCGAACGGGTTCGCGATCAACTCCCGCTCCCAGGCATTCGCGACCGGCGAGAACGAGGTCTACGAGATTAACCTCGAGGACGGCACCTGGGTTCGCGTCGGCTCCATGGGCGGCGGCTACCTCTCCAGCGGAGACTGTGTCGTCGACAAAGCCGACACACTCTTCATGACCTCCGACCACCTCGACGACACCGACGTCCTCGTGCGAATCGACTCCGCCACTGGCGTCGCCTCTGAGGTCGGCCAGATCGGCACTGACAGGATCTACGGGCTAACCGCGGCGTGGGGCTTCATGTTCGGCGTCACCTCGGCTGGCGAGCTTGTTGAGATCAACAGCATCACTGGCGAAGGCGAGGTCATTCACGTCTTTGAGGGCAAGCGCTGGTTCGGCGCCGCGAGCACCCCCGCTCGTTAGAGTCGCGAGTCCCCTGCTCCTCTCTCCTCGCAGCCCGTCCCGGCCTTGAGCCGTTGGTCTACCTGCGTCCGGCGCCTTTGGAACACATTCGTCTTGCGTTTGTAACACGCTATGTATTACAAACAGGTCGTCCACCTCCTGAGACGAGCAAGTGATGAGTACAGAACTAGTTCACGTCCCAAATTCCGATGCGGAAAACCCTACCCTCGATGCCATTCTCGCTGGCCTCTTCGCCGCGGGAAAGAGCTGCCATCGCGCGTACCGCTGGACCGTCGAGCTCGCAGACGTCGATGCCCGCAAGCACATCTCGCAATTGCCGCGCATGGCGCTCTGCTCGCTCGGTCCCAGGACGCGCAAGATTAAGCCCTTGCCCGACGATGGACATCGTCCGCTAATCTTCGTTCACGGACTGGGGGGGCACCCGGGCAACCACCTTGCGCTGCGCTCCTACCTTGGCCTCAAAGGGCGGCGCCGCATCTACTCGGTGAACCTTGGCAAGGGCACGCCGCTGCTCGAAGCCGCGGACGCTGTGAGCACAGCGATCGAGCGTATCGTCGCGGCGAACGGACTGGGCCTCGACGCCCAGGTCGACCTGATGGCGCACAGCATGGGCGGACTGGTGTGTCGGCTCGCGATCGAAAACGAGACGGTCAGGGCACGCGTCGCAACGATTGTGACAATGGGCAGCCCGCACCAAGGCACGCTCATGGCTCGCTTGGTCGGCCCGAGTGCTGCGCGCGCGCAGGAGCTTAGAATCGACTCCTCGACCGTCCACACTCTGAACGCCCAGCTCCCCTGGCCCAAGACGTTTCCTCGCCTCGTCTCTCTTTGGAGCCCTAACGACGTTCTGGTGATGCCCACCGGCCAGGCTGAAGTGGAGGGTGCGATCAATCACCGGTGCGACGGATTCACGCACTTCACGTGGCTGCTCGAGCCGCACGGGTGGAGGGTGGTCGAGGCTGCGCTCGCCGAGCTAACGAGCTCGCCGAGCTAACGAGTTACTTCAATTCGTGCCGGCCAGTGATCGTCTTCGACGATCACTGGCCGGCCGAGGGCTGGCAAGTCCGTGGTCTGGAAACGAGCGATGAGACCAGCCACCCGACGTCTCAGAGCTCCGTTTGCGACTGAGTCGACTAGGTCCCAGGCAGGAAGTCAGCGCGGCAACCAGTCGCTGACGGGAACCCATCGCGGCCGCCAGTCGCTCGACTCGCGACGAGCTTGGACGACGCCAGACGAATCGGTGACGAGCTCGTGGCTAGCAAGATTGAGGAGGGACGGGATGGCGGCGCCGGCCAGCTTGCGGCGGGGTCCGCACTCTCTAGGGTAGATCGCATCTGGATAGTGCTTTCACCGTGATTGCTTGCCTTGATCGGCAATCTCGCTACCCTAAACCGGTCCTTCACTCTCCAAGATAAATGCCAAAGAAGTCTTCAGCCGTACTCGTTTTCAGCGCGTGTCTTATCGCAGCCGCAGCCGCAGAAGCGCGATCCGCTCGCTCTGGCCAAGTTCCTAGTGGCTTCGATAACAGCTGCGCGACTTGCCACGTGAGCGCGCGGGGGGGCGGTGCACGAAACTCCTTCGGAGTTAATGTTGAGGCCAGCTACCTGGTCGGTAGTGGCCCCAGCGCCACAGTTGATTGGGGCCCAGCGCTCGCGGCGCTCGACTCTGATGGCGACGGATACTCGAACGGGCTTGAGCTTGGCGACCCAGACGGAACCTGGGGCGGCGAAGATATCACTTGGGACGCCAGCGCCCCTGGAAACGCCGAGAGTACGCTCTGTGGCTCCGGCACAATCGAGGGACCCGAGCTCTGCGACGGTGGAGAGCTCGGCGGCTCGAACTGCGAAACAGAGGGTTTCGACGCGGGTGAACTCGGCTGCGACAGCGAGTGCGGATTCGACACATCGGGCTGCTTCGATATCATCTGTGGAGACGGCTTCGCTGTAGGCGCGGAAGCGTGCGACGGCGACGACTACCTGGGTGAAACCTGCGACAGCCTCGGATTTGACGACGGTGCCCTGAGCTGCTCCGATGCCTGCGAGATCGTCGAAACCGCCTGTGTGACCTTCGTTTGCGGCAACGACATCCTTGAGGGATCGGAGACCTGTGACGGTTCAACCGACCAAACCTGCGCGACCCTCGGGTTGGGCGACGGAGCGATCATTTGTTCGGACGCTTGCAACCTCGACACCAGCGGATGTTCCGCCTCCGGCCCGGTCTGTGGTGACGGCGTCATCAGCGACGACGAAGAGTGTGACGGTGCAGATACTGAAGGAGCGACTTGCGAAGAGCTTGGCTACGACTTCGGTACGGTGGCGTGCGGCAGCGATTGCCTCTTCGACGACACCGAGTGTGACTTCTTCGAATGCGGAGACGGCGTCGCACAGGACGTGAACGAAGAGTGTGACGGAGACGACCTCCTAGGCCTCTCCTGCACCGACTTCGACTTCGATGGCGGCGAGCTCGCTTGCGGTGTCGACTGCGCGATCGATACCTCCGGTTGTGTGAACGACGAGCCAACTCCTGACGAGGAACCCGACGTCGGGCCCGACGCAGGAGCCGACGTAGGAGCCGACGTAGGAGCCGACGTAGAGCCGGATGTTGAGCCGGACACAACTACCGAGCCGGATACGACCACCGAGCCGGACACGACTACCGAGCCGGATACGACCACCGAGCCGGACACGACCGCGGACGCTGCTCCTGACGCGTCCGAAGATGCTGGCACGAACAGTGGAAGCGACGATAGCGGCTGCTCCTCGGCTCAATCCGGTTCCGGGGCTTGGACCTTCGCCGGCCTCCTGGCGCTGATCGGACTCCGACGACGACGACGTAGCTAAGAGCTGAGTCGACGGCGGCATCGGCCGCCGTCTGCCTCACCTCGACGACGTCACCTCGACGACGTCACCTCGACGACGTCACCTCAACCAGGGCGCGATGCGCTTGGCGGCAGCCCTTAGCTCCGCCGAGCGCTCTGGGTCCTCTTGGCCGAGCATCTCGGACAAGACGACCAGCGGATACGGATCGCCGTGTTCGGCGGTGCACAGCTCCTCCAAGAGGGGCCGCGCGTCGTCGTCTGCGCCCTCGTCAACAAGCAGCTCGGCGAGCATACGGGTCGCCGACCATCGTACCGTTGCGGACATCGGGAGCTCGCGGGCGCGGCGCAGATGGGCCTTTGCCTTTCCGACGCGACCGCGGGCAACCTCGATGCGAGCCGCGCGCAGGTAGTCCTCGCTGGCCACCGGCGGTCCCTCTTCTCGCTCCAGGATGAGATCCTCCGGCTCCGGCACGGGCTCCGCACCTTCACGAATCGCTTCCAGAGGAGGCCCCGATCGCTCCTTTCTCCAACGTGTGAAGTCACGTGCTCGAAAGACAGAATCGGACTCAGCTCGACCTCGCTTGAGAGCGCTGCGGTTTGGAGAGTCCAGCGCGTCGCGGCGGGTCGGTGGCCCTTCGGCTGGAGGCGAGGCAGGACGGTTGGCCTTCGGCGGCCGGGTCGGCTCCTTATTCGGGGAGCGAGCTTCTACGGGCCTTTGCTGAGGCTTCCTAGGTTGCGTATGGTCTTCGCCGCTCGTTAGGACACCACGAAACCTGGGGATCTGATCCGTCTGCGACTCCAACTCCGATTTCGAAGTACTGGTGAGCTCGTCGAGATCACGCGCGGGCTCCGGGAGTCGAAAGGTCCGTCGCGCGGGTTCTTTCGCCTCGATCGGAGCCGATTGCGTCTCAGGGTTCTCTTCGGCCGAAACAGAGGTTGCGCCACCCGGCAGCTGGGTTGGCCGGGGCGCGTTGACTCGATTCAGTTTGTCTCGGAGCTTGCCCAATGAAAGTTGGCCGCTGAAGTGAAACCTTTCTGCGCCGAAGGGTATCACAAGCCCGCCAACGATTGTGTCCCGGAACCTTGTGTAGGAACACACTGTCGGCGCATGATGCACTCGCCCGAGGAGCAGGAGAATTCTTGAGGATCGTTATTGTAGGCAACGGCGTCGCTGGTATCAGCTGCGCTTTCGAAGCTCGAGAGCGCGACGCCAGCGCAACCATCACCGTCATAAGCGGGGAGACCCCCTACTTCTTCAGTCGTACGGCGCTCATGTACTCGTACATGGACCTGATGCCGCGGAAGAGTCTCGAGCCGTTCGAGCGCGGGATGTACGCGAAGAAGCGCATCGACCTCGTGAACGACTGGGTCGTCGACCTCAAAGCAGACGAAAAGAAGGTTGTCCTAAAGAAGGGCGGTGAGGTCGCGTACGACAAGCTCGTCTTTGCCGTAGGCGCCACGCCGAACATGTTCCCGTGGAAGGGGGCCGAGGACATCAAGGACGGCAAGGTTCATTTCGTATCGATGCAGGACCTCGACGAGTGCGAACGCCTCACTCCGTCGACGAAACAGGCGGTCGTCGTAGGCGGCGGCCTCATCGGTATCGAGCTCGTGGAGTGCCTGCACCACCATGGCGTGAAGGTGACCTTCCTCATCCGCGAGCCCTTCTACTGGCCGATGGCTCTGGGCAAGGAGGAGTCGGTATTCGTGGCTCGTCACATGAAGGATCACGGGATCGACGTGGCGCTCTCCGAGGAGATGACCCAGATCAACGTCGATGGAGCGGGACGCGTCAGCTCGATCGACACCAGTGAGGGGCGCAACCTGCCGTGCCAGATGCTGGGCATCGCCGTCGGTGTTCGTGCCGCGATCGCCTCGTTCAAAGAATTCACGACCGCTCCCGAGTGTGACCGTGGCATCATCGTCAACGAGTTCCAGGAGACCTCGCTGCCCGACGTCTACGCCGTCGGCGACTGCGCGAGCATTCACCACTCCGATGGTCGCAAACCTTACGGAGAGCTGATTTGGTACTCCGCCAAAAGGCAGGGCATCGCCGCTGGAAAGAACCTGTTCGGCGACAAAACCGCGTACTCACCCCCAACCTTCTTCAACAGCTCGAAGTTCTTCGAGATCGAGTACACCACGGTCGGCGACGTAGTCCGGGTGCCGGATAACGCGATGAGCATCTATCGCTACATGCCGGGTAAGGACGTCTCGCAGCGCATCGTCTACGTCGACGACCAAGTAATCGGCTTCAACATGCTCGGCTCACGGTGGGATCACGAGATCCTGGAGCGGTGGGTCGAGGAGCGTC
>JBLHWZ010000153.1:0-12739 GCA_047629415.1 Bradymonadia bacterium | reverse complement strand
AGCGGCCAAATCGAAGGGTGGGTCAAAGGCGCCGTATCTCGGGGGCCCATACCATGAGCACACTATCCGATCCCCCGAGGCCGCGTGACCCTTGATTCAATCTCCGATGCTCGAGAACTGCTCGAAGAATCTCTCTACGCGACCATGCGAGCTGGAGCGGCCACGGCGGTCGTCGCCATCGGTTTGCACGCTCGCCGCCGCGAGAATGGAGCGCCGCTGCAGGTCCTTGGTGCAGATGTCTGCGCGTCTGAGAAGCACTGGGAGAGCCTCCTGCCTTGTGCGGAGTTGTCGCTGCCTGCTTTGATGAGGGAAGAGGCCGTTTGGCAGCCCACCGAGAAGTCTTCGCTGCCGAACCAGTGGATCAGCACGTTGAGAGCGCTCGGCATCGTATCTGTGGCACTCATCGCGGTACAATCGGCTGAAGGACTCAGCGGACTTGTCCTCTACCTGACCCGGCAGCGTCGCCAGCGATCGGCGGTCGACATCACCGGCGGACAGGCCTCCGGTGCGCTCAACAACTTGCGACACGTACTCTCAACCCATCTGACTCCCCCGTGCATGCTCGTTTGGGGACATGGGAACATGCTTGGGGCGTCGCGGTCCGCTCGTCGTTGGGTCGATGTCTTTGACTACGACTTTGCGACAGCCGGACGCTCGTGCGCGACGGCCGCCCCGGACTCCGCCGAGCAGCGCTCGATTGAACTCGCCGGTCTTGTCGTATTGGAGAGCGTGGCCCTGGTTGGGTCGGCCCACTTCGTGACCAATCTCGACGTGGCGACCGCCGTTCCGTTGGTGGCGGCGGTGAGCTTGGCAAAGCGTCTCCGGGAGGCGGCAACTCTTGGCGCGCGGGGCGCTTCCGTTCCGGTGATTGCCGAGGAGATGGGGATCTCCCCTCAGACCGTTCGCGGCTATCTCAAGGAGGTGTATCGAGAGCTCGGTGTGGCCAATCGAGTTGAACTCGCCCGCTCTCTCGCTCCAATCCTCTAGAGGGCTGGAGCCACCAAACTCTCGCGAACTCCAGAGCCGAGCGGAGCCGGCTGGTGTTGCGAGCTTGTGCGGTTCAGCTCTGCTGGGGTCGACTAACGCGGCTGGAGAGTTTGGCCGAGCCCCCCTCGGCCGCGCGCCGGCGCTCGGCGCAGGAACAAGCTTTGTTTCGTCTGGCGTGGCTTCGGACTCTTCGTCGCTCTCGTCGCGCTCCTGAGGGCTTTGGACACGTCCGGTGCGCTGTCTCTGCGGCTCAACCGGGCTTAGTCTTCCCGGCGTCGTGCACCCGGACGAACGAGGGATGTCGAAGTTGCGCGAGAATCGCCAGCTCTTGTTCGAACCGTGCCGAACCGCTTGGGCGACGGCTCAGTAAGGGGTCGAGCACCTTCAAGGCGAACGACTGACCTGTGCGGCAGTCGGTCGTCGCGTAAACGACCGAGTGTCCTCCCTCCGCAACTACATCCTCGATCCGATACCGCTGGCTGACGAAGTCGCCAGCTTGGGGCATTGATGGATCGAGGCGAAGCGACATGAACAACTGGTCTGCGCCCCATCGAGAATAAGGGACTGATACAACGCTACAAATTGACCTAGGGAGCGCTCGACGAGCAGGTCTTCGAGAACGCCGGGCAGATACTCGGGTTTAGGAGCCGTCTAAATGAGCGCTCCAAGGGCTCGGTCCATGGCGTACCAAGGCGCGCCTACAACCACCGAAGAGCCTGATTTTGACCGTATCGGCTGTACAACCCCAGTCTCTGAACTCGCTACGATGTTTGCGTGGTCCAGGCTCGAGAGCAGCGTCATCTCGTCTCGAAACCTCTCTTCACCTTCGCGTTCGAGTGCCCACTCGGCGAGAATCTTCAGTGCGAAGGACGCTTGGGAGTCGCCGGTCTTGCGCTCGCTCCATACTGTCCCACATGAGCCTGTGCTGAGTTCCTCTACCAACTCGAACGACCCAGGCCGCATCTAGTTCCTTGAGTGAATACTGACGAGATTGGATGGAATTGTGAGCCTGTACCCTCGTCCCCGAACGGTCTCGATGAGCGCCTTTCCAACCTCCGAATTCGCAGCGGCAGCTTGGTGCTCGGGTCCGAGGACTTTCAATGCTGCCGGCCGGTCGGCGAGGAACTGCTCAAGAGTCGCCCGAAGGCGGTGGATGAGAGGGTCGAGATTCACCCATCCGTCGGGCTCTATCACGTCAATCAGTTCATCGCGGGTCACGGGCTCATTCGCTCGCGTCGCGAGCCCCAAGAGAAGGCGAAACAGCTTGGGCGGGATCGGTAGCTCGTCTCCCGCGAGCACGACGCGGCCACGTCCGCGTCGCTCGCGAACCTCAAGTAATGGCTCGCGCCAATTGATCGGCAAGGGCATCGCGCGGCTGACCGGGATCGTCTGATCCAGTACCCGCACCTCAAGCAGGAAGTTCCCGATCTGTACGAAGGACTCGATGAGCGGCACCTCTGCCTCACCGCCGAAGGTGAGTGGACGGCCGCCGACGAAGGTGGAGCCTCGCTCCGAAACTGAGCTGACGAAGACCTGCTTCGAGTCCGAACGGAACTTTGCGTGCTCGAAACTCACTGTCGAGTCGTCCAGGGCGACGTCTCCTGCTTGGCTCCTGCCTACTGTCGCTTCGCCTCGAAACGTACCTAGACGCACTGGACCCTCGCCGACTCCATCGGGAGTCGCGATTAGCACGAGCTCGAATCGCAGCGGGTTAGGAGTCATCGCAGAAGGCGCCTAGGAGGGGGTGGTGAACACCAACAAGTATGTTTCGCTCGTCTCGAGGCCACATCGCCTGTCAGGCTTGATGTCCCCGTTCCGCTAGCGCTCGACCACGTCGGTCGTCCAGCGTCGACAGCGTACCCGGTCTGGGCCGAGGAGACTACCCAGCGTGTGGGGCCACCCGGCCTCGCCAGCTCCGCGGGAACTTGAGGGGAATGATCGCTGTCGAATTCATCAAGCCAGGATTCGGGATGGCGAAGGAGTCGAAGCCGGAATCATTGTCGCAGGTATGATCGCGCACTTTGCGAGCGGCCACACACGGGTGCGCTCTAGAACCTTCAGAGCGGAATCACATACACAGATCCGCTCTGAAGCCCCAGGGAAGATCCACGCGGCCCGCCAACGATCAGGACCACTCGCAGTCCAACAGGGCCTGCGGCGAGTATCTCCCCGACCCTACCTTCTGGGGGCCCGATTTCGCCGCTGAAGATCAGGATAGGGCGGTCTGAGAGACCCTCGCCAGGAACAAACGCATACACCGAGACTGCACCGGTGCGGCCGCTGCCGGCGTAGTCAGCCCGTGGCGCGCCGATGGCGACTTCTCCGCGCCCGTCTCCGTCGAGGTCGGGCACAAGCGCAACGGCTAGGCCGAACTCCTCGTCTGTTGTTCGCCCTCGCAACCCGAAGTTGCCGTCCACGCCGACCGCGGTGAACGACGCCGCGTTGTCGTCCGGGAAGATGCCATCGGAGACCAACGAGGTGGGCAGATCGACAATTTTCTGCCCGCTGAGTAGCCAGGCTCCACCGGGTACCGCGTTCCCCTCTCGATAGAATGGGCCGCCCACGATCACGTCGGGAACTCTGTCTCCATCTATATCTTGCCCTCCGTCCACCGCGAACCCCGCCTGCGAATTCGCGCGTCCAGAGGAGACGAGTGCGACCCGTGTTTGGATCGTCGAGCAGGCGGCGCCAGAACCGTAGAGCACGCGGACGGTTCCTTGGTTTCCGACTCCGAGATTTTCTCGGGGCGCTCCTACGAGGACGTCTGCACAGCCATCAGCGTCGAGGTCGCCTGCGGAGGCAACCGAGGTCCCGAGTCGGTCGTCTGCGTTTGCACCATAGATTCTGGTGTCAGACTGGCAGAGAACCGTCGTCAACCCGGCTCCAACATAACGCCGGCCGCGAAGCAGGAGGATCCCGCCGCAGTTCGCGGTGGACTCGCGGTCGAGCAGGCTGGCGCCAAGGATGATGTCGTCTCTTCCGTCGTCGTCGATGTCTGCCACAGCGATGTCGTCGACCGGTGTGTTTGATTGTTCGGGGTAGAATACGAAGTCGGGTTCTGTCGCGAGCCCTTCGCCCGGTCGACCTAGGAAGATGCTGACAGAAGCCGAGTTGTTGCGTGAACCGGAGCAGCCGAACGGGTTATGGTAGCTCGTGCCGAATGAGCCCGGCATGTCGTCACTTCGGTTGACGATGAAGAGGTCGGGGTTTCCGTCGCCATCGAAGTCCCCGCCACTGACATTCCATCCGGCTCGGTCTCCGGTGCTGTGGCCTTGGAAACCGCGGATTCGCTGCGAGGGCTCGGTGCTGATTGCGTCCTCGCTGCCGGCGTAGATGAGAACTTCTCCGACCTGTGAGCCGAGGCCTAGCGTGGGCGCCAACGGGGCTCCCGCGACGATATCGGGTCGGCCATCGCCGGTGACGTCTTCGACCAACGCAACGCCGCGCCCAAAGTCGAAGCCCGACCCGACCGCGGGCAGCACGGCGCGACGCACAGTCGGGGAATCCATCCCGTTGAAATGGAAGGCCTGTGGGTAGTCGGCGCCGTCGTCGTCGAAGCGTCCAGCGACGACCATGAAGTTCATTTCGCCGTCGCCGTCGGCGTCCCCGAACGCAGAGGCACCCTCACCGAAGAAGGTCTCCGAAGCGATGCCCTGAACGGAGAAGGACGGGGTAAAATCAGGCAACGCGCCGTCGAGACCGAAGAAGACGTCGACCGATCCGGGTCGTGTAAGCTCGTCCTCGGAGTCGATATCGCCGCGCCAGTTGCCCGAGATTAGGTCGTCGATCCCATCACCATTTGCGTCGTCGACGCTGACCCATCCGCCGACGTAGTAACCGGAGTTGGTGCCCTCGTAGCGCCATGTGGCTTCCTGCATGGGCGTGAGCTCTTCGCTGTACGGGAGGGTGCCGGCCCACTGGTAGACAAACACGCCGCCGGTGTCGTTTCCGCCAGGCCCATTGTGCGCGTACGCCCCGACGATCAGCTCATCGACTCCATCGTTGTCGAGGTCTCCGGCGGCGAGCGCGCGACCGAAGTTCATCGAGTCGTCGGCCGGCTCCGTTGCGGCAAGTGCGAGTGAGGGGCGCGGCGAGACAAGCTCTTCGCTCACTGAGCGGAGGATTCCTCGGTAGAGCACGACCGCGCCGTCGGCGCCGGTGCCTTCGATAGAGACGGGGTATGCGCCGGCGGCGATGTCGCAGGCGCCGTCGCCATCGAAGTCGCCCGCCGTCAGTCGGAAGCCCATCTGCATGTTGGCTCGGTACTGCCACCTGCCGCTCCCCGGGAGTTCGCCGTAGAGCGTTCTGGTCGGGGCGACCGGGAATTCCCCCTCTTCGCCTCGGTACACGTGCACGGCCCCTTGCGAGTTCGCGCGCACCGGCGCATCTCGGTCTTCTGCACTGTTTGCGCCGACCGCGAGATCTTGCACGCCGTCGCCGTCGAAGTCGCAGGTGGTGAGATTGATTCCGAAGCGATCGAAGTTGTTAACGCCCACCAGTGTGGCCGACGGCTCTTCTTGGAAGAGGCCGTCGGGGCCCAGCTCGAAGAAGTAGACGGCGCCGATGTTCGTGCCCCCGATGTCGGCGTTAGCTGCGCCAATGATCAGCTCTCCGACGCCATCTCCGTTCACATCCGCAAACGCCATCCCACGGCCGAACTCTTCCTCGAAGGTCTCGCCGCTCAGTGTTTGAGCCGGCACCCCGGAGAAGCCGTCATCGCCTCCCATATAGATGAACACGGCGCCGCTATTGTAGGCATCGACATCTGCCTCGGCGATGGCCACCGCGACATCGGCGAAGCCGTCGCCGTTGATGTCGCCGAGCGCGCGAACGCTGGAAGATGTTTGTTGGTTTCCTGCTAGCGCGAAGTCGCCTTCCAACGGCTGCACGACATCGATCTCGAGCTCCGCCGTCAGTCCTGAGAACGGATCGCGGAGGATCTGAGTCCACTCGCCGGGTGCAAGTCCTTCGATCCGGCCGTTCTCGATGGCCAACCAGGGCGCCACATCGCCGGCGGTCACGAGCCTTCCGCTGCCGCTCTCTACGTGGATTTCGTAGATGCCGCCGACCGGTAGGGCGACCCGTGGCGTCTCCAAAACCAGCTCCGCATGGATGTTGACGGTGATCGTTGCGAGAGTGGAGCGTTCGGTGGCGTTGTCCGTAAACCGAATCGTATCGAAGGTCTCTCGGGTCCCTGCGGTGTACGTGAGTTGGTCGTCGGCCATCGTTGCCCCCGTTCTGTTCGATACGAACTCAGACGAGTAGTTCCCGGAGCCTCCCGAGAGTTCGAAGACGAAGCTCGCGCCGGGGCGAACGGTGAGGTTGCTCGGCGTTACGGTCGGCGGTTCGACGACGGTGAATTCAGCGGTCGCGATGCCCTCGCAGCCGCTGTCCGTCATCGTGATCGTGTCGGTCCCCGATGTGTTTCCGGCGATGTACCTGCGCTCACCGATCGTAAACACCGAGCTGGTTTGGTTGTCGGTGAGGAGGACCCGATACGCGCCCGTGCCCCCGGTCGGAACAAGCTGGACGAGCTGAAGCGGAGCAAGCGTTATCGCCGCAGGCGATAGCTCGAGAGCGGGCTCACAAGCGGGCAGACCTAGGTCGCGCACGTCCGCGTCCAGGCTCGCATCCGTGTCGCCGTGCGCGTCTGGTAGGGCGTCTACGGAGACGTCCGCGGCGTCCAGCGTTTCTGAGTCGGGGCCACCGTCGCTCGCTACGTCCGGCAGCGCGGCATCGGCCCGCTCGGCCGGTGCGGGCTCGGACGAGCAGGCCGTCAGAAGGAGTGTTGCGAGAAGCGCAAAGGGGCGGGTGGACATGGCAACGATGTGCAGTGGGGTACCCCAAACTTGTAGCGAGGCGAACCCGTTTCAGCCACAGGTACGAGACCGCCTGCAGAGCCGTTTGGGAATTAAATTTTGGCTTGCTCTGGCAGAGGCCCGCCGATAGGCTCAGAAAGCCTCCCGCCTAGGTGCTGTCGTGCGCTCCCTCCCCTGGCTTCTTGCCATCTTCCTCGTCGCGTCGCTATCGACACCTCTGGCCTTTGCCGACGAGGAATACTGTCCGCCCCCCGCGGAGGAACTCTCACCGACAGAGTATGCACGTGCTCTGAGCCTCGACCTCTCCGGAGCGATCCCGACAGTGGAAGAGCTACAGACGATTGCTCACGCGGGAGAGGTGTCGGACGAGTTCGTTGACTCGCTGCTGACGTCTGATGCGTTCGCCCAGCGGGTTGTCCGTCGCCACCGCGAACTGATCTGGAACAATGTCTCGGAGGTTGTGTACATCGACAACGAGACGAACCTCACTATCGACCGGTCAGGAGTCGAGAACATCTATTGGCGCTCGAATTTGGCCACGATGTACCGTGGCGCTCGTGTCAGCTGCCTCGATGAGCCGGCTCGCTTCGATGGCGACCAGATCCTGACGAGTGAGGTCGATGGAGCCGAGCGGGAAGGCTGGGTGGAGATCGTCCCCTACTGGGCTCCCGATAGCACGATTCGAGTGTGTGCGTTTGACGCCCAGACCATTGAGGTCAGCCCTGCGGGCACACCATGTAACTCGCTCGACGGCCACTCTGTGCCCGAGTGTGGCTGCGGACCGAACCTTGTCTACTGCCGAGGAAATGGCTCTCACAACCAAGTGAGCGCCGCGTTCAACGAGGATGTGGAACGGCGAATTGCTGACGTCGTGCGATTCGACCGGAGCTACCTGGAACTTTTCACCGGCACGACGATGTACGTGAACGGACCGCTGACTCACTTCCTTCGTTACCGCACTGGGTTCCCCAGCAACTCGACGATCGCCCCGCTGCCTTACGACCCGTCGGCGTTGCCTAACCTGGATTGGATGGACAGCGACACCTGGGTTGAGATCGAGGTCGGAGATCACCAAGCGGGCATCCTAACGAGCCCCGCATTTCTGCTGCGATTTGCCACGAACCGTGCCCGCGCGAACCGGTTCTACGACGCATTCCTCTGCGATCCGTTTACGGCCCCGGAGGGGAGTTTGCCCGCTGAGGTGGGCCGCTTGGAGCCCGATCTGCAGCTGCGCGACGGCTGCAACTACTGCCACTCCGAGTTGGAGCCGGCCGCAGCACACTGGGGACGATGGAGCGAGCAAGGGGCCGGGTACCTTGACCCGGCCGGCTTCCCGCCGCTGCGTGAGGACTGCCAACAATGCGCGCTAGAGGGCCGATTCTGCGGCAGCCTGTGCGACCGCTTCTACGTCATGAACGTCAGCACGTCCGAAGAGATCCCCTTCCTTGGGTGGTTGCGGGCTTACGTTTTCCTCGGTGAGGACGCCCAGTCAAACGTCGACAGCGGTCCTCAAGCGCTCGCGCTGCGGGGCGTCGTGACCGGGCAGCTCGATCGTTGTGTGGCGACAAGAACTGCCGAGTGGCTGCTCGGTCGCACGATCGATCCACACGCTGAGGCGGACTGGGTTGCCGACCTCGCTCAAGAGTTCTCCGGAGCAAACTACAGCTATCGTGAGCTCGTTCGCGCTGTCATCACGAGTGAGACATACCGGAGGGTACGATGATTCGTTGGACCAGATACGCCCTCGCTGTCTCGCTCCTCGCCGGCTGCTCTTCTGAGCCGCCCGCCGACTCTTCGTCCGAGGATACGTCGCCGGACCTTAGCTCGGACGCCACTCCGGACTCCGCGGAGGACGTCGGGCCGGAACCCGACGCCGTTGAGGATACCGCGCCCCCGGAAGATGTTCAGTCGGACTCGGAGCCAGACACTCCGGATGTCGGCCCTGATGCCGACGTGGGGCCGCCGCCGGAGGCTGGTACTCGCCCGCGTCGCCGCATGGACCTCGATCAGCTCCGAACCTCGCTCGCACAGGCTACTGGCACGGTTGGGTGGGTCCTAGTCAACGGAAACAGTCGGTTCGAAGAGCTGGCGGCCACGCTCGGCGTGCCTGACTATGTATTGCGGACTGCCGAAGACCTGACCGCGTCGGTCGTCTTCGAGAAGTTCCTCTCTGATGCTGCGCGCGACGTCTGCACGTACGCGGTGGAGGACGAAATCGCGATGGAGGATCCGGCGGGCCGAGTGTTGCTGCATTTGGTCGAGCCGACCGCGGTCTTGCCCGACGATGAGATCGCGATCCGCGACAACCTCGCCTATCTCCTGCTGCGTTTCCACGGCCGGGCCATCGAACCGAGCAGTCCCGAGATGGACCCCTGGCTGACCCTGATCACCGCGGTACAAGCAGAAGCCGAAGACCCTGCCCTGGCTTGGCGAACGGTCTGCGTTGGCCTCGTCATGCACCCCGCGTTCGTGAGCTACTGATGACCAAACGACGAACAAGCTGGAAGCACGGTATTCAACGCAACAAGCGGCACACCGATCCGAATCATCGCGGCCTTGGAGACATCGATCGGCGCGGGTTCCTGCGCAATATGATGGTTCTCGGCGGCGGCTTAACGTCGTTCGCGGGCGTGGGACCCTTCAAGCACTTGGGCTACGCCGACGCGCTGCCCTCCGGGGAGCCACGTTTCTACGTATTCGCCTACTTCGGCGGTGGCTGGGACGTCCTGCTTGGACTGGACCCGCGTGACCCGCGACGGTTCAACCAAGACAACGTCGCGACGACGCGGATCATGCCGGGCTACGACCTGCTTGGGGCCAGTGGGCTCGACCTGATCACGACGGATTCTGGCATCGAGTTGGGCCCCTACATCGGCGAGCTCGCTGATCAGATCGACAAGCTGTGCATCGTTCGAGGCATGTCGATGGAGACCCTGACCCATGCTGTCGGTCGCCGTCGCTTTCTTACGGGGAAGGCGCCGGCCGGACTCGCCGCGCGCGGCTCCTCGGCGGCTACTTGGCTAGCCTCTCAGCTAGGAGTGACCGAGCCGATCGCGAACCTCGCGGTGAACGTCGAGAGCTACAATCGTGACCAGCCGACCTACGCCTCGGCGCTCTCCGTCGACAGCGTACCCGACCTCATCGAGGTCCTCCGCTCGGCTAACCCACAGCTCGCTCAATACGAAGCGGCCGCCCTCAATGATCTGCTCTCTGGTGCAGCCGATTGCGACCAAGCGCTAGGCTCGTCTATGTGGCAGGCAGCCGAGGAGGCTCGTCAGCGCGCTGACTTCACTGTCGCGTCGGGCTTCTCCGATCTCTTCGAGTTTGGCGCAGGCACCGAGGAGATGGAGGGCATCCGTGATCATTATGGGATCGGCACAGACATGCGGTCCCCCGAGGCCCAAGCGGCGATGGCGGGCCAGAGCCTCATGGCGGGCATCACCCGGGTCGTGTCATTCCAGGCGGCGAGCGGGCTCGATACGCACTTTGATAATTGGATCGACGAACAAGGTCCGAGGCAGCAGCGCGGCTTCAACGCCGTGGCTCGCTTGGCTGCGGATCTCGAGGCCCACGAGTACCTCGACACCGGAAAAAGCTGGCTTGATCACACGACGATCGTCGGATTCAGCGAGTTCAGCCGTACCCCGATGCTGAACTCAAGCGACGGCCGCGACCACGCGCTCATGAACAGCTGCTTCCTGATGGGCGGCAACGTGCGTGGTGGTCAGGTGATCGGCGAGTCGACGAATATCGGCATGGGGCCAACGGCGGTGCACCTTCCGACCGGCGCAGTGAGCGTGGGCGGCGACGTGATTCGTCCCGAGCACATCATCCAGTCGTTGTTCGCGGACGCCGGCATGACGGGAGACCCTGCGGACTTGCGGGTGGATCCGCTCGGCGGGATATTCTTCTAAGGGCGTCGGTCGCGGCCGGACGGAGTTCCGGCCTGTCGCAGGTTGGCGTTGTGCGTCGCCCGACAGGTCCAGCATGTCTTCCAGAGAAAACGCGGCGAGGTCACTGCGACCGCTGAGTCCTGCCTTCTTATAGACGTCGCGGGCTCGCTGGCGGGTAGTCGCGTCGGTGGCGTTCGGA
Source organism: Bradymonadia bacterium (assembly GCA_047629415.1). Lineage (GTDB taxonomy): Bacteria > Myxococcota_A > Bradymonadia > REDH01 > REDH01 > CBDUJZ01. Next base: position 1,841 of record JBLHWZ010000153.1, on the reverse strand, counting down.
CGGAGGCGACCTCTTTTGTGCGTAGACCCGTGAGCAGGAGCGAGGCGACCTGACGTTGGGCTGCGCTGAGCTCCCAGCACTCGAACTGCTGATCGGTCGCTTCTCCGAGTCCGCGTCGTCTCGTCTCGGTTTCTTCGCGCCACTCTGGGGCCTCTTCGGTCCGCTGTTCGAGCCGTGCGCTCAGGTCGCCGGTCGAGTGCCGGAGGTCTCGCGTTTCTTTGCGCTAGGCGCTCTCGGACTGCTGGCACTCGGAGGCTTCCCGAAGAACGACAAAAAGGCGCTGTCTGTTGCTGGGTCGGCACCGTCGTCACCATCCCGGTGCCCGGGCTGGGGGCGAGAGAGGGCTCAGCCGGCGGCGACCTCGTCTGGGAGTACGGCGCTCCGAACGTGTTTATCGCCGGCGCCGTATCGTCTGACGCCGGTACGGATCACGACCCAGGTTCGGGTCATGAGGCCGAGGACCCAGTCGAAGACGAGCGCTTACGTTCGCGCTGCACACCTCAATGGCGCGGGCCCACCATTGCTGTGCGTTGGCACGAACGGTACACGCGCGGCTGCTTCTTCCCCCGCGCCTGCCATGCCAAGAGAGCTCAAGTTTGATGTCTGGGGTCTGCGCCTCGCTGCGCGCGCCTGGGGACCCGAAGACGGCCGCATCGTGCTGGCGTTTCATGGGTGGTTGGACAACGCCGGGACCTGGGACCGTGCGGCACCGCTGGTAGTCGATCAGCTCGACGAGCCCTTGCAGATCATCTCGTTCGACCTGCCGGGACACGGCCGTTCGCAGCACCGAAGCCGGGACGCCTGGTACTCGATTCACGACTACGTAGCGGTGACGACGCGGCTCATTCAAGAGCACTTCGCCGACCAGAAGGTCTCGCTACTCGGGCACTCGATGGGCGGCGCCGTTTCGACATTGAGCGCAGGAGTTCTCGCGGACCAGATTCGCTCGCTGCTGCTCGTCGAGGGATTGACGCCGCTGACGGATGCGCCCGAACGAGCGCTGCTGCAAGCCCGCAAGGCCCTGAAGTCGTCCATGAAATACGATGCTCAGACCAACCGAGACTACGACTCGATCGACGAGATCAAGCGGCGGATCGCGGCGCGGCCTTGGCAGCTGACGCCAGAGGCTGTGGAGGCGATCGCCCTGCGCGGGAGCGAGACTGGCGATTTTGGAGCGCGCTTTACGCATGACCCACGCTTGAAAGCGGACTCGTTCTTCCGGCTCACAAAGCCGCAGGTGATCGCGATGCTTGGGGGCATTACCGCTCCCGCTCTCATCGTGATCGCGGAGGACGGACTTCCTTACGACGAGCGTGGCATGCAGGAGTATGTCGACGCCGTGCCGAACCTCACGCGGGTCGTGATTCCCGGCCGTCATCACGTGCATCTCGACGACCCAGTCCCGGTCGCAAAACACCTCGCTGACTTCCTGCGGACCCACTGATGAGTCCGGAGAACATCGACGCCGCGCGCGATATCTTCGTCGCGCTCCTTGTTGTTTGCGTCATGCTCTCCGTTGGATTCGAGATGCAGGTTCACCAGCTTCGCGCGGCGTTCAAGCGCCCGCTGCGACTGGTGGGTGGACTCACGTATGAGCACATCATGGTGCCGCTGCTTGCGTTCGGAATTGCGACAGCGGTTGCGGCACCTCCCGCGGGAAAACTGGCAGTGATCCTCTGCGCCTGTACTCCGGGCGGACCGGTCGGACCTGCGTTCGTCCGTAACGGCAAAGGAGACTTGCCATTCGCTGTCACGATGGTGGTGATGATGGCGGCGCTAAACGTCGTGATGACCCCGCTGACCCTGACGATGTTTGGCTACGCAGACTCGGTTGAGGGAGG
>JBLHWZ010000152.1:0-12767 GCA_047629415.1 Bradymonadia bacterium | reverse complement strand
TTGTCGATGACCCACCCCTCGCGCGGAAGGTCGGTTGCGAAGTCTGCTCCGTTACAGCTGATTTCGAGGGACTCGCGGGTACGCTTGACGACGCGGCCGGTCAGCGCCGGCTCTGCGTCGAAGTCGCCACGGTGGGCGACGACGGAGTCGCCCACATCGAAGACGCCCCAAGGCTTGCAGGCGAAGAGAACTCTGCGCGTATCTCTGCTGCTCTGCTCAAGGACTGCGTTGTCCACCGCCCGCAGTTTTGCGACTCGCTTGGGAATCGTGGCCGTCCGGAAGACGGCGCCCATCGCTCGGCTCGATGACCGGTACTCACGCTCGATCAGTCGGACAAAGTGAGCGTAGTACTCACGAGTGGCGTGCACGAGCTTCGAGTCGATGTCTTCTCCCCATACGGCTCGATCGATCTCCTCAAGTCCGACCTCTTTTCCTCGGAAGTTCCCGAGAAACGCCTTCTGTTTCTCACACTCCTTCCGCCGGAATTTGCACGGGTAGTCGGCGCACTTCTGTGGGTCGTCACCGTACGCGAGAGGTCTATAGGACGTGTCGCCGTCGGAGTAGTAGCGATGCATCGCGACAACGTCGTTGCGGGCGATCAGAACCTCGCGTTCGCTCTCATGGTCCCTCCGACTCAACGGCTTCAGCTTCCCTGTCTTTGAGTAGAGCAACCGGCCCTCCACCGTGCGCCCGTTTCTCTGAGCGATCGCATCCCAAAGCAGTGTGTAGCACCTCAGCTGGCGCTCATGCTGAGCGCTCTCAAACGAGCCCGTCTTGAGCTCGATGATCTGCGTCACGTTCTCGTCGACCAACGCGAGGTCGATTCGACCCTCAAGTCCGTAGCGGCTGGAGTAGCGCTTCACTTCGGCGAGCTTCGCGGCGCGTGTTGGCTCGACCCATCGGCGAAGGTTCTCGAAGTGCGCCCGAAGCTGGATCCGGATCTTCGGCAGGTCAGCGTCTTTGATCCTCGCAGCCACCGCGTCAGTTCGGCGCGCGGCGAGGTTGTCGTCGAAGAGTTGGTCGAATTCCTCCAGCGACTTCTCTTCTCGGACAAGGTCCTCCAGCATGTCGTGTGCGATGGACCCAAGCACAAGATTCACGCCCCAGTCGCGCTTGGCTCGCAGATCGACGAGCACTCGGCTGGCGCACGCGCCGCAGCGAACGCCTTCGGCCGTCGCGACGTCGGTCACCGACACAGGGAAGTAGGGCTCGAGCACCGGGACCGTGCTGCCGTCGGCGGCTAGGAACCGTCGGCCAGCGGAGTCCTGAATCGGCTTCGCGTTGTAGATACTGAGCTCCGCTCCCTCCCACGCGCTCTGAAGTACGTTGAAAACTCGGCGGGACGCGCTGTTTTCCTTGCCCGCGTAAAGAAAGCCCCGAGCGGCTTGCGCCTCGTCGGATGACCCGGTGAACGCCGCGAACTTTAGGCCCCTTCCGCGGGTCGGATGGTCGAACGGCTCAAGTTCTGAGATTCGTGCATCGCGCACGTCGGCGCGCTCTGGCAGCTCTGTGTAACCATCGAGCGTCGAGGCGTCACCGCTGGACTTGGACTCGAAGAGGCCGGGCGCCAGCGCGATGTGCCGGAGCTCCTCGGCTACGATCGCCGCGCTGCGAGGCCGATTCAGTGGGTCCTTGTGCAAGCATCGCGACACGAGGCTTAGTAGCGCGGTCGGGAACTCGTCCGGGAACTCAAACTCTCCCGAGATTTGCGCATGAATTGTCGCCATCACGCCGCGAGCTTGGAACGGGGTGCGACCCGTGAAGAGGCGGTAGATCGTGGCACCGAAACTGTAAATGTCGGCTCGGTGGTCGGCGTCAGGAGCGTCGTTCTCGATGAGCTCTGGTGCCATATAGCCGGGCGTTCCAAGTCGTCGCGAGGCGCCCTCGTCGTTCTTCGCAAGCCACGAGAGCCCGAAGTCGACCACCCTGGGTACATCATCTTCGGAGACCAAGATGTTGTGCGGCTTGAGGTCCCGGTGGATGACACCGCGAGAGTGTGCGTGCCCCAACGCCTCGGCGACGTGAATGAAGGTCCCTACGTAGCGGGCCAGGTTCGCGAGGGCTTCTGGGCCCGAGACATCGGAAAGCGGCCGTCCTTCGACGTATTCCATGGCGAGGTAGGGGCGGGTCGGGTTGTCGTCCGGCCAGGGAATGCCCGCACGATCGCTCTGCATGGTCGAGTCGACGAGGGTCACCCCGTAACCAAACACTTTGACGATTCCTGGATGATTGAGCCGGCAGAGCGCTCGGACCTCCGCGGCAAACCGCTTACGTTCCATGTCGTAGCGATCCACGACCTTGACGGCGACGTTGCGCAGAATCGTCTCCGAATCAGAGTTGAGGATGGTGAACCGGTCCACTTCCTCTGCCAGATACACAACTCCGTAAGCGCCGCTGCCTAGTTCGCGGACGACCCGGTACCGCTCGTCGATGAATTCGCCTGCTCGAAACATGGGTCCCTGCTGCTGTGGTTGATTACTCGTGGTCGTAGTCGGCAGAGCGAGGGAAATGTTGCGTATCGGACGGGAATTCTTTGATTCGCGTTCGACCTCAATGTTAGGTCAAAATGTCGCACAGTGGGCCACGGCCCAGCGCCCACCCTATACCACAGCCTGCCCCTCAAATGCCTCGAATCTCCGGCTCTCTTCGCGGTCCTTCCAGTGTTCTTATCGCCCTCGTGATGACACTGACAGCTGCGAGCGCATGTAGCCAAGCGAGGCTGCTCGATCGCGATCCTACCGAGGGTCCCGCAGGCGTTCCGCTTGAGCGGCTTGAACCACTCTTCGAGGACGAAGAGATTACTGCGGCGCTACGGACGCTCGATGCAGGGACCGCCGGTCCGGCGATTAACGCCCTCAGCGGCTACCTCGCGGCGGACGACCCAGACCACGCGGCTGAAGCCACCTTTGCTTATGGCTATGCGCTCTATGTCGGCCGAGAGTACGAAATCGCAGTTCCGGTTCTCCTCGATTGCGCCGCGCGTGCCGAACTCTTCACTGACTACTGCATGTACTGGGCAGCGATGTCCGCGATGGAGTTGGAGGACCCGGCGTCAGCGGCCACCTACGCAGCGGTCGTGCAGCCATCCGCGATTCTAGGGCCCCGATCCATCTACCTGCGAGGACGGGCCCTCGCGGCCATGGATGATCACCGAGGCGCAATCGCCGTCTACGAGACCTTCTTGGCGGACTTTGGTTACGCCTACTACCGGAACGATGTTGAGTTTGACCTCGCGGCCGCTCATCGGGAGGCTGGCGAATGGGATGAAGCTGCTCAGATCTATCGCCGGATTCGCATTCTGAACCCGGGTGGAGGCGCCGAGTCGCAGGCAGGTGACGCGTTGGACGAAATCCGCGCAGAGGTCAGTCCCGATGTCGCCGCGACCCTCGACCGCTCCTCGTCGCTTGAGACGCTCGAGAGGGCCAGAGTCCTCTTCAATCGCCACCGAAGCGAAGAAGTGATCGACCTGCTCGGCCCGGTGGTCGAATTGGAGCAGGGGGGGAGCACGGTCTATTGCGACGGCGCCTACCTCGTTGGAAAGAGCTACTCGAAGCTGCGCCAGCACGGAGACGCCCTGCCTTGGTACGTTCGAGTCATCGAAGGGTGCAGCGACGAGACGTTGATCGTCACGTCGCTCTACAACGCCGGCCGTTCAGCCTGGAACACGGACGACGACGACGACGCGATAGCCTTCTTTCGGCAGCTTTGGACCGGCTACGAGGAGAACTCCTATGCGGATGATGCCGTGCTGTTGGCCGCACGGGTACATCGCAACAACGGCGAAGAGGATGAGTACGTCGCGCTGCTCGAACAACAGATTCGCGACTTCCCTAACGGCGACATGCTCAAGGAGGCCGTCTGGTTGCTCGCGTCCCGCCTCTACTCGTCTGGTCAGTACCGGGAGTTGGTCTCGCTTGTAGACGAGTTGGGGACGTCCACTGGCGAGAACGACATCTACTCCCGCGGCCGGCTCGCCTACTACCGAGCGCGGAGCTTTGAGGAACTTGCACTTCGCGCTGAGGCACGCGCCGGCTACGCGTCTGTAGTCCGCGACAACCCGATGGCGTTCTACTCCTTGATGTCGCTCAATCGAATCGCCGAGATGGACGCGCCCTACGCAGAGCAACTTCTTGCAGAGGTGGTCGGTACGGCCAACGCGGAAGGAGACTTCATTCGAGTTCGGCCGGCGGAAGCTGCTCGCGATCCGTTCTTCTTGCGTGGCACGACTCTGCTGCGGCTCGGATTGTACGAGTTGGCGCAGGGCGAATTCGGCAAGCTCGGAGATCGCTACCCCAACGAAGACGAGATCGGTTGGGTCGTCTCTGTGCTTTACCATCACGTGGGCGCCTACCACCTCAGCCACCACGTCCCGGGCGAACGCTTGGACCTCAATCTAGGTTACCCGACCGATGGCAACCGCGAACGCTGGGAAGTGGCCTACCCGACCCCCTTCGAAGATGCGGTCTCAGAAGAGGCCGGGGATCGATCGATCGATCGATTCTGGGTCTACGCGATCATGCGAGAAGAGAGTGGCTTCCGAGAAGACGTCGAGTCGTGGGCCAACGCTCGCGGTCTGCTTCAGCTGATGGAAGGAACGGCGAACGACATGGCTCGCCTCACCGGTCGCGGTTCTGTGCGGGCTTCACAGCTCTTCGATGCCGACATCAACATCGAGCTTGGCACGCAATTCATGAAGACGTTGGCTGATCGCTACGAGGATAACCCTTGCCTAGTCTTTGCCGGCTACAATGGCGGCCACGGCAACGTAAACAGCTGGCTGAGAGCCCGTGGAGATCTCGAGCTTGACCTGTGGGTCGAAGAAATCCCGTATGAGCAGACGCGTCACTACGTGAAGCGGGTAACGATGTCCTGGTGGGTCTATCGCTGGCTCTACGAGCAAGACGAGCTGCCTCGAGTGAGCTGGGATCTGCCCGATATCGAGTAAGTTACGAGGGTGATCAGTGCCTCACAGGCTCGTCCTCCACGGCGGTCTTGTTGAGCCCCGGACTGCTCTCAAGTCGCGCTGCGATGTTCGTGTTCCCTTCGGGCTGTGATCGCTCAGACCTACATGGTATATCCCGTGCCCTCTACCGAGCGGAGCCCACGGGGGCACCCTCAAAGAAGACGTACTCCAGCGTATCTATGAAACGACTAATCGTTGCCCTCCTACTTACGGCCGCGCCGGCCGTTGTGCATGCCCAAATCGGCGAGACCACTGAAGACGGCGCGTCCGCGTTCGGCGAAAACGTGGAGGCGGCTGAAGAAGCCGTTGACGAGACCGCCGATGAGGTTGTGGAGGACGCCGAGACCACGACGGCGCCTGCCCGCAGCGGGACAGACGAACGCTCGATGGACGACTTCGCGGAGGAGTCCGATCCTTACGTCGTCGACGCCGCGCCGACGCTGACGGGTGCGACTGGCCTGATGCGTACGTATCAAGCAACCGGCCTGGAGCCAGGTACGCTCGGGCTCTTCCTTCAGTTGGAGTACTTCAACGGCCAGGGCTTCGTCCGAGAAGACAATGACGCGCGCCGCTTCCTCGGTCACATCGGTCTGTCGTGGACCCCGATCGAGTACGTCGAGGCGTTCGCAACACTCTCGTCACGTGCAGTCTCCAACTCGGCGGGCAACCCCGAGCTCATTCAGAGCGTTGGAGACATCTCATTTGGCGCCAAGGGCATGTACGGAATCACCGACTACCTCTCGGTTGGTGCGATGTTCCGCGTCATCATGCCAGCAGGGGCTAACCAAGTTGGTCTCGACCTCAGCTCGACTTCGGCTGACATCCTCGCACTGACCAGTCTCGACCTTCGTCCGCTCGCAGACGTGCCGCTCCGGTTCAACTTGAACCTCGGCTACCTGATCGACAACTCGGCGAACCTCTTCCCGTTCGTCCTCGATCGCGTCGAGCGATTCGGCCAGGGCGTCTACGATTACGACCGCATCCTCCTTGGCCTCTCGATCGATGCTCCGCTCCGCTACGTGACCCCGTTCCTTGAATGGACTCTTCAGTGGCCGAATGGTGCCGACTGCGATCCGAACATCGACTTGCGTTGTGTCGGTCAGCAAGAGGACCTCGCGGGCAACTCACTCAAGCCGTTTCAGACCTACCCGAACTGGCTGACCGTTGGCGCGCGCACTCAGCCGGTGAATGGTCTTTCGTTTAACGTCGGCATGGATATCGGCATCACCACCGCGCAGTCGCAGGGCACGCCTGATGTTCCTGGTTGGAACTTCCTCATCGGCGCCGCTTACAATCTTGATCCTTCTGGCCGCGAGGTCGTCGAGGTTCCGGTTGAAGTCCCGGTCGAGGTCGGCATCGTCACCAGCTACGTCGAGGGCGTGATTCGAGACTCCGGTAGCGCGGACCCAATTGAGGGAGCGCGAATCAGCTACCTGGAGACCGAGTACACGGACCAGATCACCGGCACCGACGGCGCGTTCCGCACCTTCGACTTTGAGCCCGGGAGCGAAGTGACCATCGAGATCTCGCACCCTGAGTTCACGACCCGCGCGATGCTCGTCTCCATTACAGAGGAGGTCCTCTCGGGCCCGATCGATATGGAGCGGGCCTACACCGACGCAGTCGTCAGCGGTTCGATCAACACCTCCGGTCCGGCCGCCGTCCTCGTCTCGTTCCGCGGTCCGACCAACATGGACGCCGAAGGCGACTCTGAGGGAGCGTACACAGCAGAACTCGAGCCCGGAGCCTACACGATCTACGTGCAGGCAACCGGCCACGTGACCGTCACCGAGGAGCGAGAGCTTGGGGTGGGGCCGACGAGCTTGGGCTACTCGCTCAGCGCTCTCGCGCCAGACGCAGCGTTCCGCCAAGTTGCCGATGGAATCGTCTTTGCCGACCCGAATGCCCGAGTCGACTTCACGCCGGCCGGCGCTCTGACGCCTGAGGGTCAGGGCCTGCTCGACCTGGTCGCTGTAGAGTTGGGGAACAACCAGCTCCAGCGCATCTTGGTTCGCTCGCACACCGACCCCCGTGAGACCATCGACGAGGAACTCTCGCTAACGGCGACTCGCGCACAGGCCGTCATCGACTACCTCATCGGTAAGGGCCTCCCAGCCGAGCGCTTTGAGGAAGACGGCGTAGGAGCAGCCGAGCCGCTCTTCCCGAACGCGACGGATCGTAACCGCCGTCAGAACAATCGGATCGAGTTCCAGTTCCTGGACTAAGGCACGGCGGCGGAAGCGAACGTTGACGCTGCCAAACCCCAGCACTAGACCGGGCGCGCCCAACGAATTTCGTAGGGCGCGCCTTTAGTTTTTCTTCGTTAGGAGATTCGCGTGGCTCAGAACTACGACGTTACCATCATCGGAAGTGGACCAGGCGGCTATGTGGCCGCCATTCGATGCGCCCAACTTGGGCTAAAAACCGCGATCGTTGAGAAGGATCCTCGACTCGGGGGGACCTGTCTCCTGCGCGGCTGCATCCCGACGAAGGCGCTGCTCGAGAGTGCGTATGTCTACGACAAGATGCGCGTCGCGAAGAAGTTCGGCGTCGTAGCAACCGGCGTCGAACTCGATTTCCCCGGTGTGCAGAAGTACCGGGCGAAGACGGTCACGACCAACTCCAAGGGCGTGAACTTCCTGATGCGGAAGAACAAGATCGACGTTGTCGCCGGTCACGGACGGATCGCCGGCCGCGGAACAGTCACTGTCACCGCCGAAGACGGTACTGTGACGACGCTGGCAACCAAGAATACGATCATCGCGACCGGCTCCGTCTGTCGCGACATGCCGTTCATCGAGATGGACCATGTCCGCACTGTGAACTCGGATGACATCCTCGAGATTAAGAAGGTGCCTGAGTCGCTCATCGTCATGGGTGCAGGCGCGGTCGGAACCGAGTTTGCGTCGGTCTATCACTCGTTCGACTCCAAGGTGACGTTGGTCGAGTACATGGACCACCTACTCCCCATCGAAGACGAGGACGTCTCGAAGGAGTTGCTCCGCGCCTACAAGAAGCGTGGAATCGAGTGCAAGACAGCCACCAAGATCACTAAGGTCGACCTCGTCGACGGCGGCGTGAAGGTCACGATGGAGCCCCGCGACGGCGGCGCACCTGAGGTTCTTGAGGCAGAGATGCTGCTCGTCGCAGTTGGCCGAGCTGCCGTCACCGGCGACATCGGGCTTAACACCACGAGCATTGAGACGGACGAACGTGGCATGGTTGAGGTCGATGACCACTGCCGCACCAGTGAGGCGAGCATCTTCGCGATCGGCGACGTTATCGCTACGCCTTGGCTCGCTCACGTTGCTTCGCACGAAGGTGTGATGGTTGCGGAGCAGATCGCTGGCAAGGACGTGCACCCGATCAACTACGATCACACTCCGAACTGCACCTACTGCGTTCCTGAGGTCGCCTCTGTCGGGCTCACCGAGAAGAAGGCGAAGGAGCGCGGCTACGACGTCAAGACGGGCGAGTTCCCGTTCATGGCGAGCGGCAAGGCCCGTATCATGGGTGAGCCGGACGGACTGGTGAAGTTCGTCGCTGACAAGAAATATGACGAGCTCCTCGGAGTTCACATCATTGGCCCCAAGGCGACCGAGCTGATCGCGGAGATCGTCGTCGCGCTTGGGCTGGAGTCCACGGTCGAGGAGATCGCTCACGCGATGCATCCTCATCCCACACTTGCCGAGGCGATCGGAGAGGCAGCCCATGCTGCCCTCAACGGTAGCCCGCTGAACTTCTAGGAGTCCCCATGGCGCGCGTTGAAGTCGTAATGCCCCAGATGGGCGAGTCGATCGTCGAAGGTACGATCGTCGAGTGGCTGAAGCAGGTTGGAGACTCCGTCGAGATCGACGACGATATCTTCACCCTATCGACCGATAAGGTCGACGCAGAAGTCCCGTCCCCGGTCGATGGCGTCATCGTCGAGCTGCTCGCAGCCGTCGGCGACACCGTCGAGGTGGGTTCCGTGGTCGTCATCATCGAGACGGATGCGGCCGCTGCTTCAGCAGCACCCGCTGCTGCGGCTGCCGTAGAACCTGAGGCTCCGGCCTCGGCTCCTGTCGCCGCACCTGTGCCGGTGGCACCGCCTGCGTCTGCGCCGGTGGCAGCGCCGCCCGTTGCGGCATCCGCACCTGTCGCTGCGTCGACTGCACCGATCGGGGAGCAGTCGAAAGACGAGCTCCGCAAGGGACGCTCAACTCCGCTAGTTCGTAAGATCGCGGCGGAGAAGGGAGTGAACATCTCGCTTATCTCCGGCACCGGAGTCAGCGGCCGCGTCACCAAGAAGGACATCTTGGCCTTCATCTCGGCTGGCGGGGCCAGCGGAGTCGCGCCATCGGCGACCCCGCCTGTCTCGGCTCCAGTTGCCGCGGTGGCACCAGCTCCCGTATCGGCGGTATCGGCTCCGGCCGGTTGGGACGTCGCGTTGATCAAGCCACAGCGCGTGCACGTCTACGAAGGGGACCGCGTCGAGCCGATGAGCCGCATGCGCTCGTCGATCGCCGAGAACATGGTGCAAGCGCGGCGCACTACGGCGCACTGTCACACCGTATGGGAGGCGGACGTCACCAAGATGATCCGCGCTCGAAAGAGCTTCAAGAAGGAGTTCGCCGACCGAGGTGCAAACCTCACCTACACGGCGTTCTTCGTGGCGGCTGTCGCCGACGGACTTCGAAAGTACCCGTTGATGAACGCCTCGATCGACGGAAACAACGTCGTCTACCGCAACGATGTGAACATTGGCGTCGCGGCAGCTATCGAGGATGGCCTCATCGTGCCCGTCCTCAAGAAGGCGGACACGCTCAACTTGCTCGGCATCGCGCAGGGTGTGAACGACCTAGGCTACCGCTCGAAGAATCGTAAGCTCAAGCCGCAGGACGTGTCCGACGGAACGTTTACGATATCGAATGCGGGTATCTGGGGCAGCCTCTTCGGAGTGCCGATCTTGGTGCAGCCGCAGGTCGGTATTCTGGGGATCGGTGGCATCAAGAAGAGAGTCATCGCGGACGACGACGACAACATCCGGGTCCGCTCCATAGTGACCATGTGCCTCACGTTCGACCACCGACTCATCGACGGTGCGACCGCGGATGGCTTCATGAAATACATCACAGAGCGACTCGCGAACTGGGAATAGCTAGCACCCGGCTAACCTCCCAAGTCAGCTAGAAAACGTAGCGAGCGCCAAGGCGAAAGCCGTATGTCCAGTTCGCATCGACCACGAAAGATCCCGGCTCGCTTAGGCTCTGATAGCCTTCGAGCCGGTCTTGCGTTGTGGTTCCGTAGCTCGCGTTGCGTGCTCCGCGGAAGAACAATGGAATCTCGACCGGCCCTGCGTGGAAGATGACACCGAGGTCGCCAGCGACGACGAACGAATTGGCCGTCGCGATAGCGGGCGCGGGCTCGTCACTGCTAAACCCGGTGCGCTCATCAACGGCCGCAGCCGACACGCCGAACCGTCCGCCGAGTGCGACTCCGATGAAAGGCCGTACGATTGTGAGCGGTGCCTCCACACGCGCCCTCACCAGTATCTCGAGCGACGTGGACTTCAACGTGAGGGTGCGGGTGGTAGCGCCGTTCTCGGCGAAGCCCTCCATGCTCGACCGGAAGACGCCGAGCTCCGCGCCGACCGAGAGAAATGGGATCGCCCGGTAGTCGAGATCCAGTGCGCCACCAAACGACGGCCCCGTTAGGGACGTGCCGAAGAGTAGAGTTGGTTCGCCCGGTTCGTCGTTCGGTGCCGTGATGGTCGCGCCACCCACAGCGACCTGGGCGCCGAGCGAGAGCTGCGCAGCCGCCGTCGCCGGGGTCACAAGGACTGCGAGCAGAGCAATTGTTGCGACCCGAATCAAAAGATCACGTAGTCGAAACCAATCAGAACCAGACCCTGTGCGAACCAGCGGTCGTTGTAGGTCGACTGAATCCTCGGGTCGTACGCGGACTCAGACGGGACAAAGACGCCGCGCTCATCGATGGTGTCGCCAGCGCTGGGATACCAGTTGGTCCGGAGCTCGATCGGAATCTCGAAGTTCTTAATCACGATATTCACGCCGATTCCACCGACGATACCGGCGTAGACATCGTTGTCGGATCGAGTCACGTCGGCGTCGAATAGATACCGCGCCTCGACGCTCTCGTCCCACGCGTCAATCGTGGCTCCGTCTTGTGCTGGGTCCAGATTCTCGGGCCACGTTGCGCGTTCGGTCAGCTCAAGCGCGCGCGCGCGGCGGTTTACCACGAGGTCCAGGCCAATGTTGGCGAACGGTCGCGCCATGCCGCTGGGCAGAGAGACCTGCAGAAGGATTGGGATGTGGTCCGCTTGATTGCGCATGGTAGCGCCAACCTCCGCAGCTGCGCAGGAGACCTCCTGACAGGTTGCTGCGCTGATACCCTCGATCGTCATCGTCGCTGTCGCGGAGTCAAAGGTTCGCAGCCACCCAATCTCGAGTCCGATGATATCGAGCGCTCGGATCTGCATTGAGATGCCGATCCCACCAGCACCACCGATGAACGTATCGTAGGCTCGCTCTCGGTCGCCGTCGGAGAAGTCGACCGCGTTGGGGAGCCAGTTTACACCGCCTCCTCCGCGCAGTCCGACCTTTAGGTCGACGCCATAGATATCAAGCGCGTGCGCGGAATGGGCAGTTCCGAGAAGGCAGAGCGACAGGAGTAGAGGGAGAGTTTTCTGCATGCGCGGATCGTACTCGGAACACGTGGCGCTCTTCAACCCTAGACCTCGAGACTCCTCTCTCGGTCTTCACCCCTAGACCCCAGACTCCTCGCTCGGTCTCCAGCACCGAGGAGTCACGTTCGGCAAGCTCTGGATAGCAAAGGTCCAGCCTCGCTCTTCGAGCGTCCGCGCCAGCGTCAACTCATCCGCGTTCAGGTGCAGGGTGGCCGCGACACGACGTTCACGTTCCTGGTCGCCTAGACTGCTCACAGTCACCTTGTCCGGAGAGAGCCCCATTGCAGCGGCCTCCTTCAGCGCGTGAATAGAACAAAAGACCGCGAGGACTCTCAGATCCGTGGCACCAGGCTCTGCTGCAACGGCGGCAGCGTCGACGGCTGAGAGCCCGATAAACGGGACAGTGCCCCGCCGCAGCTCGTCGCCGGGCAAGTCTCCGCCCACGATCCAAATGACGTCGGGATCGATAGCCGGGATCCAGAGTTCGAGCAGCGTCCGCGAAACACCACGGTCGTCGAGATGAAGTCGAGGGCGCGGAGTCATTCAGGTCTCGGGACCTTGGTCCAGAATCGCCGATCGCGGTGCTCGATCACGAAGTTGTAGTCTCGCTTTCCAAACTCCGTAGTGAAATACTCCGCGAGTGCCACAGAGCGGTGCTTACCTCCTGTACACCCAACGCCAATCGTCAGATACGCTTTGCCCTCCGCTTGGTAGCGGGGCAGGAGGAACTCTAGCAGATCGACGATCCGTTCGCGGAATTCCGTCACCCCGTCTTGACTCATCACGAAGGCGGAGACCTCAGGGTCGAGGCCGGTGCTCTCCTTCAGCCGTTCCACAAAGTAGGGATTGGCAATGAAGCGGACGTCGAACACGAGGTCTGCGGAGGTCATGGGGCCGTGCTTGAAGCCGAACGACGCAACCTTAATCGACATTCTCCGGTCATCGGTATCACTGAAATGGTTCTGGATGAGCTGCTTCAGCTCATGCACGGTCATTCTCGAGGTGTCGACTCGGAGGTCAGCCCGGTCCCTCAAGCCGTCGAGCAGGTAGGTCTCTTTTACAATTGCAGATGCGAAGTCGCCCGTGTCGGCCAGAGGATGTCGACGGCGCGTCTCG
>JBLHWZ010000151.1:0-12780 GCA_047629415.1 Bradymonadia bacterium | reverse complement strand
GACCCGCACCACCCTCACCCTGACGTTGCTCCTCACTCTGACGCGGCCCCTCACTCTGACGCGGCCCCTCACTCTGACGCGGCCCCTCACTCTGACGCGGCCCCTCACTCTGACGCGGCCCTGGCTGAATCCAACACTGCGCGCACCCAGTCCAACACTTCCTGAAGGGCAAGTCGTCGGCGTCCCAAGCGGCGAACGTTCACGATCAGTTCGCGTTCGGACACTCTGAACGTTCGACATGCGTAGGCAAGCTCGATGGCGGCGGCGGCGGCCTCGACTGCCTGCTGACTCGATGCGTGATCGACCCATGTAGCGACGATCACGATTCGCTCTCCGGAGGGCCACTCCCAGATCTTTAGGTCGCGCGCGTACGCTCGGAACGGAACATCGCCGTCACTCCACTGAACCGCCCGAGCCGTGATCTGCCGTAGCTCAATCGGCCGTTCTTTTGTCGCGGTGGCAGGCACCCAGCCCACGATCTCACGAATCCGCCGCTCCTCGCGGCGCGCGGTGATCCAGTGGGCCAACGCCATGAAAATGCCAACGGCGACGGTGGCAATGCTCGCGGCGATTAGGAAAGAGGAGAGGATCTCCATCTGGGATGGCGTTGGGGCTCAAGGTGTTCTGGGCACGCCAACTGTAGGCGTGTGTTGCCAGACTCTCTACCTTGATGTGCCTGAAGAGAAACTCCTGGTGATTCAGCGGAGCAATTGGCCGTTCACTTCCTCGCCCCGAAAAGCGGCGGCGATGATGTCGAACACCGCTCGAACACGGCGGCTTGTGCGAACCGCGCGGTGAGTCGTCAGCCACATCGGAACCGGCAACGGCAGCATCCCCGGGAGCGCACGCGCCACGGTTGGATCGGCGTCTCCGATCCGTTCGAGCATGACTCCGACTCCAAACCCGCGCCGGACCAACTCCCACTGGAGGTTGTGGTTTTCACTGGCCACGAGAATCTGCTCGGGGGCGATGGTGATGCCGAATCCACTGAGCGAGGCCACGAAGTTCGTGCGGTTGTCGAATCCGATAAACGTAAGAACGCTCAGATCCGCGTCGGCCGCTGGGTTTCCAACAGAAGAGAGGTACTCGCAGCTTCCATAGAGCCAGCCTCGACCGTCAGGGAGGCGCGTCGCGATCAGCTCTTCGTCCTCGGTGCGGTAGTTTCGGATCGCGATGTCCGCCTCGCGCTCTCGCAGGTCGGCGGTCTCGTTCGTCGCGAACACGTTCAGCAGTATGCCGGGATAACGTCGGTGCACTTCCGCGATGATCGGCGGCAGCAGGTGCACGGCGCTAGAGTCTCCGGCTGTGATGGTGACCACGCCCTCAAGGGCGACCGAATGCGAGGACGCAACCAGCGCCAGCTTACGTGCCGCGTCCCCCATCTCGCGCGCGTGCTCAACAAGCGCTAGCCCAGCAGGCGTCAGCTCAATTCCTCGGCCTATGCGCTCCACCAGTGTTGAGTTTAGCTCATCTTCGAGCGCTGCGATTTGCCTTCCGATGGTCGGCTGTGTCGTGCCGAGCGCCTTCGCGGCCGCAGAGTAGGAACCTTCCTCGGCGGTCACGAGGAGGGCCCGGACGCGATTCCAATCGAAGCTTAGAGCGTGTTGATTCATGCGTTATCGCATAGGTAGTGTGCATTTTTTGCTGATTTCACAGTCATCAATGCATGAGATGGTCTGTTCCACAAGTCACCCAACCTAACTGGAGCACGCAATGAAGGCCGCCATCGTCCCCCGCTACGGAACCCCAGACACCATTCAGTTCACCGACACACCAGCGCCGGATTGCGGAATCGATGAGGTCCTTATCGACGTCTTCGCCAGCGGAATTACCCAGGGAGATCGGCGGATGAGAGCCGGTGACTTCCCAGGAATTACCGCGCTGCTCGGACGCGCAGCGCTTGGATTCAGAGGCCCACGGAAGCAGGTGCCTGGGAGCACCTTCGCTGGCCGCATCCGGCAGATAGGTCACAACGTTACTCGATTCACCGTAGGCGACGATGTGTTCGGCGAGTGCATGAGCGGCGGCCAAGCCGAGCAACTCGTGATGCCGCAGGGCGGCGCGATCGCTCGTCTTCCGCGTGGCGTCACGCACTCGGAAGCAACGGCACTGCCCTATGGAGTCTGCACTGCGAACGTATTCCTCGCCGACCTCGGTCAGCTGAAGAGCGGCGAGCGCGCAGTGATCATCGGTGCCGGCGGTGGAGTGGGGCGCTACGCGGTTCAGATCGCAGCGTCTCTAGGCGCGCACGTCATCGCGGTCTGCTCGGAGCGTCACCACGAGCGTGTGCTAGCCCTCGGCGCAGACGAAGTGGTTTGCCCCGGAGCGTCCATCACAGGCAACGTGGACCTCGTCTTCGATACGTCTGGCACAAGCAAGCTCGGCGACTGGAAGGCACAAATGCCGTCGACCGGCCGGTTCCTCACCGTCGACCTTACGGCACGAGTCCTCCTCGATCTGTTCGCCGGCATATTTACGAAGGGTCCGAAGGCGCGCTTTACGATCTCGATTTGCGACTCGAAGCAGATCGAGCAAATTGTGGAGCAGCTAGAGAGCGGGGCAGTAAAACCGCTCTTGGGGCCGACCTTCGCTTTCGTTGAACTCGCAGAGGCGCACCGGTGTTTGGAAGAGGACCGGCCGACCGGCGATGTGGTTGTGCAGATGCGGCGCGCACAATCGCAGCGCTCTGTCCTGAGCTTGGTGGCTTAGGAGGCGGAAGGGAGCATACTCGGCCGAGGACACGAAACTCCTCGGACTCCTGAGCATCTCACTCCGCATGTCGACTGAAGTTCATACCCAAACCATCGCCCTCGGCGGCGGCTGCCATTGGTGCACCGAGGCCGTCTTCCAGTCGCTGCGAGGCGTATCGGATGTCCGTCAGGGATTCGTCGCCTCGCTGCCGCCAAACGACACTCTCTCAGAGGCGGTTGTTGTGAACTTCGACCCAGCGCGAATCACGCTGAAGGTCCTCATCGATGTACACCTCAGAACGCACGCCAGCGCCTCGAATCACGTGTTGCGATCTCGGTATCGCAGCGCCGTGTACACCTACTCGTTGGAGCAGCGTGACGAGGCGACGAATCTACTCGTTGAGTTAGCCGCGGAGTCAGGCGCAACCTATGTCACCGCGGTGCTGCCGTTTGGCAGCTTCGTCGAATCGGACGAGCGCTATCAAAACTACTACGCCACCGACGCCGAACGTCCGTTCTGTCAGCGGCATATCGACCCCAAACTCGCCCGAATTCGAGCCGAGTTCGAGGAGTACGTTGCGCCGGAACCGTTCTAGCCATGTGGCCTGAACGCCAGGACCTGCGTGGTCGCGCTTAGGCCTTGGTGATGCTTCCCTTCGGCCACCTCTCGTTCGACCTCGCGGCAGATCTCGAACTCCAGTCCGTGAAGCTCTTCGCGCAGACCCGCCGCAGACATCAAGAGCGAGGCAACGGGAGGGCCACCAACGCCAGGGGCATCGAGCTGGGCGGGCGAATAGGCTTCGAGGACGAGGGCGCCACCTGGTTTCAGCGCTCGGACGCATGCGGCGTGTACCGCCTTGCGCAGGTCGGGCGGGACATGTGCCCAGATCGCTGTGATCCCGACCCACTGAGCCTCTCCGAAGTCGAATGTGGCGAGGTCGGCGACGGCAGTCCTGAGCGGAACACCTGTGGTGTCCGCAAGTCGGGCGGCGTTGGAGAGCCCGACCTCGGACTGGTCCATCGCGGTGACGTCGAAGCCGCGGCCCGCCAAGAATACGGCGTTGCGGCCTTCGCCGGCTGCCAAACAGAGTACCCGCCCATCGGGAATCCGATCGGCGACTTCGGCGAGGAAGTCGTTGGGTTCAGTGCCATAGGCGGCGAAGGTATCGGCGTAACGTTCGTTCCACATGGGCGGCTGCACTTGGGCGTAGAGAGCGCGAGGGCGCCACTGTGTGTCGTCGCCGCCTACTTTAAAAGGTGCGAACGCAGACTGAGCGCATTCAGCGCCTCTGAAGATTCGTCAAAACGTGCGCGGAACAAACAACGGCAGGCACACAGCCCAACCAGACGACCATTTCTCGGCCTCGATCCCATCGCCGCGCACGATGTCCGCAGCAAGGGTAACTAGCTCGGCTTCCTACAAACGACGAATGCGGTCGCCGCTGCGGCCCCAACGTCCGGCGTCTCGAATCCCTCGAACCCCGCGGCGGTCATCTCCTCGCGCATCTGGTCGGAGCCGAGAATACTGACGAACGGGGCTTTGCCCAACCAACGCATCACGGCGAGTATTGGACGATACGGAATCCAAGTGTCTCCGAGGCAGGGAACCGACGAGACGAAGAAGCCGCCTGGCTTCAAGAGATCGAAGATCTGCGCGATTAGCGGCTCGCGGTCCTCGACAAGGTGCAGCAGGCTGTAGGCGCAGACTCCGTCCAGTGACTCCAGTTCGAACGCTTCCATCGACGCGTCCGCGCGGCCGACATGGAAGGTCACATTCCCGACTCCCTGCGCGGCGCTCTTCTCCCGGGCGATTCGAATCATCTCAGCGGAGAAATCGAGGCCATGGATTTGACCGCCGGCGTCGGCGAGTCGAAGCGCGAGAGACCCCGTGCCACATCCAACATCCAGCACTGAAGAATCTTGTCGCATCAGAGCACGAGTCACCTCGATCTTGCGTTCGAACGCCCCTGGCAGGTCTACGGGCTTCTTCGAATAACGGTCAGCGAGTTCGTTCCAGAATGCGGGGTCGGTAGCCATGTGTCTCCGTGGGCTCAGTGAATCTTGGGGACAACCTAACTCACTGGCGCCGACTCAGTGTGTCGCGATTTTGGGACGACCGGTCACGGCGATGGGACGGTGCCCCTCGAAGAGCTCTGTGCGCTTCTTGAGTGCCTCGATGAGACAGGTACGTGCTGCTCGAAACCGGGCGTTTTCGCGCAGGTCGGGATGGCTTAGAATCCAGATGTTCGCAACGCGTCTCAAATCGGGATGCTCCAACCTCCGGAGCGTCGGCTCCTGGTCGCCAACGTACGTCGGCAGCATCGCTAGACCGAGGCCTCGACGTGTCGCGCGCACGATGAGTTCCAAGGATCCGAAGGTTCCCCATGCCGGTATGCTGGGATAGCTAGAACCTCCGATGAGCATCTCGTGTTGACTGCGCTCGTCGAAGGAAACCCAGCGAGGGGCGGAATCAGCGAACTCTGGGTCGAGCCGCGCCTCGTGCTCAATCGCGACGTAATTGGCGATGGTGACCGGGGCGAGGCACTGGCCGATCAGATATTCCGGCGGCTGGGCGTCGAACCCCAGAATTCTAACGGCGATGTCCGCCTCTCTTTGGGACAAGTCGAAGGACCGGCTGTCTGTGACAACCTTCAGCTCAATCTCAGGGTAGCGGTCGCAAAACGGAGCCAAATCACAGATGAGAAGATCGGCGACGTAGTTGTCGCAACAGGTGATGGAGACGATGCCTGCGAGGCGCTCGTCTTGGCCGATCAAACCTCGTTCTAGCGCGGCCATCTCTCTCTCAACACGCTCAGCGCCGGGCAGCATCTGGTGACCCGCGTCCGTTAGCGCATACCCTCCGCGGCTGCGGTCGAAGAGCCTCGCGCTGAGTTTCTCCTCCAGCGCCTCGACGCGCCGCGCGACGGTGGAGTGACTCACCCCGAGCGAGTCACCGGCTGCGCGGACTGACCTCAGCCGAGCAAGTGCGAGAAAGTGGCGGACATCGTTCCAATCCATACCGGCCCCTTAGCACGTCGCGGAGTGCATGATCCACGCTGCGCGAGCACTTGACGGCTCGGCCCTTCCGTTGTTGGGAGGCAGGCATGACGCATGAAGATGAACGACCCCCAGCGCTGAGGAAACCGCAATTCCCCACGTTCGAGATTCGCGAGGACCCGCCGAAGATTCTTATGCTCTACGGTTCATTCCGGGAGCGCTCGTACAGCCGGCTGCTCACGGAGGAAGCTTCGCGTGTTCTCGAAGGTCTCGGTTGCGAGGTCCGGATCTACGATCCGACGGGTCTCCCCTTGAAGGCACCCGGGCTCGAGGACCACCCCAAGGTTCAGGAACTGCGCGCCCTCTCGCTTTGGTCTGAAGGCCAAGTCTGGTGCAGCCCCGAGATGCACGGGACGATCACGGGCGTGTTCAAGAGCCAGATTGATTGGATTCCGCTCGCGATCGGCGCCGTGCGACCGACTCAAGGCCGAACTCTCGCCGTGATGCAGGTCAATGGTGGGTCGCAATCGTTCAACGTCGTCAACAGTCTGCGCATCCTCGGGCGTTGGATGCGGATGCTCACCATCCCGAACCAGTCGTCCGTCGCTAAGGCCTACGAGGAGTTCCATGAAGACGGCACGATGAAGGACTCGGCTTACAGAAACCGGGTCGTCGACGTCATGGAGGAACTCTACAAGTTCACGGTTCTCACCCGCGACCTCAATGAGTTCCTTGTCGACCGTTACAGCGAACGCAGGGAAGCGCATGACAAGGCAGCGCTCGAACCCGACAATCCAAAGCATCGCATCGGTAAGGAAGGACTCTAGGTACTCAGTTCAGCAACGCCTCTCGGACGATCTCGCCTTCGACGACAACGCGGATCCAAAGCGGTTCTGAGGCGTCGCTCAGCGGTATCAGAGCGACCCCGTCCACGGCTGTGTACTGCTGAGGCCGCACTTGATCCGGGATGAGTTCTGACGAGGAACTCCTGTAGCCACTCGCTGACTTCATTCTCCTCGGTTGTGACGTTCATCACGCGTTCCTTGCAGCGAAACGGTCGGATCGCCCCGTTCGGATTTGCCAGATCGGTGACCAGCAGTGCGACGAGAGCGATGCCGCCGAGGTCGACTGCGGTGGTGCCCAAGGCAACCTCTTCACCGAAACGTGAATTGAACTCGTCCTCACCATTGTCCGAGTTTACAAATACCTCTCCGGGCCAAACGAGCAGGCCAGCGGCGGTCGCAGTTCTGGGGGTCGTGTAGCCCGCGCGAAATCCTCGCTGAGTCTCCAAGTGGCACTCGTCCTCGCTCGACTCGAAGGGGTCGGACCGAAGCTGTGCGTCCTCTAGGCGCACCTCGTGGAGCGTGCCGTCATCCGACAGAACGACGTGAAGACGCAGGTCGTGCCGGGTATCGGTCTCGGTAAGGATACGATCCATCGAGCCCGGTCCGGCGTCGCTGCTCCAGCATCCGGGGAGCACCCAGTCCACCGACGCGATGTTGCGTTTCAGGAGTCTCGTTTGTCGACCTCCGATGCGCGGGGAGGGTGTAGCAAACTCAGATCGTGATGCCGAAAGGACTAGGCACGCCTGAGTTCTGACACATCCGGGTGCGAGTCTTGAGTGGTGCTTGGGAGCGTAGCGGACGTTGGCACGACGATTGCTGGGGCGTACCGTGTACTCAGCCGCCATCGTCGGGCGCTTGCTCACAACGGCCGCCATGCTAAAACATGCCGATCTCGCCCTCGTCTTTCTGACGCCATTCGGGTGTCGGCCCACCGAAACGACTTCGGCGGGCACGCCGCCGGCAGCTCCGATTGAGCCCGCTGAGCTGGCCGAGGATGAAGGCGGGCAAGAACCACCGTTCGGCGAGCATAGTTGGGCGATAGTTCCCGCATCTAGCCGACTTGAGGAGGAAGTCGCCCGACTGGATGTAGCTCGCGCTGCGCGCGCCCAGCTGGGAAGTACCCTCATGCAGACGGCTGTTGCGGCGAGCGCGGAGGGGGCTCCGAACGCTGTTCGTGTGTGTCACGACGATGCTCCCAGACTAGCAGCGGAGGCTTCGGCCCCAGGAGTGCAGCTGGGGAGGACGTCGCATCGCCTCCGCAGTCCGGCAAACGCTGCCCCAAACTGGGCGGTCGCGCACGTGGCGAGGGGCGAATCCACACCAGCGGTGTACCGCGGCCCGGATGGCCAACTCGCTGAACTCGCGCCGATCGTGACGGCGCAGGCGTGCCTGAGCTGTCATGGTCACCCGGCCACTTTCGCGCCGGAGCTCCAAGCGACACTCGGCGCGCTCTATCCCAACGATATGGCGACCGGATTCACAGAGGGGGATCTGCGAGGTTGGTTCTGGTTGATCACAGAGTGAAGAGTTGCAGTGGACGCGGGAGTGGGCCGTAGTTAGGAGGTGCCGCGCGCCCGGCGCACCCATCCACCCAGAGACCGAAGATGTCCCGACACGTCCTCCCAGAAGATAAGATTCACCCTGCAATTCGCGAGAGGGTGAACAACAGCAATCGGGGCATCGTTGACGAGGTGCTCACCGCCCTCGCGACCAACCCGACCGTTGTCGTTGGAATGAGTCTGAATCCGTCTTGCAAGAAGGCATGCTCGCACCTTGCCTCTCGCGATCTGCCTTTCAAGTACTTGGAGTACGGCGGCTATCACAACGAGTGGCGTCGTCGAAACGCACTCAAGATGTGGGCCGGCTGGCCGACGTTCCCGATGGTCTTCCACAAGGGCGTCCTCATTGGCGGCGCCGAGAATCTTGAGAAATTCTTGAAGGATGGCGGAATCGCCGGCTGACCGTGCGACGTTTCTGCCAAGCGCGATCTCCGCGCCTTGCCATGAATTCAGGGCGGTACCTTAACCGCGCTGCCACGTCTCCGTCACGACGGCGTAACCGTCGCGGGCTACTAAGGGTTCCATGAGTGGATTGATCCTGATCGTCGAAGACGAACCCGACCTTGTCGCACCTTTGGAGTACCAACTTCAGGCTGCAGGCTATCAGACGCGAACTGCGCTAACGGGTGCAGCCGCGCTCGAGCGAGCTCGGCTAGACCCAGTCCCCGACTTAGTCCTCTTGGACCTAATGTTGCCGGACATTCAGGGCACTGATGTCTGCCGGATTCTGAAGAGCGATCCGAAGACGAGTCACATGTTCGTTGTGATGGTTAGCGCCCTGGGCGACGAGATCGATCGCGTCGTCGGGTTCGAACTAGGCGCCGATGACTACGTCGTGAAGCCGTATAGCGTGAGGGAGTTGATCCTTCGCGTAGGCGCCATCCTTAATCGAACGCAGCAAACGCCGTCACTTCCGCAAAACATCGTTTTTGGCTCGCTAACGTTGGACCAAACAGGCCACCGTGTTTGGGTGGACGGGTGCGAGGCCGACCTGACAGCGCTGGAGTTCAAGCTATTGGTGACCTTCTTAGAACGGGCCGGACGAGCTCTGACCCGGGACTACTTGCTCGATAATGTATGGGGATACGCTGACGTCACCACTCGAACGGTCGACACCCACGTCAAGCGGCTGCGGCAGAAGATCGGCTCGGCTGGAGTTTACATCGAAACGATGAGAGGGGTGGGATACCGATTTAGGTCCCGTCCCACCGATATGTAGTGAAGCTCGGAGTTCGCGCGAAACTCCTAACAGTCTCCGTTGCGCTTATCCTCACAGCGGGAGCGCCCACGGCGGCATACCTTGAGAGTCAGCTTCGCGACTGGATGGAGAGTCGGATTGAAGGGGAACTCGGGCGGCACGCGGCAACTGCGCGGACCTTGCTCGAGGCATCTCCGTCTCGCTCCATAGAGATCGTTGACGGACTCGCGGATCGGCTCGGTGACAGCATGTTGGCCCGAGTGACCGTCATCGCCGCCGACGGAACGGTGCTTGGCGATTCTCAGGTCGATCTGGCCAATGTGCCACTGCTTGAGAATCACGGCGGGCGACCAGAAGTGCAGGCGGCAGTGACGGCTGACCTCGGTCTGTCACGCCGCTTCAGCACCACGCTGCGTAGCGAGATGCTCTACGTCGCTGTGCCGTTCGGAGAGTTCGAAGGTCGAGGAGTTGTCCGGGTCGCGGTGGGTCTTGATGAGGTAGATCACGCAGTGGGCAAGCTGCGCACCATCCTGTTCGCGGGCATCCTCGTTGGCCTCTTTACCTCGCTCGTGATGAGTGCCCTGGCGTCACACCTGCTCTCACGGACACTCCTCGAACTCGTAGCGAACGCGCGTGCGATGGCCGCCGGAAATCGAGCGCAGCCGATTGCTGTGAGTGGCGACGAACTTCTTGGCGGCATCGCACTCTCGCTGAATCAGATGGCCGGCGAGCTTGAGAGTTCGGTGGCCGATCTGGCTGCGGAACGCGATCGGATCGAAGCGGTGCTGGAGGGCATGAGCGAGGCGGTAGTGGCGGTCGACTCTCGGCGACGGGTTATTCTGGTGAACTCGGCGGCACGCGCACTCTTCGAGCACTCCAGGGATCCAGCAGGCTGCTCGCTCTCGGAACTGGTTCGAGTGCCCGTGCTGCACGAGCTTCTCGAAGAGAGGCACGCCGGAGTTGAGGAGTGTGAGTTCGATCTGATCGGGAGTCAGACCCGCCGAGTCCTTGCCAATGTCACCTCACAGCGAGTGCATGGTGGGGCGGTAATCGTCCTCCGGGACGTGACTCGAATTCGGCACTTGGAGACGGTGAGGCGTGATTTCGTGGCGAATGTCTCGCACGAACTCCGCACGCCTGTGAGCGTGATCAAGGCGACCGCTGAGACATTGGTCGATGGAGCGATCAACGACCCTATCCATGGGCCACGGTTTATGGATGCTATCCAACGAAACGCGGACCGACTGGCGCGTATCATCACTGACCTGCTCAGCTTGGCGAGCTTCGAGTCGGGCCAGCTGGTGCCTGAGATGAAGTCTCTCAAGCTGGATGCAGCGGTCCGCGAGTGTGTCGAGTCATTGGATAAGGCCGCCGTTGAGAACGGCACAGTCATGCACTGTGAAGTCCCTCCGGAACTCGTCGTTCGGGTCGACGCAGACGCACTCGAACACATCGTACTGAATCTCGTAGAGAACGCGCTCAAATACACGCCGCCAGGGGGGCGTGTGCAGGTGCGCGCGCTGAAGACCGGCGACTGGGTGCGAGTCGAAGTACAGGATAACGGAATGGGGATCCCGCCCGAACATCGGGATCGTGTCTTCGAACGGTTCTATCGGATTGACGCCGGGCGCTCTCGCGCCGTGGGGGGCACGGGGCTCGGGCTCTCGATCGTCAAACACCAGGTGGAATCAATGGGTGGCGAAGTCGGCGTCGAACCCGCCCAACCGCATGGCGCCAAGTTCTGGTTCACGGTCCCGGCCGCTTGATGTCACCTCGTTGTCCGGGTTCTCTCATCTCTGGGTGACGGGAGTCGGTCAGCGCCGAATCGGAGGGGTCGGACCGGTGGCGAGGGCTCTTGCCCGCCGGTGCACTGCATCCGAGACTCCTGCTCATTTTGGAGGGCCGCGGGATGTCACAGCGGTGTTCGGATCAGCTCATCCGTCTGTAACGAGAGTCCGTCGAACAAGACATGTTGGTGTCACATTCACGTAACCGGCGCCCATCACCCTCCGGGCCATACTCGGCCCACTGGCCTATCCAGCGACCACGGAGGTTGTCTTGAACTTCTCGAATCTACACCACCCCTGCTTCTCTCCTGCGCGTCAGGTAGCTCTCGTTAGCTGTGTTTTTCTTGCAGTGTGGGCCCCGGAAGCGGCGGCACAGGACACGACGGAAGAGGTCTCGGCGGCGCAGGACACGACGGAAGAGGACACGACGGAAGAGGTCGCGGAGCCGACCGCGGGCTACCGCAGCGGGTTCTTTATCCGCAGCAACGATGAACCCTTCGACCTACGCATCAACGGCCGTGTCCAAGCTCGGTACCAACACGTTGCCACCGAAGGAGAGGACACGAACGAGGGAGCATTCTCCATCCCTAGAGCGCGCCTCACGTTCTCGGGCCACGCGTTCGCGGACGAACTCTCCTACAAGTTCGAGTTAGACTTCGGCAAGGGCACCTTCGCTACGAAGGACTTCTACTTGGACTACGCGTTCAACCCAAACATCCGTCTGCGGATCGGGCAGTACAAGCTTCCATTCTCGCGGCAGCAGCTGAACTCCAGTGGTCGATTGGACTTCGTCGACCGTTCCATTACCAACCGCTCGTTCGGTGCCGGGAGAGACATCGGAATCATGGTGCACAACGGTTACACCAGCTCTCCAGAGTTCGAGTACGGGTTCGGCGTCTTCAACGGGACCGGGGACAAGGGCCGATTCTCCGGTGCCGTGAACGATGAGGGCGAGGTCAGTGGCAGCTTCAGCAATGTACCAGATGTTCTCAACCCGACCTTGGCGCTTCGGCTCGGCTACAACTACGGCGGAATTCGTGGCTACCGCGAGGCGGATCTCGAGGGCGGGGGGTTCCGAGCTGCTGTTGGGATGAGCGCGATCGCGGACTTTGACTCCATGGCAGGCGAGGAGGGCGGTGTCGCCGCCGAGCTAGACTACATGGTCAAGGTGGAGGGATTCTCCACGTCAGGTGGGGTCTACATCGCGACAGTCCA
This sequence comes from Bradymonadia bacterium, assembly GCA_047629415.1. GTDB lineage: Bacteria > Myxococcota_A > Bradymonadia > REDH01 > REDH01 > CBDUJZ01. The sequence goes on along the minus strand of JBLHWZ010000151.1, from coordinate 489 downwards.
GGACGGCGAGAGTTTCGGTGACCAAGCGGTCGACACGATCGGCGCGCACGTGCAGGCCAGCTATATGATCACCGACACCATCCAGCCGGCGGTCCGCTTTGCGACAGTCGCGCCGGAAGGCGACGACAACAACTCCACCGAGATCCTCGGTGGCATCTCGGCGTACTTCTTCGGCCACGGCCTCAAGTGGCAGACCGACGCTGGCGCCATCATTAGCGAAGGCGATGGTGGCAGCACATCTGAGGTCGTGGTCCGGTCGCAGCTCCAACTCTCGTTCTAGCTTGCCGATCCGGTCACAGCACACCGGATCATCGAAGCCACATTGAGCCGAACATGTCGCTCGGGTGTCACTGTCGCGTCAACGACGGAGACCACCCTTGGGCCAATCAGTCACTGTCCCTTCGACACACACACAATTTATGACTTTCAAAACATCCATCCTGCCTGTCGTGCTCTCCGCCACCACAGCGCTCGCCCTTGCGGCGTGCA
>JBLHWZ010000150.1:0-12815 GCA_047629415.1 Bradymonadia bacterium | reverse complement strand
CGTTCAGCGGCCGAACCGGGCCCCTCTTCAAGGAGCTTCAGCCGGTCTTCTGGCATCTCGGTTCGAGCGTAGGGCAAACCGCCGGATAGGAACGCGATTCCCCCGAGCCCGCTCTTCGCCTGAGCGTGAACGACCGCATCGATCTGGAGGGCCATCTGCTGGCCCTTTCTCGCGTCTGCGACGCTCGAGCGAATCACCATCGTTGGGTACTTCTCGTCCACGTTGAACATGTCGTCGTGGTGAGGAGGCCGCCCGTGCGCCGCTTCGAACGCGGAGTTGAGGAACTCGCCGGGCATCATCTCGATCCACGGAATACGCTCGTAGTCGAAGAGCTCCTTAGAGGTCTCGTCGCCGTCATCCGGCGCGGGGAACTGCTCGCCCGTCTCCGCGTCGATATGGCCAGCATAGCGAACCGTCATCGCACCACCGATTACGCAATCGTACTCGTAGTCGCTGGGTGCCGCGTAAGGGTTACAGTTCGAGAAGTCCCTCTCGAAGAATTCGGCCAACACCTCCATCGCGACCGCGAGAGTCTCTGCGTCCGGACGGCTGATGACCGGGAGGGCCTCGGTTGCGCCCGGCTCAATCGCGGTCGCGAGCGGGTAGAGACCATCTTGGGAGTAGCCCATCTCCTCGAACGCTTCGATGCGCGCAGGCTCCACTTCAACGGGAGTGTAGAAGAATACCCCGAGCTCGGCCGACGTGGGCCGCGCGTTTTCGTCCTGCTGGGCGGCGAGAGCCGAAGCCCGCCAGTCGTCCCAAGTGCAGAACCCCATGATCCCCTTCATTCCGTCGGCGTTGCCGAGCACGATGAACGTATCGTGGGTGAGCTCGACCTTGTCGCTGCTGATTCGAATGGGTTCGCTATCCGTGGCGACATCCCAGGGCGCGTAGCGTGCGATTCGATCGGCCGCCGTCATGACCTCATAGCCGTGCGTGATCGTACAGAGCGCTGACGCCATCGCTCGGTCCTCGTCGGTCGCGGTGTCGTCGCCGAACATCTCCCGACTTAGCGTTAGTTCAGCAAGCCGGACATCGTCCTGGACTCGCTCGACAGGAATCTCTGGGTACGCTTCACGACAAAGCTCAGCGACCACGTCAGAGTCCGCTTCGAATCCACGCGGCAACCCCGAACGGCGGATCTGTGCATCCATCGCGTGCTTGAGTGTGCGAATGGAGACCGGACGGTATCCGACACGCTGCCCTACAATGTCGCCGTTCTGATTCAGGAGGACGATGGCCTCATACTCGCTGTACGGTTCCGGCCGCACGAGCATGCTGGTGACCAAGAGAGTCTCGCTCCCTTTACGGGTGGGTCGCGGAGGCGAATTCCGACGCCGTCGGGCGGCTTGTGCACGTTTTTGCTGCTTACTCATGGCTCGCGCACTACCAGCCTCGGACTCGCTCCGCGAGCGAATCGCCGCCCGTTTGCGCGGATCCGCTCCCTAGCGTGGGATCCGGAGGTCGCACTCGATCGGCACGTGGTCGAAATGCACCGCTTCGGTCGCCGGCCCGCCTGCCTCGCAGGTGCCCTCAATGTCACGCGCGAGCACATGGTCAATATTGAGCAACACATAGGTGGGTTCTGCGTCCTCTCCGACCTCGGTTAGGAAGGCGAACCCCCTCTCGAGTGGAAGCTCATCCCAGCGCGCCGCGCTGGGATCCGATTCGGCGAGTCGGCCTGGGTCCGTGTTCAGATCGCCAAGCACAATGGTTGGCATCTCGCGGACAAGCGCTGGGTACTCATCCGAACCTGTGAAGATCTGCTCCACCTGCGCGGATCGGCAGCGCGTCTCGTCAGCGCCAAACCCCGAGTTTCCGTGCACGTTCACGATCCGCACCGACTCACCGGATGCGAGCACAATTGTGGCGGCCGCAGCACGCGCGCCGCGCCCGCATTCGTCGATCGACCACCCCTCGAGCCCGTCGAGACAGAGCGCATCATCGCATCCCTCGATCCGCGCAAACTCAGTGCGTACGCCGATGCACTTGTCGGGTTTGCCTGGATGGCAGGCGACGTGCCAGTCCGATCCCAGCAAGAGGTTTGCCACCGTTGGGCCCCCAGGCCGCCATGAGTCGCAAACGAAACCCGGATGCAGTTCAGCTGGGATGTTGGGGCACTGCCCGCTCCAGAAGATCTCCTGGAAAGCGATGACGTCAGGCTGCACTTCCGCCAAATAGTCCCGGGTCTGTTCCACGACCGTGGTGAACGCGAGTCCGTTGCCGAACCATTCGTCAGAGATGTCCGACTCGGCGGGCCCAAAGCCGAGGTTCCCTTCTGCATTCGAAGGAGACGCTCCTGAGCCGACATTGAAGGTGACCACTCGGAGCTCGATTGGAGCAGGACCGGTCTCGTCCTCGGTCTCGTCCTCGGTCTCGTCCTCAGAGCCAGCATCTTGGAGAGCGTCGCCTGTGGAATCCTCGACGCCAACGTCAGAATCCGAAAGCAAGACGTCTGCCGCCGGCGCATCTTGGATCGGCGTGTCGACGAGGTCAGCCACACTATCTGCGTTGCCCGTGCCGCCAACCTGCGTGTCGCCCGACTCCGTGCAAGCGGCCAACAGGGGAAGACAGGCGGCAACCATAAGTCTTGGCGTGATCACGACGGCTTTTGGGCGATCGTCACGCAATGGTTGTACGGGATTCGCAGAATATCGTGCCGCACTTCCACGCTCACATCACCGAAGACAGATCGAGCGAGCGCTTCGTACTGCGCGGGTCGCCGGACATGCTTGCCAGAGTCGGCTTTGGCCATCGCCCGCGCGACCGGGTGCTGGCGGTCGATGAAGGTTGGATCAACAGCGATCATCCACCCGCCGTCTCCCAAGAATCCGGAGACAAGCTCGCAGATCTCTACGACGCGCTGATCGTCGAGGTGGTGAAAGAACCCGAAACAGAGCGCGACGTCGAAGGTGCCATCCGTTGAGTCGCCCACCTCTGCGAAATCACCGCAGATGAACTCGCCGCGCTCGCCGAACTCCGCCTTTGCGGCCTCTATATGATCCGGGTTGGAGTCGATCCCAGTGTAATGGGCGTCCGGGATGTGCTGCAGAATCTTGGCAGGTCCGCACCCGAGGTCGAGAACCCGGGAGGGTTTTCGCGGCAGAACGTAGTCCAGCGCCAACTTCCGGATGCCCCCGGGCGCTCCCAAGAGTCCCTGGAAGTTCACGTAGAACTTCGAGAGCTGGGTGAGTTTATAGAGACCTTTGGTACGTTGACTCATCGCTCTCAAACGAAGACGGACGGTTCCCTAACGCTACCATTTGGGGCGCGCGCCCGCATCGGCGACTGTAGAGATGCTCTTGACGCCGTGTCTCCCGATTGGTCTAGCGACCGCATGACGACACAGCAGCAAACGAAACCGGCCAACAAAAACGGGCCGATCTTTCTGTTTCTCTTCTTGGTGATTTGGGCCGCGTTCGTCGGAGCTTGGCTCTATCTCGACCAGGATCCAACCGAACTCTGGCTAGTGAACGCGCTCAGCGTTCCGGTCACGGTGTCCGTTGATGGAGAGGCGGTGGAGCTAGCCCCCGAGAGTTATGAGTCGCTCAGCACTGGCCGCGGCACATTCGACGTCGTGGTGACGACCGGAGGCCGAGAGATCGAGAGTGAGACCATCGTGATCCCGAAGGACCGCGACATCGCGCTCTTCAATGTGCTCGGAGCAGGCTGGGTTTCTGGCGAGACCGTTTGGTACACGCAGTATGCAGCGCAGCCCGGGGACCGCGACGTACAACTCTACGTCTACGAGAGTTTCCACGACATTGAGCGCGAGACAGTACAGTACGCGTTTCGACCCACTCCAGACTCAGTCTCCATAAGCTCTGGCAGCAACCGTGCCACGGTCCGTTGGGTTGGCGTGGGGCAGAACTGGAACTGGCGCCACACTCTCTCGGTGGCTCAAGCACAGGGTCGATCTGAGGCCGCCGCGCTCGAAGCCCGACTCGCCGAAGCGATGCCTAGCCTGGTCGGAGCTGCAGCTACGGGTGCACTGGGAGTGCGGGATTCCGCTGGCGCAGACACTCCACGATCCGAGCGGCGTGCGCAGGATCCCCTTGGAACAGATGGGAAGCCCCATCCGTGAAGTGAATCGTCACCGTCCCATGCTCGGAGCCAGGAACATTCGAGGTCGCTACGACCATGTGCTGAACGTGGCTGATCTCTTGCGGGCGGTTGAGGATGCGGTCGAGAAGAGCCCGCGCTCGTCCGCCGAACGTGTTGTAGATGTTGTTCAACGCGAAGATCGCTAGAACCGCGCAGATCGAAAAGAGCGAGCCGAGGAAGATGGTGCCGACGAGGCCCAGGTTCGAAGTGGAGTCCCATCCGAGGAACGTCACGCCGACGATCATCAGATCGAGGAGGCCGACGACGCCGAGCACTACGTACTGCGCCGTCCGGGTCTGCCCGAAATTGTGCTTGAGCAGATCGATCTCGCTCATCTGATTCGGATCTGGCGACTTCTTCAGCATTAGCCGCACGCCGATGAGGATGAACGCGCCGCCGCCGGGGCCAACCCATGCGGGAGGCCCTTCACCGACTCCGCGAGCGAGCTCGTCGCGCATCGCGAAGAAAGCGATGCCAGAGCAGAGGGCCAGCAAGAACGAAACGACCCCCATGATCTTGTATTGCAATGTGCTCATACTCCGACTGCGCCACTTCTGCGGCGAAGTGTCAATGTGAGCAGTCAGACGGACCAAATAGACCGGAATCGGGAACCTGACGTTTACATCGCTGTCCCAAGTGCCACCGCAGCCGCTCGCTTGCTTCGGTTCGCGCGTTCACGTCAGGAGTTTGTCATGTCCCGTTTGCTTTCGAGTTCGTTCGTTCTTTCGCTCCTCGCTGGCTTCGCCGCCTGCGACTCTCCAACTCAAGGCGCACAGGACGCTCCACCGTCTCAGGCGCTCGAAGCCGAGGACAATGAGCAGTCCGAGGATGAACGATTCGACTCCCTATCAGTAAGCGGCACAGGCACACCGACTTCCGTATCGGTCACCCACACGAGCCACCTGCAGACGGGCGGCGACGGTGACGGTTCTCCCGATGAAGTGTCAGCGGAACCGGTTTCTGAACCCGCAGAAGTGCAGGAGGAGCTGGCTGAAGTCGTCGCAGCGCGACCTGCAACAGACGAACTGCTCAACACTGAGCGTGCGGCAGCAGTGACTGGCGCGTCTGGGGTGAGAGGCGAGCGAGAACTGCACTTGGGTGGGAACCTTCGGTCCTCGCGTAGCCCGCGCTCTACGACGGCAGGTGAGGGTGGTATCTCCGGCTTGCAGCGAGGCGCCGTCGTGGTCGGAGGCGGGGTAGCTTCCCCTTCACAAATGGGCCTCGGCAGATCCACAGGCGCTCTCCACGGTGGCTCCGCCGTGGGACTCGGGACGGTCGCCGCACCGCCCGCTCGTGATCGTCTCCGCCAGCGTGAGCAGTTTGAAGACTACGGAGAGAACGACTGGACCGTCGCGACCGAGGACCCTCTCGCGACCTTCTCTATCGATGTCGATACCGCGAGCTATGCGATCGCCCGTCGAGACCTGAACCGCGCTCGTTTGCCCAACCCGGATGGAATCCGCGTTGAGGAGTTCATCAACGTCTTCGACTACGGCTACGTCGCTCCCATCGATCCCAGCGTTCCGTTCGCCGTGCACTTGGAGGCGTCACCCTCCCACTTCGGCGATGGCCTGCAGCTGCTTCGCGTCGGTATTCAGGGTTTTGAGACCGAGCTGGCAGACCGAGCCCCGGCCAACCTCGTCTTCTTGGTCGACACCTCAGGCTCGATGCGAGGCGCCGATAAGATGGGCCTCGTGCAGTACGCGCTCGGAACGCTCCTGAGCTCGCTCGGGCCAGACGACACGCTCTCGATCGTCACCTACTCCGGGCGCGCCGAGACCTTGCTTCCGCCCACTCACGTCGACGACCGAGAGGCGATCATGGAGGCGATCGAGGGCCTCAACGCTCGAGGAAGCACAAACGGAGCTGATGGCATCCGAACCGCTTACGAAGTCGCCCAGAGCGCGTTGATCGACGGCGCGACCAATCGCGTCATTTGGTGCACCGACGGCGACCTCAACGTCGGGATGACCGGTGACGAACTCCTAGAGTTCGTCGAAGATCACGGCCGTCGAGGAGTGGCTCTCACAACTCTCGGGTTCGGGCGCGGCAACCTCAACGATCGTGATCTTGAGCGCTACGCGGATCGAGGTGACGGAAACTACCACTACATCGACGACCAGAACGAGGCTCTTCGGGTGCTCGGTGACGAGCTGATGGGCACGCTTGAGATCATCGCGCGCGACGTGAAAATCCAGGTCGAAGTGAACCCACACATCGTCGATAGTTACCGGATCATTGGGTACGAGAATCGAGACGTCGCGGATGCGGACTTCCGCAACGATAGCGTCGACGCTGGGGAAATCGGCTCTGGTCACAACGTGACGGCACTCCTTGAGCTGGACCTGAACGACACCGCGATCATCACCCGTAATGAGCGCCTCGCGACCGTGCGTGTCCGCTACGAAGAACCGAACGAAGACGGCGAAGGCAGAGAGATCGAGCAGACGATCTATACAGACCAGCTCGGCGCTCGATTCGAGGATGCCTCGGCCTCCCTCCGGCTGGCCGCTGCTGTTGCCGAATTCGCCGAGGTGCTCCGCCGAGGGGAGAACGCCACCGGAGCGGAGTTTGACGAAGTCGAGCGAGTCGTCCGAGGAGCCCATGCACGAGGCGATCTCCAGGTTGAGGAGCTCGCGGCGTTGGTGACCCAGGCAAAGTCGCTCTGGCGAAACTGAGGCCGGACTTGGTCACGTACGGTGAGATACTCAGGCACGTCGCACGGCGCTCGGAGGCTAGAAACCGCGACCTCAACGTGGAGACGGGGAGGCGGTGCGCCATCTCGACGTGTCGCCGGTGGGTCGACGTGAGGCGTTCGCAGCACCGGTCTCGGACATGTTCGTCGCATCAGCCGACGTCACATGATTCGAGGCGATCCCCCGGAGTTACCGCGGCGATAAGATCCTCGATTTGGCGATCACTGGGGCCGAGGAGCCGCTGAGGATGGACTTCAGATGGCCCGATCGGAACGAGGCTCTCCGAACGGTGCTGGACGAGGAAGTGTTCTGGCGGACGGGACGTATCACACGCGAACAACCCTAAGCCCTGATCGATGAGGGAATCCGTTTCGCTCCGGCCGATCGATAGGCGGACTCTCACGAGATTGACGAGATGGGTGAAGAGTTTGCGGAAGAGCCAGACGACAGGGTCTACGCGGATGCCGAAGCCTGTGCGCTCTGGGCGGAGTGGCTCGATGCGCACGGTGAGGCCATGTCGCAGAGACCGGGGGCACCGATCGATGACGACACTGTCCGCCGCGTGACGACGCTGTTCGCGGCGTGACGACACTGTTCGGCGGGTTAGGGCGGGTGACGGCACTGTTCGCGGCGTGACGACACTGTTCGGCGGGTTAGGGCGGGTGACGGCACTGTTCGCGGCGTGACGACACTGTTCGGCGGGTTAGGGCGGGTGACGGCGGGTGACGGCACGTGAGGTTTCGATCAAAGAAGCCCAGCGGGTCGATCGGCCAGTCTGCCCAATCCAGGCGCTTAGCGACCGAGACCTGCACCTGATCGATCGCCAACGAGCCCCGCACTGACGGGTCGAGCGCGATGTGTCCGGATGATGCATCCGCGCGATTTACCCGGGTGATGTGTCCACTCGATTTGGATGCTCGGCAGCGAACCGATATAGTCCCAGGAAGACTCGTACCCCTGGTGTCCTGTGTTCCGCTTCGCTCACATCGCAACTATCGGTGCCGTAACACTCTCGCTGATCGCGTGTGGAGAGTCGGGCGACTCCCCTGAGGTATCGCCGCCCGCTGTGGATGTTGGAATTCTGCCAGACCTCGGCAGCGATCCAGATGTTCAGGCGGTCCCCGACTTCGAGTTCGATCTGCTCGGCGACTCAGACGTGAGCACGGACGCCGCGCTCGACGAGACTCCCCCCGCGCTCTCGTTCGCGAGCCCCATCGCAGGTGGTGTGGTGAGCGGAGAGATCTTGCAGGTGACCTTGATCGCCAGCGACGCGAGCGGCATTGACTCGTTACAGGTTTGGTTGTCGGGGGAGGATCTCGGCCAAACTCAAGAAGTGCCATACGAGTTCGTGATCCTCGCAGAGGATCTGCCAAGCGGGACCTATACACTTGATGCCACAGCGGTCGACGGCGCGGGCAACCGTACCGCGGCGTCCGTGACGTTCGAATTCGAGCAACCCTGCGCCTCTCCACCGTGCGTTCCCGTCGAAGTCCGATGGCTCTCTCCCCGTGATGTCGACTCGATCTGCCGGACGGTCGGATTTGAGGTTTTTTTACTCCCGCAGGACGTGGTCGAATCGGTCGAATACACCCTCGACGGCGATCTCCTGGGTAGCTCAGAAGCGCCGCCTTGGCGCTTGGAATGGGAGAGCCGTGAAGTTCCAGACGGGACCTACGAGCTTATCGCAACGTCGATGCGGGAAGACGGCAGGCGTGCCTTTGCATCGCGTCAACTCGTTGTAGCAAACCGCGGCCAGGACTGCGCACTTCCGCCGGAAGTCGAGTTTGTTAGTCCCGCCCACGGTGCAGTGTTTCGCGGCCTACTTCCTATCGCGCTGACGCTCGGCGAGTCGGCAGTAGCCGCCACACTCTTCGTTGATGGCGCGGTCGCCGCAGAAGTGGAAGTCAGCCGCCCGATGCTCGAACTCGATAGCGCTGCGTACCCCGAGGGTTTCGTGGAACTACGGGCGGTCGCCGTCGATGCTCGCGGGAGGTCAGCCGAGTCAGAGCGACACGTCACGATCGATCGGACGCCGCCCGATCTCACTGTGCTAAGCCCCTTCGGCGGTACGTACTCGGAGACGGTGTTCCTGGCAGCAGATCTCTTCGATGCGGGCGGAGTGGAGCGCGTGGATTGGTACGATGCCTCGCGTACGAGCATCGTTCTTGAGGGAGGTTTGGCGTCCATCGAAGGAGACGGTCCTATCGCGGTCGGGGGCACCGACGGGAGAGCCGAGCTAGCGCTTGCCGGCTGGTCGTCAGGAACACACGACGTGTTCGCGGTCGCCACTGACCGGGCAGGGTGGAGTGCCATCGACACCGCTTCATTCGTCGTCGATCGCCCTCCGAGCTTGGAGTTAGTTAGTCCGATCGGCGACGTCCTTATTACCGGTCCGACCGTGGTGATCGTCTCGGTGGACGACGATGCCGGCCCCGTGACGATCACCCTCTTTCAGGGCGAATCCGAGCTCGCGATTGTAGAAGTCGGCGACCGAGGAATCGTGACGGATACCGCCGAGTTTTCCTGGATCCCCGCCTTCGCCGAAGGCCCAACCGCGCTCCGTATCGAGGCTGTTGATCGCTCGGGCGGGCTCGTGACCCTCGAGGCTGAGTTCACCGTAAATCACGCCCCGCGACTAGACGTCACGGTGTGCGTGGACGCCTGTGGGCCCGCGGAAGAGCTGGCCGAATGGTCTGATGTCCTTCTGTTGAGAGCAACCACATCGGACGACGGCGGACCTATCGAACGCGTCGAACTCACGATCGACGGGGCGCTGTTCGCCACTGACGCGGCTGCCCCGTTCGACTTCGAATGGGATACTACGGTGGTCGACAACGGCAGCCATGAGCTACGTCTCCGCGCGATCACCGACGACGATGAAACCGGGGAGTGGTCACGGATCGTGACCGTAGCAAACTAGAGTGTCGGGAGGGACGCCGCGTCGGGCGTCGAGCCGGCGCTACCAGGCAGGGTGGGGGCAACAGCCCTTCTCAATGTGGTCGACGAACTCCTGACGGAACTTGGTCAGGTAACCCCGAATGGGCATCGACATCGCATCACCGAGGGGGCAAATCGTATTGCCCTCAACGTTGTCACAGATCTCAAGGAGCAACTCGAGATCCTCCATGCGCCCCTTACCGGCTTCTATCTCGTCCAGAATCCTCGCAACCCAGCCGGTGCCCTCACGGCACGGCGTACACTGGCCGCAGGACTCGTGATGGTAGAAGTGGGCGGTTCGAGCCGCCATGCGTACGAGGCACACGTCGTCGGGGATGACGATGACGCCACTAGTACCGGCCATCGTGCCGGCCTCCCGCATCTGGTCGAAGTCCATGCCGACGTCGAGTTCATCTGGCGTCAGCGGAGGACAAGAGGATCCACCTGGCACAACAGCCTTCAGCGTCTTCCCGTCTCTCATTCCGCCACCGTAGTCATCGGAGAAGATGAACTCTCGGAGCGAGTACCCACTGGCAGCCTCGTAACATCCTGGGTTCTTCACCCAACCCGAGAGCTGCATCAGCTTCGGGCCACCGTTTCGTTCTGAACCAGCAGCCGCGAACCAGTCCGCGCCACGGTCGATGATCGTCGGGAGGCAGGCGATCGTCTCAACGTTGTTCACAACGGTCGGGCAGGAGAATACTCCGACCACCGCAGGGAATGGCGGCTTCAGGCGCGGTTGCCCAGCCTTGCCTTCCAACGACTCGATCATCGCGGTCTCTTCCCCGCAGATGTAGGCGCCGGCACCTCGGTGCACGTAGATGTCGTGCCTTAGGCCCGTTCCGAGGATGTTCTCACCGAGCAATTTTGCTTCATAGAGTTCGTCGATGGCCTCGTCGAGGCGCTGGGCCCCGAGCTTCATCTCGCCGCGGATGTAGATGTAAGTCGCACGCAGATTGAGCGTGTGCGCTGCGATGAGGCAGCCTTCCAACAAGCGGTGAGGATCGAGCTCCATGATGAAGCGATCCTTGAAGGTGCCCGGCTCGCCCTCGTCTGCATTAATGGCGAGGTACTTTGGAACGTCCGACTCTTTGGGGAGGAAACCCCACTTCACGCCGGTCGGGAAGCCTGCGCCTCCGCGACCGCGGAGATTTGAGCGTTTCACTGTATCGATGATGGATTCTGAATCCATCGCCAACGCTTTTCGGAATGCCGCGTAGCCGCCCTGGGCCTCATAGACCGCCAGCCGGTTCGCGTGCTCAACTTTCCAATTCGCGGTGAGAATCAGTTCCATATCGTGTGCGTTTGCTTCAAGGCTATGCGCCTTGGGTTCACTTGAGCGCTTCGAGAATCTCGTCGAGCGAATCGGGTGTGAGAAACTCGTGGTACTCACTGTTGACTTGGCAGAGCGGGGCGTGCCCGCAGCCCGCCAGACACTCCGCTTCGGCGAAGCTGAACTTGCCGTCTTCGCTGACCTCACCAGCCTTAATGCCGAGACGAGACTCAAGGTGGCGCATAATATCGTATCCGCCCATCATGCAGCACGGAACGGAGGTGCATACTTCGATGTGGAAGCGTCCATGCGGACGCTTGTAGAACATCGTGTAGAACGTCGCGACTTGCAGCACCTTACTAGGTGGCAGTTCGAGGCGCTCTGCCACGTATTCCATGACATCGTTCGTCAGATAGCCGAACTCGTCCTGAGCTAGGCGCAAGGTCGGGAGGAGTGCGGCACGCTTGTTTGGGTATTTCCCAAGCGTCTTCGCGAAAGCCTGCTCCGTCGAGTCGGAGAAGGAGATGTTCTGGGCGCCGGCTTCGGCAGACATAGGCAGTGGCCTTCGGGAAGGGTCGGATTTCACCGCGGCCGCAACGTAGGGGCGCGCATGCGGGGGGTCAAGCGGTGTGAGGGCGATGGGTGTGATCGGTTTGGTGGAGGGAAGCAGGTGGCGCCGAGGTCAGCCCTCGTGCGCAGTTGTCTCCGGATAGGTCGGTGGGCTGTTCGTGCCGGCCCAAATGAGGCACGCTCGGGTTGCTTACAACCCAAAGACGGAAACACTCCGTCGTGTCACCCGAGCGCGCCAGATGGAAGAATACAACACTCAGATCGAGAGAGCAGCCATCCTCATTTCGGACACGCTCTGGACGAGCCGTCGAAGCGGAATGGAGACCGCGGGACACAGACTCGACCGGCTGATTCTGGACCTAGTCCGGGCGGTGGGCCGGTTGGCAACGGAGCAGGTTCTTGGGGAATTCTCGCAGGCGCACCGAATCGAGTCCGACGACTATCTCGCGGGTATCGACGAGGGCGTGTTCTGCACGGTTCTGAGGGAGATTTCCGCGGTTCTTCCACGGTCACGCGACCGGACGACCAGGAAACAGCGCACACCGCTAACCGACCTCTTTGGTGTCGTTCGAGACGGCAAATCCGAGGCCGTGCGTCGTGCACTGACCGACTTCGGGTGCGAGCGCTCTTACGGCGACGCAGTCGAGCAGTTCGAGGAGCATTACGGCATCGAGATCGGACGAACGAGCGCTCTTCGTTTAGTCACCGCCGAGGGCGATCGAGCCGTCGACTTCGTGGATGCGAAACTCGACGAGTTGGCGTCAAAGTACGACGCGCCGGCAGCGACGCGTGATGTTGCAGAGGAGGTGTTTGTCGAGTTGGACGGTTCGATGCATCGGACTGCAACTCTGCAGCCAGCCGGCTGTATCGGCCGTTCGGACCTTTCTCGTGACAAGAAGGTCCGGGTCATCGAGTGGAAGGAGATCCGAGTCGGCCTCGCGTACCGAAGCGGCGAGGTGTCACCGAGCTACGTCGCTGCCAAGGCGAGCTATGAGCAGATTCGCGACCAGCTCTTTCGGGTCTCTGTCTGACACGGAGTCGGACCGAAATCGGTTGTCGTCGCGACTGCTGACAGCGGCACTGGGCTACGTAACGGCTTGCAAGAGTGCTTTCCGAGTCTCCAATTCATCCTTGATCATCCTCACTTCGCGCAGCATGTCTGGGCGGTCGCCCACGAGCAGCAACCGGATGCGCCAAAAGGCTACGTCGATCACCTCATCAACGAAGTTTGGGCC